>NZ_JACCFV010000001.1:3034002-3351004 GCF_013410545.1 Pseudoclavibacter chungangensis
GCCACCGTCGCGGCGGAAGAAGTCGTCGACGCGGTAGTCGCCCTTGTGCAGCAGGTAGTAGTCGACGAGGTTGATCGCCGTCCACGGCACGAGCACGTACAAGAGCAGCGCGAGGAAGTTCGAGTAGTGGGCGAGGAAGTCGTCGCGCCCGACGAGCGCCAGGACGAGCGACAGCCCGAAGATGATCGCCGCGACGACGGCGCGCGTGATCGCTCGCGGATTCCATGACGGGACGAACGTCTGCCCGATCGTCAGGACCGACAGGACACCGCAATAGAGGTTCATCGAGTTGGTGCCCGCGACGCCGATCGAGAACACGGCGATGATCGGCACGGCCATCGGCCCGAGGAGCTGCCCCAGACCACCGACGATGTCGTCCCCGGACTGGCCGAGTGCCACGAGGATGCCGCCGACGAGCGTGCCCAGGACCATGGGCAGGTACGAGCCGAGGATGCATCCCGCGTACGACACCCAGAAGGCCGTGCGGGGGCCCGTGTCCTCGGGCAGGTAGCGCGAGTAGTCCGACACGTAGGGCGCGTAGGCGATCTGCCACAGCGCGGCGACCGAGACGGCCCCCATGAAGCCGGCCAGGTTGAACGAACCCGTCGACAGCAGGTTCGCGGGAAGTCCGGCGGCGATGATCGTGATGAACGCGACCGCGAGGGCGATGCCGGAGACGATCGACATGATGCGCGTGTAGGCGTGGATGAGGCGGTACCCGAATGCCGCGGCGGCGACACTGACGATGCCGACGAGCACGATGCCCCAGTCGACGGGCACGACGGGTGCGACGACGTTGACGGCCTGGCCGCCCAGGACGAGGTTGGCGGCGAAGAAGCCGATGTACATGATGACGACGACGGCGACGACGAGGAGCGCGCCGAACGACCCGAACTGGCCGCGGGTCTGCACCATCTGCGGGACGCCCAGCTTGGGCCCCTGAGCCGAGTGCAGCGCCATGAAGACGCCGCCGAGCAGATTGCCGACGAGGAGCGCGATGACGCCCGTCACGACGTCGAGGCCGAAGACGGTCGACGACAGCGCGCCCGTCACGACCGTCAGCACCATGATGTTCGAGCCGAACCAGATGGTGAACAGGTCGCGCGCTTTGCCGTGCCGCTCGTTGAGCGGGATCGGTTGGATGGTCTTGTCCTCGATGCGAGGCACCTGGGCGACAGGTACGTTCATGCGGAGCTCCTCGTGGTCCTGGGGGACCGCCACGTCGCGGCCACCCCGTCAGCGTCCTGGATCCGGAGCCGATCGGTCCAACAGTCGTTCGCGATGCGCTGCATCACGTCCCGTGATGCAGCCGATTCGGCCGCCGCCCGGTGCGGGAACGCGCCCGTGCGGCCGTCCCCCGCTCGAGGACGGCCGCGGGTAAGGTGATGAAGCTCAATCGCTCGCGTCCACCGAGCGCGTCGCCGCGGCGTCCTCGAGGACGAGCTCGGCCGCGCGCTCGGCGAGCACCATGATCGTGATGACGGGGTTGAGTGCCGTCAGGGTCGGGAACGCCGAGGCGTCGGCGACGCGCAGCCCGGCGACCCCGCGGACCCGCAGACGTTCGTCGAGGACGGCCTCCGGGTCACCGTCCGCGCCCATCCGGGCGGTGCAGGACACGTGGTAGACGGTGTTGTGGACGGCCCGTTCGGCGGCGGACACGTCCTCGTCGCTCGTGACGCCCGGCCCGGGGAACACCTCGCGCACGACACGGGCGGCGAGGGGTGGTGCCGCGGCGACGCGGCGGGCCAGCCGGACGCCTTCCACGAGCATGCGCTCGTCGTGCCCGTCGGGGTCGGTGAACGAGCCGTAGTCGATCGAGGGCGCGACGTCGGGATCGGCCGAGGTGATCCACACGCGGCCGCGGCTCGCGGGCTTCGCGACGTTCGGCGCGAGCGCGAAGAGCCGCTCGGGCAACTCGATGCCTGCGGCCTCGAGTTGCGCGGTCCACGCTTCGACGGGGGCGTGAGTCGACACGTCGGGGCCGCGCCCCTCCTCGACGCGGACGACGTAGCCACCGTCCCAACCGCTCGCGCACACCGTCGGGTCGATGTCGTCGGCGATCTCGAACACGACCATGCCCTCGGCGTGGTCCTGCAGGTTCCGACCGACCCCCGGTGAGTCGACGACGACGGGAACACCCGCCGCCTCGAGGACGTCGCGGGGGCCGATGCCCGAGAGCTGCAGCAGTCGCGGCGTGTCGATCGCGCCGCACGCCACGATCACCTCGGCGCGCGCCCGGTCCAGGTGCGCTGCACCACCGGCGTCGACCGTCCGGACACCCGTGCATCGGCCGTTTTCGACGACGAGCCCGACCGCGCGCCGCTCCGTGCGGACGACGAGGTTCGGCCGGTCCTCGACGGGGTGCAGGTAGCTGTGCGACGCGCTCGAGCGCTGGTTCGTGGCCGGGTCGTAGCCCACGTCGAAGAAACCGGCGCCCTCGCTGATCCCCCGGCGGTTCCAGTCGTCGACGACGGGCAGGCCGAGTGCCTTCGACGCCGCCTCGACGACGTCGACGACGTGCGGGTTGCGGTCGCCGGCACCGACGGGTGCGATGGGCGCCGACAGCCGCTCCCATGCGGGTTCGAGCGCTTCGGGGGTCCAGCCCACGGCGCCGAGCGCGACCCACTCGTCGAGATCGCTGCGCAGCGGCTTCCACGCGATCATCGTGTTGCACGTCGAGCAGCCGCCGATGATGCGCGCGCGGGACTGCCTGATGCCCGAGTTGCCGCGCACGTTCTCGACGCTGCGATAGTCGAGGTCGTATTCGCCCTCGAGCATGTCCGCCCAGCGGCGCAGTGATTGCGCGCGCGGTTCGTCGGCGTCGTCCGGCCCCCACTCGAGGAGGAGGACGCGCACCGCGGGGTCCGCGCTCAATCGGTTCGCGAGGACGCACCCCGCGGTCCCGCCGCCCACGACGACGTAGTCGAACTCGTCCGTTCCCGTCATGCCCGCTCCTCCGCAGTCCGCGGCCGACGTGTCCCGCGGCCGGTGCTCCGAGTCAAGGGGCACCCGGTCATCGACGCAAATGTCGGAACACGAAACGGTGCATCACCGTGGGTGATGCACCGTCGCGTGCGTGACGGCGCGTCCGCCGAAGGACCTCAGAGCCCGGAGTACGCGTGCAGCCCCTTGAAGAAGACGTTGACGATGCCGAAGTTGAACAGCACGGTCAGGAAGCCGACGATCGAGAGCCATGCGGAGGGCGTCCCGCGCCAGCCGCGCGTCGCACGCGCGTGGATGTACCCGGCGTAGACGACCCAGATGATGAACGTCCAAACCTCCTTCGTGTCCCAACCCCAGTAGCGTCCCCACGCCTGCTCGGCCCAGATCGCGCCGCAGATGAGCGTGAAGGTCCACAGGATGAAGCCGACGACGTTGATCCGGTACGCGAGGTTCTCGAGCCGATCGGTGTCGGGGAGCGCCTGCAGGAAGCGGATCTTCGAGACGCGCCCGGCTCGCGCGTTCGCGGCGCGTCGCGTCTGGAGCAGCTGGAAGACGCTGAGACCGAATCCGAGGGCGAGGCATCCGGTCGCGAGCGAGGCGATGAAGACGTGGATGACGAGCCACGCCGATTGGAGGGCGGGCGCGAGCGGGACGACGTCGACGTAGAACCCGAGCGTCGTGAGGTTGAGCCAAAGCACCGCGAAGCCCGTGATGAAGGTTCCGAGGAAGCGCACGTCGGTCCAGAACTGGACGGCGAAGAACACGAGCACGATGAGCAGCGTGAACGTCATCGAGAACTCGTACATGTTCGACCAGGGCACGCGTCCGGCCGCGATGCCGCGCAGGATCGCCGCGGCGAGGTGGACGGCGAAGCCGAGGCCCATGATCCACATCGCGATGCGGAGCGACGGCGTCGCACGTGTGTCGCGCCAGCCGTCCTCGACGGTCGCGCGCGTCGATGCGAGTTTTCGTCCGGTGGCGGTCGTCGCGTCGGCGTCCGCGGTCGGGTCCGGGATGTCGGCGCCGGTCGCGTGGCCGTCGCTCGCCGTTCCCGCGGTGGCCCGGGCCCCGACGAGCGTGCGCTTCGTCGCGCCGACCGCGGATCCGGCCGCTCGTGGTGCGCCGATCCGGGCCGAGCGGCCCGCGAGGTCCATCGCGAAGAAGATGAAGGAGATCGCGTACGCGGCCATCGCGACGTACAGGAGCGTGTTCGACCACGTCGACAGGGTCTCGGTCAGACTGGTTGGGTCGCTCACGTCGTGCCTTCGTTCGTCTGCGGGGGTGGTGGGTCTTCGAGGTAGCCTACGAGGCCTTCCGAATGTGCGTCGAGCAGTTCGTTCACGGCGACCGCGAGTTGCGGGTCCTCGCCGCGGTTGAGGCCGGCGTATTCGACGAGCAGGGTGCCGTCGGGCTGTGGGATCGCCTTGACCCACATGCGTCGGCGCGGCACGAGCAGTGCAACGAGGAGCCCCGCCACGATGAGGATCGCGCAGGTGAGCACGGGCAGCTGCGTCGGATCGTGGTGGACGTCGAACGAGGCGAATCGGGGGATGTCGCCGAGGGTCACGGTGCCGCGGCCGCCGGGGAGCTCGACGGTCTCGCCGGGCCGGAGCTGGAGTGCGCGGGTGCCCGTGTCGCCGCCCGCGAGTTGCGTGAGCGTCTCCGTCTCGAGCGAGTAGACGCTCCTGGGCACACCGTCGTCGATGCCGAGGTCGCCCTCGTAGACGTTGAGCGTGAGGAGCGGATCGCGCAGGTCCGGGTGGTCGGACGAGTAGGCGCCCGAGTCGAGTTCGACCGCGCTCGGGTAGAAGAAGCCGATCATGCCGAGCTGCTGTTGGAGCCCGTCGGGCACCTTCACGACACCGAGGCTCGTGAGGTTGTTGTCCTGCGGGAGGAACGGCACGTTGTCCTCGAACACGACCGCGCCGTTCGGGTCCCGCACCGTGATCTGCGGGGCGTAGCCGTTTCCGAGCAGGTACACGTTCGTGTCGTCGTACCGCAGGGGCGCGTTGACGCGCACGGTGTCGTTCGCGGTCGTCCCGTCGGGGTCGATGACGGTGACGTTCGCCGCGAAGTCGGTCGGCTGCCCGATCGCGTTGGGGTTGGTCGACTCGTAGGTGATGTCGAACGAGTCGAGTCGCATCGCGTAGGGCGTCAGCTGCTCGGGCGAGAAGAAGCGGCCGGGCGTGAAGGACGAGTAGCTGACGAGATCGTTGACGAAGGTCTGCCCTTCGACGACGACGCGTTGCGCCTGCCACGAGAAGCCGCCGCCGATGCCGACGGCGATGATGATGCCGAGCATCGCGATATGGAACACGAGGTTGCCGGTCTCGCGCAGGTAGCCGCGTTCGGCGGAGACGGACAGTCCGCGTGTGCCCTTGTCGACGAGCACGGTGCGGTAGCCGCGTTTGTCGAGGAGGGCCTTGGCCTGCGCGATCACCTCGCCGCGGTGCTCGGCGGCGATGTGGTCGAGTCGGAGGGTGGAGTACGCGTCGAGCCGCTCGAGGCGAGCCGGTGTCGTCGGTGGCGGGGTGCGCAGTGCCTTCCAGTGGTGGGAGATGCGCGGGATGATGCAGCCGACGAGGGACACGAACAGCAGCAGGTAGATCGCGGTGAACCAGACCGAGCCGTAGACGTCGAACATCTGCAGCTTGTCGAGCACGGGCGCGAGTTCGGGTTCGGTCGCGAAGTACTGGGTGACGCCGTTGGGGTCGCTCGAGCGCTGCGGGACGAGCGAGCCCGGCACTGCGGCGACGGCGAGCAGCAGAAGCAGCAGGAGCGCGACGCGCATGCTCGTGAGCTGTCGCCACATGGCGCGCAGGAACCCGACGATGCGGCCGAGCGGCCCCACGGGCCCGGAGGTGCGCGCGGGTTTGCGATCGCGCTGCTCGAACCCGATCCGCCCCGCGTCGACGTGATCAGATGGGCGCGACATAGCCGGGGAGGATCGATCCGACGACGGACACGAACTGCTGCCACACGCCGAACACCATGAGCAGGCCGATGAGCATGAGGAGGGCCCCACCGGCCAGGTTGATCGCGCGGATGTGCCGGCGGAGCCAGTCGGCGCCGGTCGTCGCGGCGCCGAAGCCGAGTGCGAGCAGGATGAACGGGATGCCGAGTCCGATGCAGTACGCGAAGCCGAGGAGCGCGCCGCGACCGGGTGAGGCGGATTGGAAGCTGAGCGCCTGGATCGCGATGAGCGTCGGGCCGATGCACGGCACCCACCCGACGCCGAAGGCGACACCGAGGAGCGGGGCCGCGAGCAGGCCGGCCTGTGATCGCAGGGGCTTCCACTGTCGCTGCATGAAGCTCACCTGCCCGACGAACACGAGCCCCATGAGGAACACGACGACGCCGAGCACGCGCATGATGGTGCCCTGCGACGCGAGCAGCCACTGGCCCATCTGTCCGAACGCCGCACCCGCGACGACGTAGACGACCGAGAAGCCGATGACGAACAGCGTCGCGCCGAGGGCGACGCGGGTCTTCGGCCCGAGCCGCGTCGTCGTGGTGCCCGCGTCGGCCTGCGCGGTCTCGAGCCGACCGGATTCGGTGCGCGACCGCGAGGTCGCGCCGACGAGCCCGAGGTAGCCCGGCACGACGGGCAGCACGCAGGGTGACGCGAACGAGACGAGGCCCGCGAGCACGGCGAGCGGGAGGGCGAGCAGCAACTGCCCGCTCATGATGACGTCCCCCGCGTCGAGCGCGAGCGTCATGCGTCTTCCTCCGCCACGACGCGGTCGATCATCGGCCCGAGGATCGACGGATCGATCGGGCCGAGCACGACCGCGGCGACCCGCCCGCTGCGGTCGAGCACGAGCGTCGAGGGGATGGCCTGCGGTGGCACGTTGTCGGCGAACGCGAGGCGGACGCTCGCGTCCTCGACGTCGAGGATCGACGGGTAGGTGATGCCGAACGACTGGTTGAACGATTCGATCGTCGGCGCCTGGTCGTAGATGTTGACGCCGAGGAACTGCACGCCCTGCGGCTCGTACTCCTGCCACATCGTCTCGAGGCCCGGCGCTTCGAGACGGCAGGGCGGGCAGGCGGCGTACCAGAAGTTGACGACCGTGACGGTGCCGGCGAGCGACTCGGACGACACGGTCGTGCCGTCCTCGACCTCACCGGTGAAGACGACGGGGGCCTTGCGGGATTCGACGGGGAACTCGCTCCACGAGCCGTCCTCGGCCGTGACGCCCTGCCCCGGGTCGCTGCCGACCTGTTCCGCCCACGTGTCGCCCGCGCAACCGGTGAGGCCGATCGTGGCGATCGCGAGGATCGCCGCGACTCGCGCGGCGCGGCGGCCCCCTCGCGCTGGCCCTGCTGTCGTCACACGGCTCCCTGGTCTGTCGCGTCGGACGCCTCCTCGGCGGCCGGCTCGCGGTAGTCGATCTCCCTGAACCCGACGGCCGGGTCGTAGGCGAGCGTCGTGATGCTCGAGAGCGTGCAGCGACGCTGATCGGGCCGGTGCGCGAGCGGCTTGTGCACGACCGCCAGGTGGGTGACCCAGATGGGCAGTTGGTGCGACACAACGATAACATCGCCGCCCGGCGCGGCCTCGACGGCGTCGACCATCGCGGCGCGCACGCGGTCGCGCACGTGCGTGTACGGCTCGCCCCAGCTCGGCCTGAGCGGGTTCCAGAGGAACCGCCAGTTGGTGGGCTGCCGGAGCGCCGAATAGCGACCGTGCATGCGTCGCCCCTCGAAGCGGTTCCACGGCTCGATGACGCGATCGTCGGTCACGGGCTCGATGCCGAACGCGTCGGCGATCGGTTGTGCGGACTGTCGCGTGCGCACGAGCGGCGAGACGACGAGGCGGCTCGCAGGCACGTTGCGGGCGTGGAGGTCGTCGGCCGCGAGTTTCGCCATGCGGTGCCCGCGGTCGGACAGCTCGAACCCGGGGAGCCGCCCGTAGAGCAGCCCGTTCGGGTTGTCGACCTCACCGTGTCGGACGAGGTGCACGCGCTCTGCCACCATGGGCGTGATTCTACGGAGCATCGAAGTCGATGGCGAACCGGCCCGCTCGCCGCGCGCACCGTCGTCGTCGCGCGGCGCCACGGCGTCCGCCTGTCGGGCGTCCGTGCCGCGGGAGCGTTACCCTGGGGCCGTGACCGAACGTTCCCTCGTCTCCGCCCTGCCCGCCCTCGCCGATGGTCCCGTGACCGTGCAGGGGTGGGTCGATACCGTCCGCGACCAGAAGAAGGTCCAGTTCGTCGTGTTGCGCGACGAGTCGGGTGCGGTTCAGCTCGTGAATCCGCGCTCGGAGGGCCGGGAGGGCATCTCGGACGCGATCTCGGGCCTCGCGCAGGGTTCGTTCCTGACCGTGCACGGTCAGCTCAAGCACGACGAGCGCGTGAAGCTCGGCGGCCTCGAGGTGCGTATCGACGAGCTCGTCGTCGAGACGGAGGCGATCGCCGAGACGCCGATCGCCGACGACACCTCGATCGACAAGCGCCTCGACTGGCGCTTCCTCGACCTGCGTCAGCCGCGCAACAACCTCCTCTTCCGCGTCCAGACGACGTTCCTGCACGCGCTGCGCACGTACTGGGTGGAGCGCGACTACATCGAGATCTTCACGCCGAAGCTCATGGCCTCGGCGTCGGAGTCGAAGGCGGAGCTCTTCAAGGTCGACTACTTCGACCGTCCCGCGTATCTCGCGCAGTCGCCGCAGTTCTTCAAGCAGATGGCGCAGACGGCCGGCTTCGGCAAGGTCTTCGAGGTCGGCCCCGTCTTCCGCGCCGACCCGTCGTTCACGTCGCGGCACGCGACCGAGTTCACGGGCGTCGACGCCGAGATCTCGTGGATCGACTCGCACGAGGACGTCATGCGCATGCAGGAGGAGCTCCTCCGCGCGGGGCTGCAGGCCGTCAAGGACAAGCACGGTGACGAGATCCGCGAGCTGTTCGACGTCGAGATCACGGTTCCGGAGCTCCCGTTCCCCCGCATCCCGCTGCTCGAGGCACGCCGCATCGTGGAGGAGCGCGGCCACCACATCGATCGCGCCGACCTCGATCTCGACCCGGAGGGCGAGCGGCAGATCGCTGCGTACGTGAAGGAGACGTACGGGCACGAGTTCGTGTTCGTCACCGACTACCCGGCGTCGATCCGGCCGTTCTACCACATGCGCCACGACGACGACCCGACCCTCACGAAGTCGTACGACCTCATCTGGAACGGTGTCGAGATCACGACCGGCGCGCAGCGCGAGCACCGCGTCGAGCGGATCGAGGCGCAGGCACTCGAGAAGGGCATGGATCTCGAGGAGCTCGAGTTCTACCTCGACTTCTTCCGCTACGGCGCCCCGCCGCACGGTGGCTTCGGCATGGGTCTCGCACGCGTGCTCATGCTCATGCTGCACCAGTCGACGCTGCGCGAGGTGACGTTCCTGTTCCGTGGCCCGAACCGGCTCACGCCGTAGCGCCGACGCCTCGTCGAACGACGTGCCCCGCGACCTCGGTCGTGGGGCACGTCGTCATTCGTGGTCGCGGTCGCGTCGCCGCGGGGATCGCGCACGTTCGATGTCGGCCTCGAGCTTCGCCCCGTCGACGAACCATTTCGCGTGCGGCCTGCCGTCGACGAACACGACGGGCACGTCCTCGCCGAATCTGCGCACGAGGCCCTCGTCGCTCGTGATGTCGATCTCGACGACGCGTGCCCCCGTGCGCTCGGTCGTCGCCGTGACCGTCGCACGCGCGTCGTCGCACAGGTGGCAGCCGGGTCGCGTGTAGAACTCGACGAGCACCTCGCCGCGTGCTCGCGCGAGCCGCACCGCGTCGGACGGGCCACCGATGCCACGCGGGTCGCGACCGCCGCGGGGTGCTCCCGGTCGGAATGGTCCTCGCATCGTCATCGCTCCTCGTCGTGGGTGTCGCCGCCCTCCCGGGCGGCGCGCTGCTCGATCGCGTGACGGGTCGAGCGCAGGCGCAAGAGCACGATACCGATGACCGCCGACACGAGCGATCCGGCGATCACGCCGAGGTGGGCGACCTCGAGATGCGCGGGGTCGTCGCGGAACGCGAGTTCCCCGATGAGCAGCGAGACCGTGAACCCGATCCCCGCGAGCGCGCCGAGTGCCACGACGTCGCCGAAGCGCAGGCCGGGGTCGAGCCGGAACGCCGGCAGCCGCCGCAGCAGTGCGACGACCGTGACGATCCCGAGCGGCTTGCCCACCACGAGCGCGAGCGCGACCGCGACGAACACGGGATCGCTCACCGTGGCCGTGAACGAGCCGCCGGCCGTGAGCGGCACCCCGGCGGCGAAGAACGCGAACACGGGAAGGGCGATCGCCTGCGAGACGACCGTCCAGCCGCGTTCCATGTGTTCCGCCATCGACACCTCGTCGCGTCCGATGGGCTTCGCCGGCACGCACAGGCCGAGGAGGACGCCGGAGATCGTCGCGTGCACGCCCGAGCGGTACATGCCGTACCACGCGACGAGCCCGAGCGGGACGAGGATCCACCACGCCCCGATGCCACGGTGCATGACGAACCACGCGGCGGCGACGGCGACGAGGCTCACGACGAGCCACACGAGGTCGACGCCGTCGGTGTAGCCGATCGCGATCACGAGGATGCCGAGGAGGTCGTCGACGATCGCGAGGGTCAGGAGGAAGACGCGGAACGCCGACGGCAGCCCGCGCCCGGCGACGGCCACGAGCCCCAGCGCGAACGCGATGTCGGTCGCGACGGGGATCGCGACGCCGCGCAGGGCGTCGACCCCCGCGATGACGACGACGAGCGCGTACACCCCGGCCGGGACGAGCATGCCCCCGACCGCCGCGGCGATCGGCAGCGCCGCGGCGCGCGGATCGCGCAGGCTCCCCGTCACGAACTCGCGCTTCAGCTCCATCCCGACGACGACGAAGAAGATCGCGAGCACGCCGTCCGCGGCCCAGTGACCGATCGAGAGGTCGAGCCCGAGCGCCGGGATCCCGAGATGCGTGTCACGCAGCGCCGTGTAGCCGCCCGCGAGCGGTGAGTTCGCGAGGACGAGCGCGACGACCGCGGCGGCGAGCAGGATCGTGCCGCCGAGCGATTGCGACGCGAGGCGGTCGAGCAGGCGGCCCCAGCGTGTCGTGGGTGCGGGTCGGGCGGTGCGGATGGGCGACATACGGGGATCCCTCGTGATGGGTGGACTGATCGGCGCCGACCAGACTTCCCGGCTCACCCGCGATCGATCGTATCCGACGTGTCGGCGCGCTCGCACGTGCCGGCCCCGGAGACGCCAAAAGCGCCGAGCCAGGGGCCCGGCGCTCCAGCGACGTCGCAGACTACTTCTTGTTGCGACGCTGGTGGCGAGTCTTGCGAAGCAGCTTGCGGTGCTTCTTCTTCGCCATGCGCTTGCGGCGCTTCTTGACAACAGAACCCATTGGGACTTCCTTCGTTACGCGGTGCGCTCCGGTCGCGGTGGACGACCCGGAGAAATCGCTCGCCCAAGCCTACACGTCCGGTGGCGCACGATTCACCTGACAGCCGCCCCACGGTCGCACGCGGTTCCGACTGGGGTCACGGACGCGTGCGGTCGCGAGGACTACGCGGTGTGCTTGCCGACCTCGTCCTCGGTGCCCGTGCGACGCAGCGCCTCGGCGACGGCCGACTCGGGAACGCGGAACGAGCGGCCGAACCGTACGGCGGGCAGTTCGCCCGAGTGCACGAGTCGGTACACGGTCATCTTCGACACCCGCATGAGTTCCGCAACCTCGGCCACGGTGAGGAACCGCACGTCGGAGAGCTCGTTCGCCATGTTCATTGACCCCCAGGTTCGTCGAAGCTATACCAGTGTGACACGAGTGCAACACTGCGTCTGCTGGTAACCATACGGGGCAGTGATGTCTGTGAACAAGGTGAGTTCTCCCCATCCCCCCGGCGCGCCTCGAACAACGTGCGTCCGGAGTAGCATTGCGTGGCCGAACCGAGCCCCGTCGTCACTCACGTGAGGCAAGCATGCGAAATCGCCGGCACCCGCCGGAACAACCGCGGATCAACCGTCGCGGACACGTCTCCCGGACCCTCGCGGGCAGACTCCGCGACTTCGTCGACGACTTCGCGCACAGCTCGCCCTCGCGGTTCGCCGTCCTCGTCTTCACGTCCATCATCATGCTGTGGACACTGCTCCTGACCCTGCCCATCTCGTCCGCGAGCGGGCACGGGACGCCCTTCCACGAGGCCCTCTTCACGGCCGTCTCCACGATCTGCGTCACGGGACTGTCGATCGTCGACATGTCGACCCACTGGTCGCCGTTCGGGCACGCCGTCGTGTTCGTGGGACTCGAGGTCGGTGCCGTCGGCGTCCTCACGCTCGCGAGCATCATGGGCGCGATCGTCGCGCGGCGACTGGGGCTCCGCCAGAAGCTCATGGCCGCCTCCGACAGCAATCCGATGCGCATCCATGCGGGCCCCGTCTCGGAATCGCAGGCCATCCGTCTCGGTGAGATCGGCGGCATGCTCGTCACGGTCGCCGTCTCCCTGCTCATCATCGAGACCGTCATCGCGCTGCTCATCATCCCGCGGCTCCTGTTCGCCGGGTTCGACCTCGGCACCGCGATCATCGACGGCTTCTACTACTCGGCGTCCGCCTTCACGAACACGGGGTTCACGCCGAACCCCGACGGACTCGAGCCCTTCAAGAACGATCTGTGGATGCTCGGCTGCCTCGCCGCCGCGGTGTTCGCAGGGAGCCTCGGGTTCCCCGTCATCTTCGCGCTCGTGCGGTGGGTGCGTCACCGTCAGCGCTTCTCGGTGCACGTGAAGATGACCCTCGTCACGACCGTCGCGCTCTTCCTCGTCGGCTGGCTCGTGCTGTATCTTCTGGAGGCCGACAACCCCGAGACGATCGGTGCCTTCCACCCGCTCATGCGCCCGTTCCAGGCGGGCTTCCTGTCGGCGATGACCCGCTCGGGCGGCTTCTCGACCATCCCCATCGACGAGACCGAGGGCGCGACCATGCTCGTGCTCGACATGCTCATGTTCGTGGGCGGCGGCTCGGCCTCGACGGCGGGCGGCATCAAGGTGACGACGCTCGCGATCCTGTTCCTCGCGGCGTTCGCGGAGGCGAAGGGCGTCAACGACATGCAGGCGTTCGGTCGCCGGATCCCGGGCGACGTGCTGCGCCTCGCCGTGAGCGTGTCGCTCTGGGGTGCCACGATCGTCTCGGTTTCCGCGATCCTGCTCATGCACTTCGCCGATGCCCCGTTCTCACACGCCCTGTTCGAGAGCATCAGCGCGTTCGCGACGTGCGGGCTCAGTTCCGGCCTCACCCAGCAGCTCCCGGTCGAGGGGACGTACATCCTCACCGCCACGATGTGGCTCGGTCGAGTGGGTACAGTCACGATGGCGGCGGCGCTCGCGTCGAGCGAGCACAAGCAGCTCTACCGCCTCCCCGAAGAAAGGATCATCGTTGGGTGAACCGATCCCCCACAACGCGCCCGTCCTCGTGATCGGCCTCGGTCGCTTCGGTGCGGCCACCGCGGGGCAGCTCCAGCGCCAGGGCCGCGAGGTGCTCGCGGTCGACACCGACGAGGCGCTCGTGCAGAAGTGGGCCGAGCGCGTCACGCACGCCGTGCAGCTCGACGCGAAGAACATGGAGGCGCTCCGGCAGATCGGTGCGCAGGAGTTCCAGGTCGCGGTCGTCGCGGTGGGCAACTCGATCGAGGGCAGCGTGCTCGTGACCTCGAACCTCGCCGAGCTCGGTGTCCCCCAGATCTGGGCGAAGGCGATGTCGGCGACGCACGGCAAGATCCTGGCCCGCATCGGTGCGCACCACGTCATCTACCCCGAGGCGGAGGCCGGCGAGCGGATCGCCCACCTGCTCACGGGCCGCATGCTCGACTTCATCCAGTTCGACGACGACTTCGTCCTCGTGAAGCTGTACCCGCCGAAGCAGATCCGCGGCAAGAAGCTGCTCGAGTCGGGCGTGCGCACGAAGTACAACGTGACCGTCGTCGGAGTCAAGTCCCCCGGCAAGCCGTTCACCTATGCAGCGAACGACACGGTCGTCTCCGACCACGACCTCGTCATCGTCGCGGGCTCCTCCGACGACGTGGAACGCTTCGCCGCGCTGAGCTGATTCGAGCGGTCCGGCCCACACGACGGCGGCGATGTCATCGCCCGATCGAACCAGTGGGGTCGGAGGTTTCGCACACGACGTGTCGCGGAATTGTCACGTTATGCACATCCCGCTCGCCGGGACACGGCGTATGGCATACTATCCGAGACGGCATGTGAATTCATGTCGATTTCGTGGACGCCCGATTCATCGGACGTCCTGTTCACCGCGTCACTGCATGGGCGTCACGCATCCCCGGAAGGTACTCCTTTGTCTCAGCTCGACACCTTCGTCCAAGAACTCCTCGCCATCGAGGGCGCCACCGGCGCCGCGATCGTCGACATCTCGAGCGGCATGGCGCTCGCGTCCGGGGGCAACCCCGGATTCGACCTGTCGGTCGCCGCCGCCGGTAACTCCAACGTCGTCCGCGCCAAGCTCAAGACGATGGCCGAGATCGGCCTGTCGGGCAAGATCGAGGACATCATGATCACCCTCGACGGTCAGTACCACCTCATCAACGTGCTGAACGGCTCCGACTCGACCGGCCTGTTCGTGTACCTCGTGCTCGACCGCAACACTGCGAACCTCGCGCTCGCCCGCCACAAGCTCAAGAGCGTCTCGGGCCGCATCACCATCTGATCGCCTCGCACGACGAAGCGGCCGCACGGTTCCTGGTCCGTGCGGCCGCTTCCTCGTTCGGTGACGCGTGAACGTCGCCTGACGACCTCAGACCGCGGCGCGCTCCCCGCGGCGCGACTGGCGCGGCTCCGACGGTTCGTCCATGACGCCGAGGGCCTCTCGCATGAGGGTGTCCTCGGTCGACTCGGCGTTGTCCTGCACCGAGACCACGACGCCATCACGCATGACGGCCGTCCGGTTGCAGAGTTCGAGCAGCTCCGACATGTCGGAGGAGATGAGCACGATCGTCGTGCCGCGCTGCGCGAGCTCCTTGAGCATCTCGCCGATGTCCTGCCGCGCACCGACGTCGATACCGCGCGTCGGGTGGTTCAGGATGAGGATCTCGCACCCGGAGCCCATCCACCGTGCGAGTGCGATCTTCTGCTGGTTCCCACCCGACAGCTTGCCGACGTCACTCTGGATGTCGGTCGTGCGGATACGGAGCTTCTGCACCTGCGCGACCACCTCGCGGAGCGCGGCCACCTCCTCGCGGAAGCCCATCGCGACACGACCGTCGAGCAGGTTCTTCGCGATCGACTCCTCCGTCGTGATGCCGAGCTCGTCGTCGCGGTCGGAGAGGTACCCGATGCCGTGCGACAGCGCGTCGGCGGGCGAGGTGACCTCGACGTCGGCGCCGTCGATGCGATAGGCGCTCCAGGTGGCCGGCGTCACGCCGACGAGCGCGCTCGCCAGTTCGGTCATGCCGGCCCGTCGCAGGCCGGTGAGCCCGAAGATCTCGCCCCGCCGGAGCGCGAGCGTGACGTCGCGCACGTGACCGTCCGGCGTCGAGAGGTGCTCGACATAGAGGCGGGTGTGCTCGTCCTCGAACTCGTCCGGCCGACGCCCGAACACGAGCTCCCGTTGGGTGATCTCGTACGCGATCTCCGTGGCCGGCATCGCGCGGGGGTGGAACTCGCGCGCGATGAGACCCTCACGGAGCACGATGACACGGCCGACGAGCGACGAGATCTCGTCGATGCGGTGCGTGATGTAGATGACGGACCGGCCCTCACGTACGAGACGACGCGTGATCTGGTGGAACTGCGCGATCTCGAAGTCGTTGAACGTGGCCGCGACCTCGTCCATGAGCACGAGCTGCGTCTCCTCGGCGATGAGGCGAACGACCTCCACGAGGGCCTGCTCGGCGCGCACCAGGTCGCCCATTCGGGCGTCGGGGTCGAAGTCGAGACCCGACGACTCGAGGAGCTCACGAGCCCGCTCACGCTGTTCCTCGGGGCTCTTGTCGGCGTGGAACGAGGCGCGGAAGATGTTCTGCGCGACCGTGTGGTCGGGGTCCACGACGAACTTCTGCTGGATCGAGCCGACTCCGCAGGCGAGCGCTTCCTCGGGGCTCTGCGGCGCGTAGGGCTCGCCGTCGAGCTCCATGGAGCCGCTCGTCGGGGCGGTCCAGCCGCCGAGAATGCTCAACAGGGTCGATTTGCCCGCCCCGTTCTCACCGACGAGTCCGACGACTTCTCCGCGTGCGATCTCGAAGCTCACACCCTTCAACGCACGCGTCATGTCGTGGTTCTTGGTGACGTTCGTGACGGTCAGCAACGTTTCCAACGGCGCCCCATCCTCCCGGTAGTACAAGTGGCCGCGCGCAGAAGCGCGCCGCAGACGATCCCCACCATCTTAGGCGGATGCGTCGCCCGACCGCGCACCCCGTGCAGCGGGGCGTCCGAATGCCCCGTCCGTGCAGGGTGGCCTCGGCGCGACGAGGATTCAGGCGCGGTGCCGCAGCAGGTCGCGCAGCAGGAGCCGGTCGACCCGTTCGCCGTCCTGGGCGAGCCAGTCGCCCACCTCGCGCAGCATCGACTCGAGCGTCGCGAGCCGTGCCCGTTCCCACGTGAGTCCCCCGTCGACGTCGAGCGGGCCGTCGCGTTCGGGCACGATCGTGATCCACCCGCGCACGAGGGCGACCTCACCGAACAGGCGGTGATACGCCTCGACGGCGTGCGGGAACTCGGTCGCGGCCGTGCGGATCGCTTCACCGTCGCGGCGGATCCCGCCGTCCTGGCCGATCGAGTAGGTCCCCGGCAGCCACAGTTCGTCGTCGATGAACGCGATGCGGCGTCCCGCGACGACCGCGTGCGCGACGACACCGGGGGCGCCACCGGGCGCGCGCAGTCCGTGGACGATGCGGACGCCGGGAATGCGCAGCAGTTCCGCGAGGGCCGGCCCGACGATGCGCTGGGCCATGACGGCGCGCATCGGGTTGACGCTCGGCGAGATGCCCGTGGTGCCGCCCATCGTCGACTGCGCGGGTGCACCGAACACGCGGGTCGGATCGTCCACACGGGGCGCCGACGCGTTCGCGAGGCGCACGAGAAGCACCTCCTGCAGGAAGGCTCGCGCGCGACCGGCGAGCCCCGTCCAGACGAGCACGGACAGGAGTGCCGTCAGGAGGCACACGACGAAGCCGAGGAACGCGGCGAGCGCGGGGCCACCCTGCCCGACCGTGACGGCGATGAGGGCGATCACCCCGTAGACGACGGCGACGAAGCCCGCCACGACGACCGAGACGATGTTCAGCACCCTCGAGAGGGCGCGAGCGCGCACGAGGACACACGGTACGGCCCAGCCGAGGGAGAGCAGGAGGAAGCAGACGACACCCACGTACAGCACCCCGGTGCGGCCGTCGGCCGGCGGTCCGACGAGCGCGCTCGGGAGCACGAAGAGCAGGGTGCCGATGACGAGGACGAGGGCGTAGCCGACGACGAGCGCGAGCTCGCGCGGGGCGAGCGGCGGCAGTGCTGCGGTCGCGGGTGGCCACTGCGTCGGTCGTGGCGCCCACGCGGTGCGCGCCCACGCCATGCGATCGAGGTCGATGCGGGGTTTGGGGATCCGATCGGGGGGCGGCGGTTCGGCCGTGTACTGCGGCGTCGCGGTGGGCGTGCGTGCGCCGGCGGGCGTCCGGGGCGCGGGTCGGCGCGGCGTGCGCTGCTGGGCGCGCAGTCGCGACCCGCTTCGCCGGGCGGTCCGGGAACCGGCGAGCCACTCGTCGTGCTGGGCCCGCAGCTGCGGGTCGGTCAGGACCTCGAGGGCGAGCCGCACCTTGACGAAGTCGGCCGCGTCGCCGCCGTAGTCGGGGTGTGTCTCGCGTTGGCGGCTCCGCCCCGCGCGCCGGAGTTCGTCCTCGCTCGCTCCCTGCGGCACACCGAGGACGGCGTAGAGATCCTCCGTGAAGACCTGCGGTCGACTCATGCGTTGTCGGCGGCGAGTTCGTCGGAGCGATCGATGTTGGCCTGCACGGCACGGTCGACGATCTCGGCGAGCCCGGCCTCCTGGAACACTCCGATGGCGCGTTCCGTGGTGCCGTTCGGGCTCGTGACGTGGCGGCGCAGCTCGGCGGGGTCCGTGTCGCTCGCCCGCGTGGCGAGCTCGCTCGCACCGCGGAACGTCGCGACGACCATCGTGCGAGCCTGCTCGGGCGTGAAGCCGCGCGCCTCGGCGGCACGGATGAGGTCCTCCATGAAGAGGTACACGTAGGCGGGACCGGAGCCCGAGATTCCGGCGACCGCGGCGATGCGCGACTCGGGCACCTCGACGACGTCGCCGACCGACTCGAAGATGCGCGTCGCGATCGCCATGGCCTCGTCGTCCGCGGCCGCGCCGGGAGCGATCCCGGTGACGCCGAGACCGAGCGTGGCGGGCGTGTTGGGCATCGCCCGCACGACGCGGGCGCCCGCCGGGAGCCGGCGTTCCATGGCCGCCGCGGTGACCCCCGCCGCGACCGAGACGACGATCGTGCCGAGGCCGACCTCCGGGGCGATCTCATCGAGGAGGTCCGCCACCATGTGCGGCTTCACGCCGAGGACGACGACGTCCGCACCGCGCACCGCATGACGGTTCGCGTCGGGGTCACGTTCCGTCGACATCGCCTCGACGTCGCTCGCGTCCGCGTACGTGGCCGCCGATGCGGCGCTGCGCGTCGTCACCCGGATCGGTGGCTCGTCGGCGCCGCGGCGCGCCCTGAGGCCCTCGAGGATGGCGCCCGACATGTTGCCGACGCCGAGCATCGCGAGCACGAGCCCCCCGTCGGACGCGGCGGTCACGGGCTGCGGCGAGGAGTCGGCGTTCACACCGGAAGTGTACGGCGGTCGGGTCCCGTCGTCCTCCCGGCGCCACGCTGGCCGGGTGTTCCCCGAGCACGATGGCTATGCTGAGTCCCCAGCACAACGCAGGAGGTTCACCAGTGACGACCGACCTTGCCGCTCGCGTTCGCGATGCGCTGTTCGAGAGCCGATACGTCGACGGGGTGCTGCAGGTGCGCACGATCGAGAGCGATGGCATCATCCAGTTGGTCGGAGTTCGCGTCGCGCTCGTGCCGCTGCAGGCGCTCACGGATCTGCCGCCCGTGCTCGGAGAGTTGCGCGGGCTCGTGCGCGAGGTCGTCGGTGACGAGACGGCGATCTTCATCGAGCCGGATGTGCTCGGTCAGCCGACGTCGCACGTCTCGACCGAGGCGATCGTCATCCGCGGCGCCGACTGACGCGACGGCGCCCCGCGTGGCCGCCCCGCCCGGCGGCACCGCCCCGCGCGGTCCGTGCGCCCGGTGCCAAGGCCCGTGCGCGATCCGGCAAGTGACCGCTCACGTGCCTCGGTAGGGTCGTGGCCGATCCCTTCGGGGGTCGCAGCGGGCCCGGACGGTCGACGTGGACCGGACGACGTCGGCCCGCGCGCATCCTGGCGAGGAGGCCACGCGTGCTCACGACGACGACCGAGTTGGTGGACCGGCCCGAGCGCCTCGAGTTCTGGGAGTCCTGGAACCGCCGCGCGCTCGTCGGACTGCACTGTTCGAGCCCCGTGCCCGACGCGTTCCTCGCGAGCTCGACCCAGTTGTCCGTGGACGGGACGACGGTCACCCGCATCCAGGCGTCGCCGCACGCCGTCGACCGGAACCAGCAGAGCATCGCCGCGACGCCGAAGCACTCGGTGTTCGTCTCGGTCCTCGCGGCGGGCACGGGCTTCGTCTTCCACGCGGGCGGACTGCGGTCGGTCCGGGCGGGCGACGTCCTCATGTACTCGACCATGCAGCCGTACCTGCTCGGGTTCGAGCAGGACATGGATCTGCTCATCGTCGACGTCGATCTCGTCACGGTGTGCGACGAGTGGGGTGTGGATCCGCGGTCGACGGCGCCTCGCGTCGTCCCCGCGAGCGCCACGACGAGTGCGTTCGCCTCGGCGCTGCTGTCGCGCTTCACGGCCGCACCGCCGACCGACGCGGCCCCCGGCGGAGGGGACGAGCGCGACGTGTCCGGGCACGACCGCGGCGTGCGCGGCGAGATGCTCCGCCGCGCCTGTCGCGGTTTCCTCGCGGGCCGCACGCCGGCCGACGAGCTCTACGATCGCGCGTGCGAGCGCATCGCCGCGACGGCCTGCGATCCGGATGTGACGGCGTCCTCGCTCGCCGTCTCGCTGCACGTCTCCGAGCGCCACCTGCGGCGCGTGTTCGCCGAGCACGGGGATCGTCCGTCGACGCGGCTCCTGGACGAGCGCCTCGGACGCGCGTTCGGGCTCGTGGTCGACTCCCCGGCGCTCACGATCGCCGATGTCGCGACGCGGACGGGCTTCGGCTCGCCGTCGTCGTTCACGCGCGCGTTCGGCGCGCGCTACGGCCGGAGTCCGAGCGACGTCCGGGGCGCGGCCCGCCTGACGTCACCCGGGCCGTGAGGCGTCCGGTCGGAGTCGTGCCGTGTCGGCGAACTGCTCGAAGCGCACGATCGTGCCGCCCTCGAGGCCCCACACGTGGACGGCGCGCGCCGACACCTCTCACCCGTGATGCGGCGCCCGAGGTACGTGCCGACGGCCGCGACCGTGTCGCCGTCGGCGAGCAGACGGTCGGGGACGAACGCGAACGTCTCGTGCTCGGCCTCGATCCGGGCGAAGACGTTGGCGACGATCGCGTCGACACCGACGAAGGTTCCGGCGTACGGCGATCCGGCCATCTCGATCCACGTGATGTCGGGCGCGAAGTCGGCGAGGGCGTCGGCGGTCCGCCCCTCGGACGTCGCCGTGTAGTGGCGGGCGACGATGTCCCTGTTGTCGGGCACGGGTGCTCCTTGCAACGGGAATCAGACGGGTTGCACGTCGGGGTATCGGACCGAGCCGAGCGGGTAGATGTGACCGCCCGCCCTGCTGTGTTCGGCGATCCCGTCACCGTTGATGCCGAGGAAGATCCCGGTCGTCACGAGACCGTAGCCGAGGTCGTGCAGCCAGACGCTCGCGACGGGGATGGAACTCCCGGAAGCAGAACAGGTACAGGCCGTCGTCCAGTTTCCAGACCGTCGAGAGGTCCATGTCGCCGTGCCCCCGCTGCACGCCCTGGAGGTTCTGCCACGCGTACCGCTCGGTCGACATGTACACGTGTTCGTAGAGGTGTTGCGGACTGTACCGGTACAGGTTCCGCATGCCGATGAGGTCGCGCGACTCGCCCGGGGCCGCGCCGGTGGGCTCGCCGCCGTCGAGGACGGCCGCGACGAACTCCTGCGTCACCTGCGGTTCGCCCTCGCGAGGCTCCTGCCCGATCCGAGAGTGCGTCACGATGGCACGCCGCGTGTGCTCGGACCACACGATCGTGAGCGCCGTCCGCTCGCGTGATTCGAGGGGGAGGTTGAGGAAGTGGACGCCCGGCCGGACGGCGATCGCGTCGTACGGGTCGGCGGCGTCGTCGACATCGTCGACCGTCCGGGACCCGCTCGTGCTCCAGCGCACACGGGCGTCGTCGAGGACGTCGACGGTGATCGTGCCACCGCCCTCGAGTTCGAAGCTGAGCCGCCGGCCCGCGAGGGACTCCTGCGGGAGTCGATAGGTGTCGATTCCCGCCGCGAACTCGTCGTACGTGGCCCACTCGTCGGCGTCGCGCCGCGTCGCCGCGAGGTCTCCGATCTCCGCTGCCGTCATGGTCGTGCTCCTGTCTGTCGGGAGGTCGGCCCGCGCCGTGCGGGCCCTGGGTGGTTCATCCCGCTCGCTGCGGGACGAGCAGCGCCTTGATGACGCCGTCGCGCTTGTGCCGGACGAGCTCGAGCGCCTCGGCCGCGCGTTCGAGCGGGAACCGGTGGCTGACGAGCCGGGCGAACGGGAAGTCGCCGCGCGCGAGGAGCGCGAGGGCTGGTTCGTAGCCACCGGCGGAGAGGAACGAGGCGACGATCTCGACCTCGCGCACGAGGATGTCCTCGTCCTGCCGGAACGTCACGGGGCGTCCGCTGCCGAGTGCGCCCGCGAGGACCGTCCGTCCGCCCCGGCGCGTCAGACGGACGGCCTGCACCTGTGCCTCGGCGGAGCCGGCGGTCTCGATGACGACGTCCGCGGTGCGCCCACCGAGCGTGCTGCGCAGCGCCGCGACGACATCCGTCTCCGCGCTCGTGTCGATGGTGTCGTCGGCGCCGAAGCTGAGGCCGAGCTCGAGCCGGCTCGCGCGGGTGCCGAGCAGGACGACCTCGTCGGCTCCGGCCGCACGTGCCGCGGCGGCCGCGAGCAGGCCGATCGGGCCCGGGCCGATGATCGCGACGCGGTCCCCCGGACCGACGCGGCCGCGTCGGACGCACCGGGACGCGACGGCGAGCGGCTCGACGAGGGCGGCGGCGTCCCAGTCGACGTGGGACGGGATGCGGTGCACGATCGCCTCGCCGGGCACGAACAGCGTCTCGGCGTAGCCGCCCCAGAACCCGGGCGCACGGTCCCCGCCCATGTTCACGCCGTACTGGCGGCCCCGTCCGCCGGCCGCCCGGTCGTCGTCCTCGCACACGTTGTACCGCCCCTGTCGGCACCGGTCGCAGCGCCCGCACGGGACGAGCATCTCGACGGCGATCCGGTCGCCCGGTCGCAGCCCGCGCGCGAGCGCCGCGTCGGCACCGATCCGGTCGACCTCGCCGACGAACTCGTGGCCGGGGACGACCGGGAACGGATCGCCGAGGTGCCCGTCGAGCAGGTGCACGTCGGTCGCGCAGATGCCGACGCGGCGAACGCGCATCGTGAGATCGTCAGGGCCGATCGACGGCACGGGGTGTTCCTGCACCTCCATGCGGCCCGGTGCGACGAACACGACCTGATGGGCCGTCGTCACGAGCGGGGCGCCCCGTCGACCGCGACGCCGTGGCGTCGCGCCGCGATCGGTGACGTCTCACGCAGGAAGAGCGCGAGGACCACGACGACGAGCGCGGCTCCCGTGCACATCCAGAACGTCGCGTCGAGCCCGAACGCGTCGGCGATCATGCCGCCGATCCACGGTGCGACGAAACCGCCGCCGATCTCGCCGACCCCCATGATGAGGCCGAGGCACGAGGCCATGACGTGCGGTGCGACCGTCTCGGCGGGGATCGTCGCCATGAACAGCGTGAAGCACCCCATGCCCGTGTAGCTCAGGGCCATCGCCACGAACAGCAGGCCCGGCGAGGTGATCCGCATGATGAGGACGGGCGCGAGGGCCGCGACGAGCGCGAAGACGATGATCGCGAGCTTACGGCCGAATCGATCGGAGAAGGCCGGCACGACGGCCCCCCACAGCACCCATCCGACGCCGATGCCGGTGAGCGCGAACGCGACCTCCCCGCCGCTCCAGTCCGGCCGGGTCTCCGCGAGGTACGAGGGGGTGAACGTCTGCGTCGTCACGAACCAGGTGATGAAGAACACGGCGATGAACATGCACAGGAGGATGTTGCGGGAGCGGAGCGCCTGCGCGAACGTGACGGGACGCTCGGCGACGGGGATCGCGCTCGTCGGCGGGAGCATGCCCGCCGCTCCGGCCCCCGCGCCGCCACCGCGCAGGCGCAGCTCCCGCACGAACAGCAGGACGAGCAACGACATGAGGAGGCCGGGAACGATCGTGAAGAAGAACGCGCTGCGCCACCCCCACGCCTCAGCCATCGCGACCGTCACGATCGGGCCCGCGATCCCGCCGATGAGTCCCGCCGAGGAGCCCTGCAGGAGTCCCATGTTGAGCCCCCGCCGCTTCTCCGACGAGGAGAACATCATGAGCGTCTGCGACAGCGGCAGCACGCCACCCTCGAACATGCCCATGATGCCGCGCAGCAGCAGGAGGGACGCGAGCCCGCCGACGAAGCCCGACAGTGCCGAGAACACCGAGAACCCGATCGTGCAGACGATGATGAGCGGCTTCCGGCGATCGATGCGGTCGGAGACGACCCCGAGCAGCAGTCCGGAGATCGCCCACGTGAGCGACGGGATCCCACCGAGCAGTCCGAGGGCGGTGTGGTCGAGTCCGAGCTCGGGCATCCAGTACGGGGCGAGGTAGTTCAGCGCGAGGCGGTCGAAGAAGACGAACCCGAAGGTCGCGAACAGGACCGCGAGCAGCACGTACTGGTAGTGCCCGCCCTGTGGTGGCGCCGTGTACGGCCGTCGCGGGGCGATGCGTTCGGTGCGCGTCATGGTGGTCTCCTCATCGAGATCTGGGTCGCGCCGACGAGGGCGCCCAGTCATGGTGCGCGCGTCACGCGACGGCCCGCATGCCGATTGCGGCCACGTCACCCGCCGATCTCGGCCACCTTCCGCGCCGCCCGATGCTCGTCCCGCGCCGTGCAGCGTCCACGGCGCGACGGCGCGACGCGGTCCGGCGCGGCGGCGCGGCGCGGCGCGGCGGACCGTGTCGCGCGACTCAGGCGGTCGGTTCGGGCGCCTCGTCCGAGGCGCGCCCCGGCACCGAGCGGAAGAAGCGTCTGATCGGGTCGGCGCACTCGTCGGCGAGGACACCCGCGACGACCTCGGTCGTCGCGGGGAGCCGACCGTCGCGCAGCAGGTCGTAGACGGATCCCGCCGCACCGGCCTTCTCGTCCCACGCGCCGTAGACGACGGTCGAGATGCGCGCCTGCAGGATCGCTCCCGCGCACATCGCGCAGGGTTCGAGCGTCGTGATGAGCGTGCAGCCGTCGAGGCGCGAGCGATCGAGCGCGCGCGCCGCCGCGCGGATCGCGACGATCTCGGCGTGTGCGGTCGGGTCGCCGTGGGCCTCGCGCTCGTTGCGACCACGGCTGAGGATCTCGCCGTCCGCGGCGACCACGATCGCGCCGACGGGCACGTCGTCCGTGAACGCCGCGACGCGGCCGAGGGCGATCGCCTCACGCATGAGTTGCGTGTGCTCGGGTCGAATTCGCATGCACGGACCGTCCGTTCGGCTCGAGGTGGGCCGCCCCGCGGGTGATCCGTGGGCGGCGTCGCGGCCCCGACATCCTTGCACGCGAGGGCGGACGCGCACCGTGCGAAGTACGCTTGATCCCATGCGATTGCACGTTGCGGACCACCCGCTCATCACGCACAAGCTCACGGTGCTCCGCGACCGTGCGACCCCGTCGCCCGTGTTCCGCTCGCTCGTCGAGGAGCTCGTCACGCTGTTGAGCTACGAGGCGACCCGCGAGGTCCGCACCGAGCGCGTCGACATCGAGACGCCCGTCTCCCCCACGACCGGGCTCCGTATCGGCGATCCGAAGCCGCTCGTCGTGCCCATCATCCGCGCGGGTCTGGGCATGCTCGACGGGTTCGTCAAGCTCGTGCCCTCGGTCGAGGTCGGGTTCGTCGGCATCCGCCGGGACGAGTCGACGCTGCAGCCCGAGACGTATGCGAAGCGGCTGCCCGAGGACCTCTCGAACCGCCAGTGCTTCGTGCTCGACCCCATGCTCGCGACGGGTGGCTCGCTCGCCGCGACCGTGCAGTTCCTCTTCGACGCGGGCGCGCAGGACGTGACCGCGATCTGTCTCGTCGCCGCCCCCGAGGGCGTGCACCACATGGAGGAGCAGTTCGAGGGGCGCGACGTGAAGGTCGTCCTGGGCGCGCTCGACAGCGGCCTGAACGAGCACGGCTACATCGTGCCCGGCCTCGGGGATGCGGGCGATCGACTGTACGGCGTCGCCGAGTAGACGCTCGAGGCCGGTACCGCCGGAGTGCGGTACCGCCGGACGTCGGGTTGACACCCGGCGTCACGCGCGAACATAATGACCGACATGACGACGTTCACGCGATCCCTCACCGCCGGTTCGGCGACGGGAACGACCGGCATGATGATGCCCGGTCACGCGGCGTGCTGTCGAATGTGTCGCTGAGCACGGACCCGACACCGGTTCCGTTCCTCGCCCCGAGCGAAGCCCGCCCGACGACACCTCGGTGAGCGACGTCCGCGCCACCGCCCCGTCGCCCAGACGCGACACCACGCCTCACGGCATCCGTTCCGCCCCGATCGGCGGAGCCACAAGCATCATCATCACGAAAGCGATCCCGCCATGTCGACCGCCTCCGCTCTCCGAACCTCCGTTCCCACCACCGCCCCCGCTCCGGCCGCCTCGCGCCGCCCCGCCCCGCAGGCCGGCCCCGCAGCAGCCGCTCCCGAGCGTTCCGCGCCGCACGTCCAGCCCGTGCCGTCCGCGCCCGAGGCACGCGGCTTCGTCCTCTACGTCGGCCTCGACGAGGTGAAGGCCGCCCTCGACGGCACGTCCCTCACCGAGCTCGTCGAAGCGCTCAAGCGCGTCACCGGCGAGGTCGCCCCGCACGCCGAGACCTACGCCGCCGTCGCGCTCGCCCCGAAGGGCGCCGGCGGCCGCGACGTCGACGTCGTCCGTCTCGCGCTCCACGAGCCGCAGGCGCTCGCCGAGCAGCAGGACGACGACGAGGAGACCTCGGTCGAGCAGGGCGTCGTCATCGACACGACGCGGCGCCGCGTCGTCGTCTCGGGTGACAACGCCGGCCTCACCTACAAGGAGTTCGAGCTGCTGCAGGCGCTCGTGCTGCGTGAGGGCCGCACGGTCGACCGTCTCGAGATCATCGACATCCTCTGGCGGGACTCGGAGGAGGAGCGCCCGAACGAGCGGACCATCGACGTGCACGTGCGCCGCCTTCGCGCAAAGCTCGGCACGTACGGCGACATCGTCCGCACGGTCCGCGGCACGGGATACCGCTTCGACCGGCACGCCGACGTCGAGGTCGTGTACCCGATGGCACAGTCGCCCGACCGGTTCTGACCGGTTCGGCACGGGCCACGCACCGCCCGGACGGCGTGAGGCCGCGACCGGCCGATACACGACCCGGAACGTGATTCTTCATCATTCTCCGGGTCGGCAACCATAGAGTACGCGCATGTCCAGCCCCGATTCCGCCGTCGACGCCTGGGAGGCGCTGTTCCGTGCACAGGTCTCGATCATGCGGGACCTTCGGAGTGCGTTCGCCGACGCCGATCTCTCGCTCAACGAGTACGACGTCCTGTTCAACATCGCCCGCGAGCCCTCGCACCGCAGCAGGCTGCGCGATCTGAACCGGAACGTCCTGCTCACGCAGTCGTCCGTCTCGCGACTCGTCGACCGGCTCGTGGAGCGCGGTCTCATCGAGAAGACGGGCGACGAGCTCGACGCGCGCGGGACGGTCGTCGCGCTCTCCTCGGCGGGGCGTGCCGAGTTCGGCCGGGTCGCGAAGATCCACATGGGAAACATCCGCGAACGGGTCGGTGGCGTGCTGACCGAGGAGGAACTCGTGACCCTCGAAACCCTGTGCAACAAGCTCCGCACGAGTTCGTCCGATTCGCAGTGCGACGACGTCGAGTCCGTCGGCGGTGCGGGTACGCAGCGGTCCGGAGGGTGAGCGTGCCGACGCCGATCGTGCGGGACTACGCGTGGCCGGGCGATGCGTGCGAGGTGGCCGTCGACCCCGACGTCGCCATGGCGCTCGCCCACGATCTGCAGGTGATCGCCGATCCGGCACGCCTCCGCATCCTCTCGCTCATCGCCTCGCACTCCCCTCGTCCGTCGAGCGTGACCGAGCTCGTCGACCGGCTCGGCCTGTCGCAGTCGACCGTGTCGCACCATCTGCGCACACTCGTGGACGCCGGGCTCCTCGTCCGGGAGCAGAGCGGCACGTGGGGGCTCTACCGTGCGCGCGGCGCACGGTTGCGCGAACTCGCGCGACTCATCGCCCCGGGCGACCTCGCCGACCCGGGCGATCCGATCCACGGCTGAGCGCACCCGCGCACCGCTCGTCGGCCCTCGGAGCACGCTCTCTCCCGCAGCGCATACAGTGGAGCGATGACCGCCACCCCGAGCACCGATCGAGCAGCGACGCGCGACGGACGTCCCTGGGCCGTCGTCGTCACCGTCTCGGATCGCGCATCGATCGGCGAGCGGATCGACCGGACCGGTCCCGTCCTCGTCGAGGCGATCGCGTCGTGGGGTTTCCGCGTCGAGTCGGCCGTCGTCGTCCCGGACGACGTCGAGACGATCAGCGAGATCATCCGCGGCGCGCACGCCCAGGGCGCCCGGCTCGTCGTCACGACCGGTGGAACGGGTGTGGGGCCGCGGGACCGCACTCCCGAGGCGACGGCACCGCTCGTCGATCTGGAGCTCCCCGGTGTGCTCGAGGCGGTCCGCCGACGCGGTGCGCAGGCGCCCGCCGCCGCGCTCACGCGCGGGGTCGCCGGGATCGTGCTCGGCTCCCCCTCGACCTTCGTCGTCAACCTGCCGGGGTCGATCGGCGGTGTCCGTGACGGCATCGCCGTGCTCGAACCGCTCGCGCGCCACACGGTCGACCAGCTCGACGGGGCGGACCACGCATGACCGTCGTCCTCACCGCCATCGGCGCCGAGCCGCTCGACGTCGGCGCGCACTACGCCGCCGTCGCGGATCCGGCGGCGGGTGCGACGGCCGCGTTCGTGGGCACCGTCCGGGATCACGATCCGGGCGCCGCGGGCGAGGTGCAGCGGCTTTCGTACTCGGCGCACCCCGACGCGGATGCCGCCCTGCGCCGCATCGCCGAGGGCGTCGACGCCGACGGCCTGCGCATCGCGGTCAGTCATCGCATCGGCGACCTCGCGGTCGGTGACGTCGCGATCGTCGCGACGTGCTCGTCGGCGCACCGTGCCGAGGCGTTCGACGCGTGCCGCGCGCTCGTCGAGCGCGTCAAGGCGGAGCTGCCCGTCTGGAAGAAGCAGTTCGCGGTCGACGGCACGAGCAATTGGGTGGGACTGTGAGCGGGTGCGCGACCGACCGGCGCGACGGGCGCACGACGCTCGGCATGCCCGCCCTCCGGCGCCCCACCCCCGAACCGCTCGCACCGGATCCCGTCGCGACCGCGCGCGCGGCGGCGGCGTCCGAGGCGGCGGGCGTGCCCGACCGGGGTCCGCTCGTGGATCGCTACGGCCGCGTGCACCGCGACCTGCGCATCTCGCTCACCGACCGCTGCTCGCTGCGCTGCACCTACTGCATGCCCGCCGAGGGCGTGCCGTGGCTGGAGCGCGACTCGATCCTCACGACCCCGGAGCTCGAACGCATGGCCCGCATCGCGGCCTCGCTCGGCATCGTCGAGGTGCGCCTCACGGGCGGCGAGCCGCTCCTGCGCCCCGACGTCGTCGACGTCGTGCGGCGCATCACCGCGATCCGCGGGGTCGACGGTCCGCTGCGCGTCTCGGTCACGACGAACGGGCTGCGGCTCCCGAAGCTCATGGACGAGCTCGTCGACGCCGGGCTCGAGCGCCTCAACATCAGTCTCGACACGCTGCGGCGCGATCGCTTCGCCGAGCTCACGCGACGCGACCGGCTCGACGACGTGCTCGAGGCGATCGACATCGCGTCGCGGAGCGGGCTTCGACCGCTCAAGATCAACACGGTCGCGATGCGCGGCGTGAACGACGACGAGTGCGCCGATCTGCTCCGCTACGCGGTCTCGGTCGGCGCGGAGCTGCGCTTCATCGAGCAGATGCCGCTCGACGCGGGCCACACGTGGACGCGCGCCGAGATGGTCACGCGCGAGGAGCTGCTCGATGCGCTCGGCGCCGAGTTCTCATTGACGCCCGTCGGCGAGCGCGGCGCGGCACCCGCGGAGCTGTTCGAGGTGGACGGCGGCCCCACGACCGTCGGCGTCATCGCCTCGGTCACGGCCCCGTTCTGCGGCGCGTGCGACCGGGTGCGCCTCACGGCCGACGGACAGTTGCGCAACTGCCTGTTCTCGCGCGAGGAGTCCGACGTCACGTCGCTCCTGCGCGCGGGCGCCGACGACGACACCGTCGCCGCACGCGTGCGCGCGTGCATCGAGGCGAAGCTGCCGGGGCACGGCATCAACGAGCCGGGTTTCCTGCAGCCCGACCGGCCGATGAGCGCGATCGGCGGCTGATACCCGGCGAGCGTCCACCACCGAACGGTCGGCGCGTGTCCCGCTATCCGCCCGCGAACGGCGGCAGCACGTCGACGGTCGCGTGCGGCGCGAGCGCGACGTTGTCGCCCCGCTCGACGCGCACCCCGTCGACGAGGAACGTCGACCGGTCGAGCACGCGGGCGAACTCCGTCCCGAAGCGGGCGCGCAACGCCGCGTCGACGGCGTCCGTGTCGATCGCGTCGACGCGCTCCTCCTCCGTGCCGGCCGCTTCCGCCGCGGCCGCGAACAGGCGCACCAGGATCATTCGCCCGTCGCGTCCTCGGGGTCGGCCGAGCGGACCTCGTGCGTCCGCCGGTCGGCCTCGGCCCAGCCGTCGGCGAGTTCGGTGATCGATTCCGCGGCCGCCTCGAGATCGGTCACGCGCCCCGTGCCGATCGCGAGGCCGAGCATGAACGCGCTCACGGGCGCACCGGGGCGCACCGCCCCGTGCGCGACGTCCCGCGCGAGATCGAGGAGCAGCGGGACGGGCACATCGTCCGGTTCGAGGCCCAGGCGCGGAGCGAGCTCGGCGACCCAGCGCTCGAGGTTCGGTGGGACGGACACGGTGGCCTCCTTCACGACGTCGTCGTTCGTCGCCGCCATCCTGCCCGATACGACTGTGACCGGCACGGACGCGCCCACGCGGGAGAGGTCCTCGGGCGTGTCGATGTCGGCGACGGCGTCGCCCGCTGGCACGAGCGCGAGATCCAGGCCGCCGAGGGCCCGGCGCACCGATGTGTCGGGTTCGACCTCCTCGAGCGCCTCGCGCAGTGCCGGGAGACGGTAGCGGGCCGTCAACCACTGGGCACGGCCGTCGGCGTCCTCGAGCACCACGCCGTCGTCGTCGATGCCGGCACCGCGCGCGTCGAGCACGTCGAGCGCGCGCTCGGGCGCCGAGAGGTCGCACGCGAGCACCGTGACCCACGTGTCGCGGTCGTCCGGCGACGCGCCACCGTCCGCGCGCTGCCACTCGGCGAGTGCGGTGACGCCCGCCGCGAGGGCGAGCGCGGGGCCGCCGAAGCGCGGCTCCTCGACGACCGCGCGCCACGCGATGGCGTGCTCGTCGGCGGGCGCCTCGGGCGGCTCGTGCGGCCCGACGAGGACGACGCGGAGGGCGCCGCCGCGCGCGAGCGCACGCAGCGTCGATTCGAGGAGCGTCGTCCCGGCGTGCTGCACGAGCGCCTTCTCGACCCCGCCGAGCCGCGAGCCGCGGCCGCCCGTGAGGACGATCGCGAGCGTCGGGCGATCCGGTGCGGTCGTCGTCGGCCCCGTCACCCCTCACGCCGCCATTCGCCGCTGCGCCCGCCCGTCTTGGCGACGAGTTCGACGCGCTCGATCGCGACGTCCTTGTCGAGCCCCTTGACCATGTCGATGATCGCGAGTGCCGCGACGGTGACAGCCGTGAGCGCCTCCATCTCGACGCCCGTGCGGTCGGCCGTGCGGACGGTCGCCTCGATCGCGACGCCGCGCTCCTCGATCGCGACGTCGACGACCGCGCCGTGCACGCCGATGACGTGGGCGAGCGGCAGCAGCTCGGCGCACCGCTTCACGCCCTGGATGCCCGCGATGCGCGCGAGGGCGAGGACGTCGCCCTTCGGCACGGTGTCGTCGCGAAGGGCCGCGACGACGTGCGCCGGGCACGTCACGAAGCCGCGCGCGGTCGCGCTGCGCACCGTCGGCTGTTTCTCCGTGACGTCGACCATGCGGACGAGGCCGGCGTCGTCGAGGTGGGTGAAGGGCGTGGTCATGTCAGCTCCCAGCAGGTGACGAGGTCGCCCACCCGCACCTCGTCGGTGTCGGCGGGCACGTGGGCGAGCGCTTCGGCGGCGGCGAGGCGTGCGACGAGGTGGGAGCCGGAGCCCCGGTCGGTCGCGGGCTCGACGCCGCCGGGCACGAATCGGACGGGCATGAGCTGGGCGCGCCCCGGCGGGCAGCGCCAGCCGGACACGGCGACGTGCTCACTCGTGCGTCGCACGGGCCAGCGCTCGCCCCGCAGGCGTCGGAGCGCCGGTCGGACGAACGCCTCGAACGACGCGAACACGCTCACGGGGTTCCCGGGCAGGCTGAACACGAGCACGCCGGACGGCGCGACACCGAATCCCTGCGGTTTGCCGGGCTGCATCGCGACGCCACGGAAGCCGATACCCGCGGGTTCGAGGACGAGCCGCGCGACGTCGAAGGCGCCGACGCTCGCACCTCCCGTCACGACGACGACGTCGACGGGGCGGTTCGGCGCGTTCGTCGTGACCTCGTCCGAGGATCGGCCGGGTCGCTCGGGCTCACCGCTCGTGCGTGAGCGCTCGGGGTCCGCGTCGAGGACGCCGAGCTCGCGCACGAGCGCGGTGAACGCGTCGCGGTCGTCCGCGACGCGCGTCCGCACCACGACCTCCGCCCCGGCCTCGGCCACGAGTCCGGCGAGCAGGATCCCGTTCGAGTCGACGATGCGCCCCCGGCCGACTCCGTGCGCGCTCGCACCGCCCACGGCTGCCTCCTCGACGGACACGAGTTCGGCGCCCGTCGAGACGATCGCGACGCGCGGCGGCGCGACGACCTCCACCCGCGCGACGCCCGCGGAGGCGCACGCCGAGAGCTCGCGCGGGCCGAGCACGCGTCCCGCCGCGAGCACGAGGTCCCCCGCGGCGGCGTCCTCACCTCGGCGACGGATGTGCGCGCCCGGGTTCGGTGGCGTGAGGATCGTCACGTGCTCGTCGAGTCGCTCCGTGCGCCCCGTGCCGAGGTCGGTCGCCTCGAGCGGGACGATCGCGTCGGCGTCGCTCGGCACCGGCGCACCCGTCATGATGCGCGCGCACTCGCCCGGGCCGATGGGCGGATCGAGGGCCGAGCCCGCGGGGACGTCGGCGACGACGCGCAGCCGCACGGGCGCGCCCGACACGTCATCGCGACGCACGGCGTAGCCGTCCATCGCCGAGTTGTCGTCGGGCGGCAGCGACCACGCGGTGCGCACGTCGCGCGCGAGGACGCTCCCGCGTGCCGCGTCGAGCGACACCGACCGCGCGGGCAGCGGCGTCGCGGCGGCGAGGACCTCGGCGAGATGCGTCTCGAGGGGAACGAGATCAGCCACGGTGTCCTCCTTCTCCGTCCGGGGACGGTTCGACGGCGGCCGGCGATTCGTGGTCCGTCACGCGGGCGGCTCGTCCGCCGGGAGCGGTGCGTCCCCCGGCGGTGGCGGCCGTGGCCGCTGCCGGGAGGAGCGCGGTGGCGCCGCCGTCGAACACGGCCACGTCCCGATAGCCGACGGTGAGCAGCGTGCGCGCCGCGAACCGGGCGCGCGGCCCGCGCTCGCACACGATGACGACGCGCTCCGTGCGCGGTACGAGCTCACCGATGCGCCCGTCCTCGACGGCCGCCGTGAGGGTGTGCAACGGAATCGGCTGCGAGGGGATCGCGAGCTCCGGCACGGGGTCCTCCCGGAGATCGACGACGAACGCGCCCGGCAGCGCGGTCTCGTCGACGCGGCGCACCGCGAGCGGCATCGGTTGCGCGGCGCCAGGCGCGGGATCGACCGGCTCCTCACGGCCGGGCCCCCGGGCGGTCTTCGCCCCCTGTCCGGCCGAACCCCCACGGCCCGTTCCGCGGGCGGTCGAGCGGTCGGCAGCCGTCTCGGGACCGGCAGCGGCAACCGGCGCGGCCGGATCCGCCGTGGGCACGCCCGACGTCGACCCGCGCTCCCCCTGCCGCGACGGCGTGGTGGGCACGGCACCGGCCGCGAGGCCCGCGCGCGACGCGGGGTCGACACCGTCGGAACCGGCTCGGGCAGTGGCCGTCCGCGTCACGGTGACGGCAGGATCTGCCGCGCTCCCCCGCGGCCGCAGCGGCATCTCGCGAACGCGGGCGGTGCGGACGTCGACGATCGCGACCCGACCGACGAGCGGCTCACCGAGCCCGGTCACGAGCGAGATCGTCTGCGCCGCGAGCATCGATCCGAGCTGCCCGCACAGCGGGCCGAGGATGCCCGTCTCGGCGCACGACACGGTCGAAGCGGCGGCCTGCTCGCGGTCGAGGAAGTCGTCGATACCCGTGCCGCCGTCGACGGTCGGCCAGAACACCGTCGCCCAGCCGTCGGTGCCGACGACGCTGCCCGCGACGAGCGGCAGGCCACGCGCGGCGCACGCGTCGGCGATCGTGAAGCGCGTGCACCAGTCGTCGGTCGTGTCGATCACGATGTGCGGGGACGCCGCCGCGAACAGCTCGTCGACCGACTCCGGTGACACGCGTCGGTCGATCCCGACGACGGCGCCCGCCGGGTCGAGGCGCGCGCCGGCGCGAGCGAGCGCGGTGGCCTTGGGCCGCCCGAAGTCGTCGATCGTGAAGAGGAGTTGTCGCGCGAGGTTGTGGTCCTCGACGACGTCGTCGTCGACGATGTCGATGCGGCCGATGCCGGCACCCGCGAGGTACTGCACGACGGGCGCACCGAGCCCGCCCGCACCGACGACGAGCACGCGTGCCGCCGCGATCCGTCGCTGCCCGAGCTCCCCGATGCCGAGCACGGCCGATTGCCGCGCGGTGCGACGGACCTCGGCGTCCCCGAGTTCCGCGCCGGGCGGCACGAGCGGCGGGAACGGCATACCCCCCACGCTACGCGAGTGCGCCCGTCGCCACGATTCCGGGTGGTTTTCGGGGTTCCGGGGCGCCCGGAACCCCGGTTTTCGCCCGGAACGCGGCCATCGCACACCCGGTGTGCGTCGAGCCCGAACGGTTTCGTTCTGGCGCGCGACACGCCTGAAACGTACGATTCATCTCAAACATCCGATGACCTACATCGTTTTGGCATCGGAATCGACGATTCGGTGACATCCGTCGCCGGACCCTTCATATACTCGGGTCCTCGCGTCCCACGCCGACGTGCAACCGCCGACGTGTCGAACGTCCGCGACGCGATCCACCCTTCTCGAAGGAGACATGCAATGTTGCGACCCCACAGTTTCACCCGCCGACGCGGCGCCGCGATCGCCGCGGGTCTCGCCACCTCGGCACTCGTCCTCACCGGCTGCGCGGGTGGCGGCAGCGGCGATGGCGGCGGAAGCGGTGACACGATCACGATCGGCACGTCCGACAAGGTCACGAGCATCGACCCGGCCGGTTCGTACGACAACGGCTCGTACGCCGTCATGAGCCAGGTCTACCTGAGCCTGTTCAGCGTTCCCCCTGGCGGCAACGCCGTCGAGCCGAACGCCGCGGAGTCGGGCGAGTTCACGTCGCCGAACGTCTTCACCGTCAAGCTCAAGCCCGATCTGACGTTCGCGAACGGCCACGCCCTGACGAGCTCGGACGTGAAGTTCTCGTTCGACCGCCAGCTGAAGATCAACGACCCGAACGGCCCCGCCTCGCTCCTCGGCGACCTCGAGAGCGTCGAGACGCCGGACGACCTGACCGTCGAGTTCCACCTGAAGTCGGACAACAACGTCATCTTCGAGCAGATCCTCACGAGCCCCGCGGGCCCGATCGTCGACGAAGAGGTCTTCTCGCCCGACGCCGTCACGCCCGATGCCGACATCGTCGCCGGCCAGGCGTTCGCGGGCCAGTACAAGATCGACACCTTCGAACTCAACTCGCTCATCGAGTACTCGGCGTTCGACGGCTACAAGGGCTCGCTCGGTCCGGCCGTCACCCCCACCGTCCTCGTGTCGTACTACACCGACACGACGAACCTGAAGCTCGACATCCAGCAGGGCAACATCGACGTCGCCTACCGGAGCCTGTCGTCGACCGACATCGCAGACCTTCGCACGAACGAGAACGTCACGGTCCACGACGGCCCCGGTGGCGAACTGCGTTACCTCGTCTTCAACTTCGACACGATGCCCTTCGGCGCGAAGACGCCCGAGGCCGACCCCGCGAAGGCACTCGCCGTGCGCCAGGCCATGGCCGACCTCATCGACCGTGAGGCGATCGCCGACAGCGTCTACGCCGGCACCTACGAGCCCGTGTACTCGCACGTCCCGTCCGGCCTGCCCGGCGCGACCGAGCCCCTCAAGGGCCTCTACGGCGACAAGGAGGGCGGCGCGAGCGTCGACGCCGCCAAGGCACGACTCGCGGCAGCCGGCATCACGGAGCCCATCACGCTCAACATCCAGTACTCGAACGACCACTACGGGCCGAGCTCGGCCGACGAGTACGCGCAGGTGAAGGACCAGCTCGAGTCGTCGGGCCTGTTCACCGTCAACCTGCAGACGACCGAGTGGACGCAGTACTCGGACGATCGCGTCAGCGACGTGTACCCGATCTACCAGCTCGGCTGGTTCCCGGACTACTCGGACGCGGACAACTACCTGACGCCGTTCTTCGTCAAGGACAACTTCCTCGGCAACCACTACGACAACCCCGAGGTCGCGTCCCTCATCGAGGCCCAGTCCTCGGAGCAGGACGAGGCGAAGCGGCTCGAGATGCTCGGCCAGATCCAGGACCTCGAGGCGAACGACCTGTCCACGCTGCCGATCCTGCAGGGCTCGCAGATCGCCGTCTCGAAGACCGACATCACGGGCGTCACGCTCGACGCGTCGTTCATCTTCCGCTACGGCTCGCTCGGCCGCGGCTGATCGCGAGGGCGTCGACGGGCCCGGGACGGACCACCTCCGTCCCGGGCCCGTCGGGGGCCCGACCGCACGACCAGCACCGCCGACACACATCCTGTTCCACGATCGAGAGGAACCGAGTTGACCACGACCGCCGAGCCGTCGCTCGAGGCGAAACCGGACGCCGCACCGACGCAGCGATCGGGGGGCGGCCTGTGGCGCTACCTCCTCGTCCGCGCGCTCCTCATCATCCCCACGGTCTTCATCCTCGTATCGCTCGTGTTCGTGCTGATGCGCCTGACGGGCGACCCGATCACGGCGGCGCTCGGTGACCGACTCCCACCCGACCAGCTCGCGCAGCGCATCACCGAGGCGGGCTACGACCGCCCGATCCTCGTGCAGTACGTCGAGTACCTCGGCAATCTGCTGCGGGGTGACTTCGGGACGACGATCTCGACGCGTCAGCCCGTCCTCGATGTCCTCTTCCAGTACGGCCCCGCGACCCTCGAACTCGCGATCTACGCGCTCGTCGTCGCGTTCGCGGTCGGCATCCCGCTCGGCCGCATCGCCGCGTACCGTCGCGACCTTTGGCAGGACGCCGCGCTGCGCATCAGCGCGATCCTCTTCTACGCGACGCCCGTGTTCTTCGCGGGCCTCATGCTCAAGCTCGTCTTCGGCGTCTGGCTGCAGTGGCTCCCCATCGCGGGGCGCCTCACGACCTCGTCCGAGCTGCAGCTCAAGCGGCTCGACACGGGTACGGGCATCTTCCTCATCGACGCGATCCAGACCGGCCGCGGCGACGTCGTCGTCGACGTCCTGCTGCACGCCGTGCTGCCGGCCGTCGCGCTCGGACTGCTCACGGCCGGCGTGTTCCTGCGCCTCGTGCGGACGAACATGATCGGCACCCTCCAGCAGGACTACGTGACGGCCGCCCGCTCACGCGGCGTGCGGGAGCGGCGCCTCGTGAACACGCATGCGTGGCGTCCCGCGCTCGTCCCGATCATCACGGTCATCGGCCTGCAGATCGCGCTCCTCCTCGGCGGCGCCGTGCTGACGGAGACGACGTTCGAGTGGCGCGGCCTCGGGTTCATGCTCGTCGAGTTCATCAAGGCCCGGGACTTCGTCGCGGTGCAGGGAATCGTCGCGCTGCTCGCCGTGATCGTCGCCGTCACGAACTTCGTCGTCGACGTCGTCGCCGCCCTCGTCGACCCCCGAGTGAGGTTCTGACATGACCACGATCGAAACCGCACCCGCCGCCGCCGCGGCCGTCCGCCGCGAGCCGTGGTTCCGTCGGCTGCCCGTCGTGCGCGAACTCGGGCAGAGCGTCGGCATCCAGCGCGGCATGCTCGTCACGGGGCTCGTCATCACGCTCGTCTTCGTGCTCACGGCACTGCTCGCGCCCGTCCTCGCGCCGTACAGTTTCGCGCAATTGCGAGACGGTGACGTCGCGTTCCCGGCGCAGGCCGCGCCGAGCCCGGAGCACCTGCTCGGAACCACCGTGGGCGGCTACGACGTGCTCAGTCGCGTCATCTGGGGTTCCCAGACCGCCCTGTTCGTCATCGTCGTCGCGGTCGCGCTCTCGATGGTGATCGGCGTGCTGCTCGGGCTCGTGTCGGGCTACTTCGGTGGCTGGCTCGATCGTGTGCTCGTCGTCGTGGCCGACGCGATCTACGCGTTCCCGTCGCTGCTGCTCGCGATCGTCATGTCGATCGTCATCTCGGGTGGTCGTTCGGATCTCGTGGGCGGTGTGCTGGCGGCCGCGTTCTCGATCACGGTCGTGTTCATCCCGCAGTACTTCCGTGTGATTCGTGCCGAGGTCGTGCGGGTTCGCCAGGAGGCGTTCGTCGAGGCGGCGCGCGTGATCGGGACGCCGACGCACCGGATCCTGTTCCGGCACGTGCTGCGCAACGCGACGCGCACGCTGCCGCTCATCCTCACCCTCAACGCGTCCGAGGCGATCCTGACGCTCGCGGGCCTCGGCTTCATCGGCTTCGGGATCGAGCCGACGAGCGCAGCCGAGTGGGGCTACGACCTGAACCGCTCGATCGCCGACGTGTCGAGCGGCGTGTGGTGGACGGCCGTGTTCCCGGGGCTCGCGATCGTGCTCGTCGTGCTCGGACTGACGTTGCTCGGGGAGAGCCTCAACGACCTCGCCGATCCGCGTCTGCGCACGCGCCGACGTCCCGTCGCCGCGAAGGTCGCAACGGTCGAGGCCGCCGCTGCCGAGCCCGGGAGCGCCGATCTGACGCTCGCCGAGATGGAGGAGAGCGTCGAGTCGGATGCCGAGGAGGCGGCGGACGCCTCCGACCCCGACCCGGCAACGGCCTCGGTGCCCGGCGAGGGGGACGCCACGACATCGACCGGCTCGCTCGCCGACGGTGACGGTACTCCGAACGACGCCGCACCCGACGACGAACGACCCCGGCCCGAAGGAGGCGCAGCATGAGCCGCGCGACGACGAACGAGTCTCGCCCGCACGAGCGTGCGGGTGAGGTCGCGGCCGAAGTCCGCGACCTGCGCATCACGTTCGCGACGGACGGCGGCGAGGTCACCGGCGTCGACGACGTGACGCTCGTGATCAGGCGCGGCGAGACGCTCGCGATCGTGGGCGAGTCGGGCTCGGGCAAGACCGTCACGGCGCGTGCCCTGCTCGGCCTCGTCGCCGAGACGGCGACCGTCCGGGGCGGTGCGTTCCTCGAGACCGCCGACGGTGAGATCGACGTGACCCGCGCGCACGGTGAGCGGTTGCGCGAGCTGCGCGGCCCGGAGGTCGCGATGGTGTTCCAGGAGCCCTCGACGGCCCTGAATCCGGTGTTCACGGTCGGTTGGCAGATCGCGGAGGGACTGCGCGCCCACCGCGATCTGTCGCGTGCCGAGGCGAAGCGCGAGGCCGTCGCGATCCTCGATCGGGTGGGGATCCCCGACGCCGAGCAGCGGGTGAACGCGTACCCGCACCAGTTCTCGGGCGGCCAGAAGCAGCGCATCGTGATCGCGATGGCGCTCGCGCTCGGGTCGCGCGTGCTCGTGGCCGACGAGCCGACGACGGCGCTCGACGTGACGGTGCAGGCCGAGATCCTCGACCTGCTGCGCGGCATCCGCGACGAGTTCGGGACGGCGATCGTCATCATCACGCACAACATGGGTGTGGTCGCGGATCTCGCCGATCGCGTCGCGGTCATGTATCGCGGCCGGATCGTGGAGCACGCGCCCGTGCGCGAGCTGTTCGAGCATCCGAAGGATCCGTACACGCAGAAGCTGCTCGCGGCCGTGCCGAGCATCGCGGCCGATGTGACGCCGCGCGAGCTCGTCGCGCCCGAGGGGCGGACGGAGCCGGTCGTCGTCGCGCGTGGTCTCGAGATCACGTATCCGGGGACGCTCGGCCGCGGTGCGTTCCGTGCCGTGAAGGGCGTCGACTTCGAGATCGCGCCGGGCGAGGTGCTCGGACTCGTGGGCGAGTCGGGCTCGGGCAAGACGACGATCGGGCGTTCCCTCGTGGGGCTCACGAAGGTGACCGGCGGCTCGGTGAACGTGCTCGGCACCGAGATGAACGGGGTGCGTGAGCGGGCGCTGCACGCGATCCGGCCCGACATCGGCTTCGTGTTCCAGGACCCGGCGACGAGCTTCAATCCGCTGCTCACGATCGCGGAGTGCGTGGCGGAGCCGCTCGTGGTGCACGGGCGGGCGCGCGATGCACGTGCGGCGCGCGAGCGCGTCGACGAGCTGCTCGAGTCGGTGCAGCTCCCCCACGTGCTCGGCGATCGGTACCCGCACGAGCTCTCGGGCGGGCAGCGTCAGCGCGCGTCGCTCGCGCGGGCGCTCGCGCTCGATCCGACACTGCTCATCGCCGACGAGCCGACCTCGGCGCTCGACGTGAGCGTGCAGGCGCGCGTGCTCGAGCTGTTCGCCGAACTGCAGGCACGGCATGGCTTCTCGGCCGTGTTCATCTCGCACGACCTCGCGGTCGTCCACAAGCTCGCGCACCGCGTCGCCGTGCTCTATCACGGCGAACTCGTCGAGCAGGGCGAGGTGAACCAGGTGCTCACCGCCCCGGAGCACCCGTACACGCAGCGCCTCGTCGCCTCGCTCCCCGTCCCCGACCCGGTGCTGCAAGCGCGCCGCCGCGAGGAGCTGCGAGCCCTCGCGGAAGACCCCGCCTGACCCGCTCCCCCGCCGTCGCCACCGACGCCGACCGGATTCCGGGTGGTTTTCGGGGTTCCGGGGCACCCGGAACCCCGAAAACCACCCGGAACGCGGTCGTTGCTTCGGGCGTCAGAAGCCCAGATCGAGGTCGAGCTGGGGGTGGGGGCGCTGGCCGCTCTCCTGCTGGTCCTCCACACCCGGTGGGACGAACTCGTACCGGCCCGTCGCCGGGATCGGCTTCGCCGAGAGCGTCGTGAACCCGAGGAACGACGAGTAGTCGTCGATCGCGGTGAGCATGAGCCACCGCAGCGAGACGGGCGCCATGTCCTCGCTCGCGCGCGTGCCGCAATCGTCCATCGCGCCGACGAGCGCGCGGCTGTTGTCGACCGCCTCACGCCACCGCTCGATGAACACGAGCGGATCGCGTCCCGCGATGAACGTGTCGTACCACTCCTTGTCGTGCGGCCCGAGCGGCTCGGGCGGCAGGCGCGGATCGGGATCGAGCCCCGCCCACATCTCGCAGAACAGCCGGTGCTCGAGCTGCGTGAAGCGCACCGCGAGCGCCGAGAGCGACAGCGAGACGCGCGGGAAGCGCTGCCCGAGGTGGCGCGGGTCGCAGTAGCGGATCTGCAGGTCGAACGTCTCGCGCTTCGACTCGAGGAACGCGCGCAGCAGATCGGCCTCACTCGCGTCTCCCGGCGGGGGACGCCGCTCGGGCCACTGATCCGCGGGCTGCATGAACTCGATCACCGCTCCGTGCCCAGGTGCGCGGCTGCCGCCGCGCCCGTCACGCCATGCTCGCGCACACGACCACCTCGCCGTCACCGGCACGAACCCGGCCGGTCGTGCCACGCCCCCACGGTATCGCGTCGCGGCCCGTCACCGCACGGCCGAGCGGCCCCGCTTCGCCGCAGCGACGATCCGCGGCGACGCTCCCGAGCCGCATCCGCGCGACCGCCCCGACGCCCGCCCTCGCGGGCGGGTCGGCGGAAGATCCGCTCACGGTGGGCACGGCCACGATCCTGGTGCAGCAGACCGCTCACGCGGACCGCCCGCTCGATCGCGGCGAGCGCGATCACGGCTCGGCAGGACCGCTCACGCGGGCGGCAGATCCCCCTCGGCGATGACCTTGATGCGGCGCAGCGTCGCGGGGATGCCGGCGACCGCGTTCCGTCGCCGCAGCTCGCGCCGTTCGGGGCCGTCGCCGTCCTCGTACCTCGCGTCGTAGCGCTCGCGCGCGTCGCGGGGGAACACCCACTCCTCGGTGAGCAGCGAGCCGCCCTCGGCGTGCTCGATGCGATACGCCCAGTGCACGCCGCCCCCGCCGGGAAGGACGTCAACGAGCGGGACCCACTCGAAGCGCGTCGGCCGATCGGCGACGACGACCTCGCTCGTCGTCGTCCACTGCCGGTTGCCGTCGTCGTTGTGGCCGAGGAACCGGTCGCCGACGCGGCCACCGGGCAGCGATTCGGCGACCCACTCCGCGGCGCGGCACTCGGGCGACCACTCGCCCGTTCGCGTGACATCGCTCACGAGGTCGTACACGACGTCGGGTGATGCCGCGACGCGGATGGAATCCGAGACGCTCCAGTGGGCGTCGTCGTCCTCGTGGTCGTCGTTCAGCGGGCTCTGGGTCATGCCGTCACTCCGTCCTCTCGAACCGTGTCCTCACGGACCTTCGCGCCGCGCACCTCGTCGTCGTTTCCCCCGTAGGCCTGGTGGGGGACGAAGCGCACGGTCATGGCCTTGTAACCGGGGGTGTTCGACTCCCGGGCGACGAGCCCGCGGTGCACGAGCGCGTTCGCCTCGGGGAAGTACGCGGCCGCGCAGCCACGCGCCGTCGGGTACGACACGAGCCGGAAGCGGTCGGCGCGCCGTTCGGTGCCGTCGAAACTCGAGATGACGTCGGCGAGGTCGCGGTCCTGGAACCCGAGGGCGGCGAGGTCGGCGGGGTGCACGAGGATCACGCGTCGCGCGTCCTTGATGCCGCGGTAGCGGTCGTCGAGCCCGTAGAAGGTGGTGTTGTACTGGTCGTGGCTGCGCATCGTCTGCAGGATGAGGTGCCCCTCGGGCGCATCGAGGTACTCGAGCGGGCTGACCGTGAACACACCCTTCCCGATCTCGGTCTTGAACGACCGCGTGTCGCGCGGCGGGTTCGGCAGCACGAAGCCGTTGCGCTGCCGCACGCGGCGGTTGAAGTCCTCGAAGCCCGGCAGGGTGCGCGAGATGTGGTCGCGGACGACGTCGTAGTCCTCGGCCATCGCGTGCCAGTCGATCGGGTGGTCGTCGCCGAGCGTCGCCTGCGCCATGCGCGCGATGATGACGGGCTCGGCGAGGAGGTGCTCCGAGACGGGGCGGAGGCGCCCCTGCGTCGAGTGGACGACCGACATGGAGTCCTCGACCGACAGGAACTGCGCCCCCGCGGCGTGCTTGTCGTCGATGTCGGTGCGCCCGAGGGTGGGGAGGATGAGCGAGGTCCGCCCGTGCACGACGTGCGAGCGATTCGGTTTCGTCGACACGTGCACCGTGAGTCCGGCGCGCGACATGCCGGCCTCGAGCGCGTCGGTGTCGGAGCACGCGAGCGCGAAGTTGCCGCCCATCGAGACGAACACGTCGACCTCGTCGTGCTCGAAGCGTTCGACCGTCTCGGTCGAATCGACGCCCCATTCGCGCGGCGAGACGATGCCGAACTCGGCGTCGAGCGCCGCGAGCAGCGGCTCCTTCGGCTTCTCCCAGATGCCCATCGTGCGGTCGCCCTGGACGTTCGAGTGGCCGCGCACGGGGCACGCGCCTGCACCGGGCTTCCCGAAGTTCCCCTGCACGAGCAGCAGGTTGATGATCTCCTTGATCGTGTCGACCGAGTGCGGCTGCTGCGTGATGCCGAGTGCCCAGCAGAAGATCGTCGCGTCCGATTCGATGAGGTACCGGCTGATGCGTTCGATCTGCACGCGAGCGAGACCCGTGGCGCGTTCGGTGACGTCCCAGTCGAGCTCGGCGCGCGCCTCGGCCCACGCCTCGAAGCCCTCGGTGTTCTCGTCCACGAACGCACGGTCGACGACCGAGCCGGGGTTGCGGGCCTCCTCGGCGAGCAGCAGGTGCCCGAGGGCCTGGAAGAGCGCGAGGTCGCCACCCACCTTGATCTGCGCGAACTCGTCCGCGATCTGCGTCCCGTCGCCGACGACGCCCTCGACGGTCTGGGGGTCCTTGAAGCCGAGCAGGCCGGCCTCGGGCAGCGGGTTGACGGCGATGACCCTGCCGCCGTTCTTGCGGCAGTCGGCGAGCGCGGAGAGCATGCGCGGGTGGTTCGTGCCGGGGTTCTGGCCGACCGTGAGGATGAGCTTCGCGGTCGTGATGTCCTCGAGCGAGACGGTGCCCTTGCCGATCCCGATCGTCGGGTTGAGCGCGGTGCCGCTCGACTCGTGGCACATGTTGGAGCAGTCGGGCAGGTTGTTCGTGCCGATCGCGCGCGCGAACAGCTGGTACATGTACGCGGTCTCGTTCGCCGTGCGGCCGGAGGTGTAGAACACGCAGCGATCGGGCGTCGTCGCGCGGATGCGCTCGCCGATGAGGTCGAACGCCTCCTGCCACGTGATCGGCGAGTAGTGGGTGTCGCCGGGGCGGATCACGACGGGCTGCGTGATGCGGCCCTGGTTGCCGAGCCAGTACTCGGTCTTGTCGGCGAGGTCGTTGATCGAGTGCGCCGCCCAGAATTCCGGCCCCACCGTGCGGAGCGTGTTCTCCTCCGCGACCGCCTTCGCGCCGTTCTCGCAGAACTCGGCCGTCTTGCGGTGTCCCTCGGGCTCGGGCCATGCGCAGCCGGGGCAGTCGAAGCCGCCGCGCTGGTTGATGCGCAGGAGCGACGAGGCGGTGCGGGCGACGCCGCCCTGGGCGATGCCGCGGTCGAGCGCGACCATGACGGCCTTCATGCCCGCTGCGTGGCGCTCGGGCTTCGAAACCTTGAGGGCGTCCTCGTCGATGTCCTTGACCGGTGGTCGCTGTGCCATGTCCGCCTCCTCGTCGAGCGTTCGGGGCTCTCGTGAGGGTAGCGCGAACGGCCGGGCGATGACCGAGTCCGGGGGCCCGGCGAACACGAGCGGATGTCGCATCCGGCAGTGTTCCGGAACGGCGGCCTCGACCGCACGGAACCGTACGGCCGCCCGCCGCGTCGCCCGGCCGCGAGCGCCCACCGCACGACCCGGGCCTCGATTCGCGGGCTCCGGACGGCGCCCTCGCGACATACTGTCGGCATGCTCGCCGACGCCTCGCCGCTGCTGCCCGACGATCTCCGAGCGGAGCTCGATGCGATCCCCCATGCGGCGCGGATGCGGCGCGTCGCCCTCCTGGGGCGCGATCTCGCGAGCCGTACGGAACTCGCGGCGCTGCTCGACGACCTCGAACGCGCGTCACCGGCGCACCGACGGCTCGTCGTGGAGGCGGCCCGTGCGAGCGGCGACGGGGCGCGCCTGCGACGACTCGCCGACGACGGCAACGAGCGCGTCCGTCGCGCGGCGTTCGAGGCGCTCCCCCTCGACGACGATCCCTCGCCGCGGGTGCTCGCCGCGGGCGTGCTCGAGCGTGCCCGCATCCTCCGCCGCGTGGCGCGGGCGCGGGACGACGGCGCCCGTGCTCGCGCGGAGCGCGTCTTCGCGGCGGTGCGGGCCACGCTCGGCGCGCAGTCCGGCATCGTGCTGTTGCCTGCGTGCGCTCCCGACACGGTCGCCGCGACGGTCGACGAGATCGTCGTGACACCCGAACTCCTCGGTCGCTTCGCGGCGGCGCACCCCGGTTTCGTCGCGCGACAAATCGATGCCGATCTGGCCTCGGGCATGCGGGGCTGGGCGCCGTTCGTCGACGCGCTCGGCGCGCTCGCGCTCTCGGCGCCGCTCGCCGTGCTCGACCTCGTCGAACGTCGTGCCGACGGGCGCCTGCCGTGGGAGCTGGACGCGTCGCTCGGCGTCCTCGCCCACGCGGATCCCGAACGGACGACCCGACTGCTCGAGCGCCCGGCGGCGTGGCACGGCAGGCGGCACGTGCCCGGCCCCCTCCGGCGTGCCCGCGGGCCGCTCGACGACGGGCGACGGGCACGCATCGCCGTCGGCATCGCGTTCGGTGCGCCGCACCTGCTCGGCGCGTGGCTGCACACCATGGCGTCGGGCCGGCGGGCATCGACCCTCGACGCGGTCCTCGAGTCGGGCGCCCTCCTGACCCCCGAGTGGGTCGGCGACGTGCTCGATGCGCTCCCGCCGCGGGCCCGGCACGAGCGTGCCCACCGGCAGCGATCGGCGTTCGGGGCGTTCGCCGGTGGCGTGCCGGTCCAGATCACGGCGCGGCTGCCCTGGTCGGAGGCTCGTGCGACGCTCGACCCGCGGACGCGCAGCAGTGACGCCGACGAGCGTGCACAGGCGTGGTGGGGGCTCGCGACGGCCGCCGTGCTCGAGACGGCCGCGCACGCGGAGGCGACGACCGTCGCCGCGCACCCGGGAGGCGTCGTGACGCCGCTCGACGAGGTCCTCGACGGGACCGGCCGCACGGCGCGCGAGCGCGACCTCGTTCGCGCCCGGTTGCTCGACGCCCTCGTGGCGGTGCCCGCGTCGATGTGGACTCCGGCGCGGATCGGCACCCTCGTGTCGATCGCGGAGCACGCGGCCGCCGCGCTCGACACGGGTGCGGGGGTCCGCTGCGATCTCGTCCGGATCCTCGCTCGCGTCGCGGCGGACACGACCGCATGGGACGGGCGTCCCGGGCCCGCCGCCGAGCGTGACGCGCGCTCGACCGTCGAGACCGGTGATCGTCACGCGGCGGCGACCGCAGCGACCGCGGCACTCGGCCGGGTCGTCGAACTCCTCGGCGCCCCCTCGGTCCACGAGGCCGCCGCCTGGGCCCCGGCCGCCGCGGACCGGGCCGTGTGGACCGCACTCGAGCCCGCGGCCTCGGCGGGAACGCGCGATGGCACGCCCGAACTCACGATCGACTACGCGCGTGCACTCGGCCCGCGTGCGAGCGCGCTCGACACCCTGCAGGCGGCGCTCGCGTCGATCGCCCTCGACGGCGACGCCGGCCCGGCACGGCGCGCGATCCCGCTCTGGCTCGCCGATCCCGCGACGCGGCGCGAGCGGTTGCGGCGCCTCCTCGCCGCCGACCCGTCGTCGTTCGTCCTGCCCGCCGTCGCGGCGCTCGTCGGTCGCACGCAATGGGGCCTCGACGAGTCGCTCGCGCACCTGGGCCGCCCCGGGCGCTTCGTGCGGACCGACCGATCCGCGCCGGTCGTCCGACCGGCCCGGCCCGAACGGTGGTTGCCCCGGCAGTGCCGGGTGTTCGCCGATCACCTGATCGCGACGATCCGCGAGCTGCCGGACGCGAACGCGGACCCGCGCGCGGCGGCACTCGCACTGGCCGCCCTCCCCGCGGTCGGCGGGCCCGCGCTCGCCGGGCTCTGCCTCGAGCGCACGGCCCCCGCGGTTCGTGCTCGTCTCGCGCTCGCGCGGTCGCGGGCCGACGATCCGGTGACCGCGCTGCCCGAACTGCTCGACGCGTGCGTCGCCGACGCGCCCTCCCCCGCCGCCGTGCTCGACCGTTGTGCTCGCGCGGTGCCCCGCGCCGTCGCGGGTGCCGCATTCGATGTGGCGTCGCCCGCATGGACCGGCCCCGTCCGCGTGCGCCGTGCGGCGGTCCGCCTGCTCGCGGCGACGAAACCGCCCGGCTGGTCGGTGCTGCTCGCGCACGCGGCTCGGTCGTCCGAGACGCACCCCGATGTGCGGATCGAGGCGGCACGTGCGCTGTCGGGGGCGCTCGACACGGCGGCCGCCGTGGGCGCCCTCCGCGCGCTCGCCGACACCGTGGTCGGGGCGGGTGACCCCGTCGCGCGCGTGGACGCGGCGCGCGGGATCGCCACGATCCGACCCGACGGGGTCGCCCCGGCCCACCGGACGCTGCTCGCCGAGATCATCGACGGTCTCGTCGAGCGGGGCGACGACCTGGTCCGTGACGAGGTGGGGGCGCGTCTCGCCCCCTGGGTCGCCGTGGCACCCGCCGCCGCGCGCGCCGCGGCCGCCCTCGTCGTCCGCCTCGACGACACGGGGGAACGCTGGCGCAGCGCCGCCCACGCGCTCGCGGCGGCCGCCGCGGTGCCCCACGTTCAGTCGGTCCTCCTCGACCTCACGACGGTGCTCGTCGACGGCGCCCGTGCCGAGGACGGGGTCGATCGACCGGCTGCCGACCGGCTCCGCGACGTCGTGGACGCGCTCGTCGGGGGCGGCGTCGCGTCGGCGTCGCTCGCGCTCACGGGTCGACTCGCCGACCTCGTCGCGACGGTACAACCACACACCGCGGCGACGCTCCGGCTCGCCGTCGTGCAGCTCGCCCCCGACGACGCGGCGGGCCTCGACGGGCTGGTCCGCGATCTCACCCCGCTCCCGCTCGTGGCGGCCGCGGTCGCGAACCGCTTGTCGCCCGGCGGGCGCCACCCCTGGTCCCCGGGGCCGATTCCGGGCGCGGGACGCATCGCGCGCAGGATCGTCGAGTCGCACGGCCCGACGCCGGTCGCCTGCGTATTCGCGCTCGCACTGCTCGCCGCCGAGTTCACGGTGTCCGCCCCCGAGGACGTCGAGCTCGTCCGCCGCCTGCGAGACCACCCCGATCCGTCGATCGCGGAGTTCGCGCGCGGCGTGCGCGTCGCGGCGCACGGCGGCCGGGGCGTCACGACCGTTGTCGGTACGTGGTTCTAGGCTGCGATCGCGACGGGCCGGCGGTTCGTGCGTATCGATGGGAGGGGTCGACGGTGAGCGACGAACGGCTGAGTGCGGCGGAGGTGCGTGCGCTCGTGATCGGTGCGCAGTTCGCGCCGAGCTTCGGTGATGCGGCCGAGGTGCTCACGCACACGGGCATCCTGCAGCTCGATCCGCTCGCGCGGGTCGAGAAGGCCCATCGACTCACGGCCCTCACGCGGCTCGGGCCGCGCGCCCGCGCGAAACGGATCGATGCGCAGCTGTGGCGCGACGACGTGGCGGTCGCGTTCGAGACGGTGTCGCGCATCGCGTGCCTCGTGCCCGTCGGGGACTGGCCGCTGCACCGGCTCGAGCGGGAGCGTGCGGCGGGCACGGTCGAGCCCGAACTGCGCGACCGCATTCTCGCGATCGTGTCGTCGTTGCCCGACGGTGCGACGATCGGCGACATCGAGACGGGCACGGCATCGCAGCGGACGACGGGCTGGGAGTGGTCGCCCGTCAAGATCGCGACCGAGCACCTGTTGCGACAGGGCGAACTCGTCGTGACGACGCGTCGCGGCGTCGCGCGCGTGTTCGATCTGCCGGAGCGGCGCCTGCCCGCGGCGGCAGCGCGCGTGCGGCTCGACGATGCCGAGGTGCTCGCGGGCCTCGCCCATCGGGCGCTGCGCTCGCTCGGTGTCGTGACGGTGGGCGATCTGACGCGCGTCTTCCGCCTCACGCGGGCACAGGCCGAGGCGGGGCTCGAGTCGGCCGGTGCCGTGAGAGCGAGCGTCGAGGGGTGGCGCGAGACGGCCTACGTCGACCGGGACGCGGCCGTCCTCTCGACGTCACCACACGAGGTCGCGCCGCTCGACGGCCCGCGGCTCGTCGGCCCGTTCGACCAGCTCCTGCGCGATCGCGCACGAGCCCAGCGGGTGTTCGGCTTCGACTACACCTTCGAGGCCTACAAGCCCGTCGCCGACCGCGTCCACGGGCACTACGTGCTCGGCGTGCTCGCGGGCGACCGCTTCGTCGGGCGCGTGGACGCACGACGCGACGGCCCGGCGCTCCTCCTCGGCGAGGTCGTCCCCGAGCGGGGCATGCGTCGGCGCAGCGCAGCGGCCGCGGCGCGGCGCGCGGGTCGACGCCTCGCACGCCAGCTCGAACTCGAGCTCACCGAACCGACCCCGTGACCTTCCGCACCACGACGCACCGATCGGCTCGGGCCTCCGACGCGAGGGGCGCGAACGCGCGTCAGTTCACGCCGGCCTCCGCGTGTTCCCGCTGCGGGACCCGCACGCGGAGCGCTCCCGCATAGACGTTGACGCTGCGGCCGCGCGAGAAGCCGGCGAGCGTGAGCCCCACCTCGCGCGCCAGGTCGACGGCGAGCGACGACGGGGCGCTCACGGCCGACATGATGGGGATGCCCGCCATGTGGCACTTCTGCACGAGCTCGAACGAGGCGCGCCCGGAGACCTGCAGAACGGTATCGCGCAGCGGAAGGCGGTCCTCGCGCAGCGCCCAGCCGACGACCTTGTCGACCGCGTTGTGGCGCCCGACGTCCTCGCGCAGGCACAGCAGCTCGCCGTCGAGCGAGAACAGGCCCGCCGCGTGCACACCACCCGTCCGCTCGAACGCGGCCTGTTCGGCCCGCAGCCGGTCCGGCAGTGCGAGCAGCGTCGCGAGTTCGATGGACGGTGACGACGGATCGTCCGAGGACGGGAAGTGCGACGACTTCGTGACCGCCTCGATCGATGCCGTCCCGCAGATGCCGCACGAGCTCGTCGTGTACACGTGACGTTCGAGCGAGAGGTCGGGCAGGGGCACACCGGGGGCGAGGTGCGCGTCGATCACGTTGTAGGTCGAGTCACCGGGGCGTTCGCCCGCGCACACGATCATGCTCGGCAGGTGCTCGGCCCGGGACACGATGCCCTCCGACACGAGGAAGCCCGCGACGAGGTCGAAATCGTCGCCCGGCGTGCGCATCGTCACCGAGAACGGCCGATCGACGACACGGATCTCGAGCGGCTCCTCGGCCGCGAGGACGTCGTCGCGGCGGCGGCTCGAGCCGTCCTCGCGCAGCGTGAGCACACGCGCGGTCTTCGTGATCCTCGACACGTCCGCCTCCACTCTCCCCGTCGCCGGCAGCGAGCGTCGGCGGCGTCGCCCCAGTATCCGCCACTCGGCCGAATGACGCCCGCGTCCGCCGGCCCACCGGGTGGCCGTCTCGTCGCCTCGGGGCCCACCGCATCGGCGAGCACGAACCGGTGCTCGCCACTGCGCCCACGCCGAACCTCGACGGCCCCGGCCCTCTCGTCGCGGCCGGACACCGTATGATTCCTCTGCCCCCAGCGACACGATCCCCCAGCGCCGCGATCCCCCGCGGCCGCCGGCGACCGCGCCCGCGTGGACGCCGTTCGCGCACCGTCGTCGGCGGAACACGGGCCGGACACCGCCGTTCCGAGGCGTGGAATCAGGCGCCACGTGTTTTAGGGGCTCCCGCTCAGCCCACTTCCTTCATAGTCTTTCCAACGCATCGAGTCACACGGATGCAGATCGACATTGTCGTGGAGACACGGGCGCGGACGGCCAGGACCGTTCGTGAACGGCGGCAGTCGACCGATGACCCGGTGCGCGAGTCCTGTCGGCCCCGTAGTCCCCCTTGTGGATTGCGGGGCCCAGGCAATGTCGCCCCGCTACCCCCCGGAGCGCATCAGCGGGGCGGCTCGGAACGATCCGAGCCGCCTCGCGACTCGTCCGGCGACGAGCCGGACGCTTTCTCGTCCGCCGGGCGGTATCGTCCCGAGGCGATCCACCCGCGGTCGCCGGGCGGGCTCGGGGAGGACTGCGCATGACGAATCACACGACCGAACGGGGCATCCGACGGTTCCGTGCCGTCGTCGGTGCGCCCGACAGCCGCCGTCGCCGCGCGATCGCCGCACTCGCGATCGCCACGGTGCTGCTCTTCGTCCTCGCGGGCTTCGCCGACGAGATCTGGGACCACGTGGTCGAGGACGCCTCGAGCCTCGCCGTCGACCTGCCGGTGCAGAACTGGATGGTCGCACATCGCGTGCCAGGGTTCACGGAGGTCATCTCGGCGTTCAGCATCTCGGGCGGGCCGCTGTGGATGCCGATCATCGTCGGCATCACGGCGATCGTGCTGGCCGTCGTTCGACGATCCTGGACGCCGCTCGTGCTCACAGTGCTCGCCGCGGTGGGCTCGCTGCTCATGACGATCGTGGGCAAGAGCGCCGTTGGACGCGAACGGCCGCCGATCGCCGAGTCGGTCCCGCCATACGAGACCTCGTTCAGCTTCCCGAGCGGCCACAGCCTCAACTCGCTCGTCCTGGCAGGCATCATCGGCTATCTCCTGGTGATCGGCATCCGTTCGCGAACCGGTCGGGTGCTCGTGGTCGTCGGGGTCGTGACGTACGTCCTCGCGATGGGGACGAGTCGCCTCTACCTCGGCCACCACTGGGTGAGCGACGTCCTCATGGCGTGGGTGCTCGGCGCCGCCTGGATCACGATCCTCATCACCGCCCACCGACTGTGGCTCACGGCCCGCGTGGGCGACGGACGACGGCGGACCGCCGCCACCGGAACGTTCACGGGCGCGGTCACCCCGGACGAGCCGGCAAACGCCGCAGGATCGACCACCACCGACCGCCCCGCGATCGTCCAGGGCCCCGCGTCCACCGATGAACCGGCAGCGGCACCGGGACCGACCGACTCCGAGCCACGTCCGCAGCGCACGGTCCGACGACCGCCGACGAACGGTCGACACCGACGGAACCGGCGCCCGCCGCCGCGGAGGTGCCGCCACCCGAGGACACGCCGGACGGACGATCGGGAGCGGGCGAGCGTTGACGGACGACACCGCGAGGTCGCGCAGCGAATGGCGAACGGCGAACGGCGAACGGCGAACTGAAGGCTTCGCGTGTACCGACCGTCGGAGCCGCGGCGTGTCGGAACGAGCCGCGCTGCACTGATCGGGGAGCGCGACGCGGGCACGAGCCCCGGGGCGCGTTGCGCGCGCACGGTGGCCGACGTGGCGCGCAGGCGCGCGGCGGTGTTAGAACTGTTGCAGTGACGACCCGCCCGATCGACGAGCGAGCGGGACATCCGAACGGATCCGTGACGATCCGAGGACCCGTGACCGCGCACCGATGCGCCGACCGTTCCACGATGCCGAGCCCCGACGACGAGGAGACCGCGTGACCGCGACGATGCTCGACGCGCCCCCGGAGGCAACTGCGGCACCGGAAGCCACGACGACGCGACGCACCGATCGACGGGTCACGGCGGTGTTCGCACTCGTCGCCGCCGCCACGTTGCTCGGCGTCGCGACCCACGCCCTCGCGGCGGCGCACAGCGACGACGCCGTCATGGCCGTCTCGATGGGTCTGATGGCGCTCGCCTGCCTGACCTGCCTCGCACACGCACCGTTCGGTCGTCACGAACCGCGCGCCCGCGATCGCGCCGCGCACGCCGCGGGGCATCTCATGTGCATGACCGTCGTGATGCTCGGCATCCACGGCGCCTGGCTCCTCGCGCCGTCGGGTGGCCACGTGCACGGCGGTGCGACGTCCACCGGGACGGTCGGTGCCACGCACGCGGAATGGATGTGGGTCGTGATCGGCGTGGAATTCGCGGTGCTCTGCGTCTCGAGCGTGGCACTCCGCGTCCTCGCCGGAGAGCGCCGTCGCGCGGGTCGGTACGCTTGAGCGCATGCCGACCGTCCCGCCGGAGCTCGACCACTACCCCGAGTTCGACGACGGCGACGACGACCGTCCCGTGGGCCTGCTCGGCGTCCTGCGCCGCGCGAAGGTCCTGACGTGGCTCACGATCGCGGGACTGGTCGCCCTCTCGGTCGGCGCCCTGTCGTACCTGATCGTCGTGATGCGCTGACCGCCGCACCGCACCGACGAATCCAGCCGGGTTGTTGCTACCGGGCCCGGGGCCCGGTAGCAACAACCCGGCTGGATTCGCGTCGGCTCGCGAGCGCTCTCGCGCCCGCTCACGCGCCGGGCACGTGCCCGCCCGCTCAGGCGCCCGGCACGTGCCGCTCGTCGGGGCCGTTGTAGACCGAGAGCGGGCGGATGAGCGCGTTCGACGCGTTCTGTTCCAGGATGTGCGCCGTCCAGCCCGTGATGCGGCTCGCGACGAAGATCGGCGTGAACGTCGGGGTGTCGAAGCCCATCAGGTGGTACGTCGGCCCCGCCGGGTAGTCGAGGTTCGGCTTGATGCCCTTCCGGCCGCCGAACGCCTCCTCGAGCGCGACGTACAGGTCGAGCACGTCCTGCCGCCCGTAGTGGTCGATCATGCGCTCCATCGCGGCGCGCATCGTCGGCACGCGCGAATCGCCGTTCTTGTAGACGCGGTGCCCGAAGCCCATGACCTTCTTCTTCGACGCGAGTGCCTCGTCGAGCCACGCCTCGACCTGCCCAGCCTCGCCGATCTCCTCGAACGTGTGCATGACCGCCTCGTTCGCGCCGCCGTGCAGCGGTCCCTTGAGCGCACCGATCGCGCCCGTCACGGCCGAGTACAGATCGGCGAGCGTCGAGGTGATGACGCGCGCCGTGAACGTCGACGCGTTGAACGAGTGCTCGGCGTACAGCACCATCGAGACGCGGAACGCATCGACGACCTCGGGCGCCTGCTCCTCGCCGAACGCGAGCCACAGGAAGTTCTGCGAGTAGTCGAGATCGTCGCGGGCCTCGACCGGCTCGAGCCCGTGCCTGCGCCGCTGGTCGTACGCGACGATCGCGGGCAGGCCCGCGAACAGCCGCTTCGCCTTGCGCAGGTTCGCCTCCGGCGAGTCGTCCGCCGTCTCGGGGTCGCTCGCGCCGATGACCGACACGGCCGTCCGCACGACATCCATCGGGTGGCTCGTCGTCGGCAGCGCGTCGATGACCGTCCGCACCTCGGGCGCGAGCGCGCGGTTCGCCCGCTCGAACGCCTCGAACTCGGCGAGTTCCTCCTTGCTCGGCAGTTCCCCGTTCCACAGGAGCAGCGCCACCTGCTCGAAGCTGCAGTTCGCGGCGAGCTCCTGCACGGGGTAGCCGCGGTACAGCAGCGAATTGGTCTCGGGATTCACCTTCGACACGGCGGTGTAGTCCACCGGCACGCCGGCGAGGCCCTTGTAGATCTCGATGGTCTCGGTCATGGAGGCTCCTTTGCGCTGTCCCTGCGAGTCCGGTCGTCAGCGTTCGACGCGGAAGTTGAAAACGGAGGTGTCGAAGCGGTTGTACGCCTCGTAGTCGAGAAGGTCGTACAGATCGGCACGATGCTGCATCTCGTCGAGCTTGCCGGTGAGGTGGCCGACCTCGTTCAGCTCGTCGAGCGCGCGCCCCGTCGCGCCCATCGAGATGCGCAGCATCGAGACGGGCCAGATGACGATGTTCATGCCGACGTCGGCGAGCTGCTGCACCGAGAACAGTTCGGACTTGCCGAACTCGGTCATGTTCGCGAGCAGGGGGACGTCGACGGCCGCACGCATCGCGGCGAACTCGTCGAGGGTGCGCATCGCCTCCGGGAAGATCGCGTCGGCGCCCGCGTCGACGAGTGCCTTCGCGCGGTCCGTCGCGGCGTCGAGCCCCTCGGCGGCGCGGATGTCGGTGCGCGCCATGACGAGCAGGTTCGGGTCACGGCGTGCGTCGACGGCGGCGCGGATGCGCTTGGTCGCCGTCTCGGCGTCGACGACCTGCTTGCCGTCGAGGTGTCCGCACCGCTTCGGGTTCACCTGGTCCTCGATGTGGAGCCCCGCGAGCCCCGCGTCCTCGATCTCCTGCACGGTGCGGGCGACGTTCATCGGCTCACCGAAGCCCGTGTCGGCGTCGATGATCGCGGGCAACTCGGTCACGCGCGCGATCTGTCGGCCGCGGCCGGCGACCTCGCTGAGCGTCGTGAGCCCGATATCGGGCAGCCCGAGGTCGGCCGCGAGCACGGCACCCGAGATGTAGACACCGTCGAACCCCTTGCGCTCGATGAGTCTCGCGCTCAGCGGATTGAAGGCGCCGGGCAGGCGCAACAGCTCGCCCGAGTCGAGCCGCTCGCGGAACGCGGCGCGCTTCTCGGCGGGAGTGGTCCGGGCGTACAGCACGGTCGGTCTCCGTTCCGGTCTCAGAACAGGCCCGTGTCGGGCGAGGGGACGAGGATGCCGGGCGCGGCGACGATCGTGAGCCCGCCGAGCTCGGCGCTCGTGAGCTCGGGCAGGCGCTGCGCGACGTCGAGGAAGCGTTCGATCTCGGCCGTGTCGAGCACGTCGGCGGCGAGGGTGCGGAACTTCTCGATGTACTGCTCGCGGGCGAACGGCCGGGCACCGAGCGGGTGGGCGTCGGCGACCGCGATGTCGTCGCGGATCTCGGTGCCGTCGACGAGGCGGATGACGACCTCGCCGCCGAACGCCTTCTCGGCGATGTCGAGCGAGTGGTAGCGACGCGTCCACTCGGGTTCCTCGACGGTCGTGACCTTGCGCCACAGCTCGACCGTGTCGGGCCGCCCCGCACGCTCGGGCGAGTACGAGTCGACGTGGTGCCACGCGCCGTCCTGGAACGCGACGGCGAAGATGTAGGGGATCGAGTGGTCGAGCGTCTCGCGCGAGGCGGTCGGGTCGTACTTCTGCGGGTCGTTCGCGCCCGAGCCGATGACGTAGTGGGTGTGGTGCGAGGTGCGGATGACGATCGACGCGATGCGGGACGGATCGGCGACGAGCTCGGGGTGCTCGCGGTGCAGCTTGCGGGCGAGGTCGATCCACGCCTGCGCCTGGTACTCGGCCGAGTGCTCCTTCGTGTACGTGTCGAGGATCGCGCGCTTCGCCTCGCCGCGCATCGGTAGCGGCACCTCGTAGTGCGCGTCGGGCCCGTCGAGCAGCCACGCGACGACGCCGTCCTCGCCCTCGTAGATGGGGGTGGGGCTCGTCTGTCCGCGCATCGCGCGGTCGACCGCCTCGACGGCCATCTTGCCCGCGAAGGCGGGCGCGTGGGCCTTCCATGTCGAGATCTCGCCCTTGCGCGACTGGCGCGTGGCGGTCGTCGTGTGGAGGCCCTGCCCGATGGCCTGGAAGATCGTCTCCGTGTCGAGGCCGAGGAGCGTGCCGATGCCGGCCGATGCGGAGGGCCCGATGTGGGCGACGTGGTCGATCTTGTGCTTGTGCAGTGAGATGGCCTTCACGAGGTCGACCTGGATCTCGTAGCCCGTCGCGATGCCGCGCACGACGTCGCCGCCCGTGAGCCCGCGACGCTCGCCGAGGTGCTGCGCGACCGCGACGATCGCGGGGATGTTGTCGCCGGGGTGCGAGTACTCGGCCGCGAGGAAGGTGTCGTGGAAGTCGAGCTCCCGGACGGCGACACCGTTCGCCCATGCGGCCCACTCGGGCGAGGTGCGCTCCTCGGGTGCGAGGCCGAACACGGTCGAGCCGTCGCCGTGGCGCGAGGCGGGGTGCGAGGTCGCCTGGCCGCGGGCCGAGACGATGGGTGCGCGGCCCAGCGAGGCGGCCGCGACCGCGGCGTTGTCGATCACGCGGTTGACGACCATGTCGACGACGTCGGCGTCGACCTCGACGGGATCGGTCGCGACCTCGGCGAGTTTCCAGGCGAGTTGGTCCTCGCGGGCGAGCTGGTCGGCGGAGGGGTGGACGCGAACGTCGTGCAGCTGCATGGTCGTCCTTTCGACGGGGTCGTGGGTCGTGGTCGTGGTCAGGCGCTCGTGCGTTCGTCGACGCGCGGCGTGGTCGCGAGTGCACGCCGGAGGGAGCGGTGGAGGTGGACGCGGGTGGCGTCGGCGGCGAGCTCGGCGTCGCCCGCGATGATCGCGTCGACGATGAGCCGGTGCTCGTCGGCCGCCGCGCGGAGGCGCGCGTGATCGTGCTCGGCGAGGCGGCGGACGCGCGCCGAGTGGAGGCGGGCACTGCGCAGGGCCGTCTGCAGGTAGGGGTTCGCGACGGCCGTGTCGATCGCCGCGTCGAGGTCGTCGATGAGCGCGAAGTACCGTTCGACGCCGTCCCCGCCGAGCTCGAGGAGTGCGGGGGCCGCCACGAGCCGCTCGCGGAGCGCCACGAACGGGGCGGGGTCCCTCCTGCGCGCCGCCGAGGCGGCGGCGCGCGCCTCGAGCGCCTGGCGGAGTTCGTAGAGCCACTCGATGCGCTCGGCGCTCACCTCGGTGACGACGAGCACGCGCGGCGACTGCGCGTGCACGAGTCCGTCGGCGACGAGTCGCGAGAGCGCTTCGCGGACCGGCGTGCGCGAGACACCGAGGCGGGTGGCCTCGGCGACCTCCGCGAGCACGGTGCCCGGCGCGAGGTCGCCGTCGAGGATCTCGTCGCGCAGGAGCGCGTAGACCCGATCACTCGCTCGCATACCGCCCCTCCTCACGACTCATCGCGAGTGTATACATAAATGCCCGAGCAGTGGAAGATCACCAGGAAATGCCCTGGAATGCATACACAGAGCGTCGTTTTCGTGGCTGCGCCACACGCGACGCCCGGGGCGGTGTCCTCCCCTGGGAGGACGGATCGAATACCGGATGTCCGACGCGCGGCGGTTCGCGCGGGGTGTCGGGCCGCGTAGCGTTGGGGGTGCAGGCGCGCGACGGAGCTGACCGTCCCGGTGCGCCGGTCGAGCAGACGGTCGAACCTTCCCCCGAAGGAGCAGTCCGCATGAGCGTTCGGGCCGATCGAGTCCCACCCTCGCTCGCGCGTGGGAACCCCGCACCGGGTCGCCCCCGCCCGGCGCCGGTCGCCCGTCGCCGGATCCCGCCCGCCGAGCGGGCGCTGTCCCTCCTCGTGTTCGCGGCCGCCATGACGGGCCTCCTCGCGATCGCGATCGCGATCGTCACACGCCTGGACCCCGTCGTGACCTACTCGGCGTCGAGCGCGACCGCCGAGACGTCGGTCGGCGAACTCCTCATCACGGCACAGGTCTCGCTCAGCGGCCCGAGCAGCGACCGACGGACGGAGGCGCGCCTCGTCGCGACCGACCTTGAGTCCGGATCCCGCGTGTGGACGGCGGACCCGAACGGGCGTGACCTCCCGCTGACCGTGCTCGTCGCGTCGGGCGGCCTCGTGTACGCCGCCTCGGGCGACGGTCCCGTCCTCGTCGACGCGGACACAGGCGTCGTCCGCCCGCTCGAGCCACCACCCGGTTCCACCGCCGCCCCCGCGCTCGACGTGACCGGCTCGGCACACGACGTGGCCACCGGCCGCCTGCTCGTGCTCGCCGACGACGGCGAGGTGTGGCAGGTGCCGCTCGGGGGACGCGCCGCCGAGGCCACGGACACCGCGACCGCCGCGGCCTGGCGGGCGACCCTCGCGCATCCGCTCGACGGCACCCCGGTTCCCGGCGCCGGCCCCGCGACCGACGCGCGGGGACGGCTCGTCGCATCGGCAGGCTGCGATGCGCCCCTCACGGTCCCCACACCGCCTGCGGCGCCCGTCGTCGGCGCGGCGCCCGCCGACGACCTGTCCGGGACGGACGGGTCGCCGGTCTGCCCGGGCGGGCACGCCGTCGTCGTCGGCGCAGCCCACGGCATCGAGCTCAGTCCGACGACCGACACGACACCCCCGACCGTCGACATCGCCCGGACGGGCGACGGCACCGTCACGCGCATCACGCTCCCGGGACGAATCCTCGCGGCCTTCGACACCGACGACGGCCCCGGCCTCCTGCTCGAGAACGGTGCCGTCGTCGTCATCGAGGCGGGCTCCGGCACGGTCCGCGAACTCGCGATCGACTGACCGTCACGTCCCTGTCGGTGCGGTCGGGCGGCGCGTCGCAGCGCGCGTCCACCGCGTGCGGCTAGCGTGCCCTGGACGACGTGCACGACCCGCCGCCCCGTCGTCCGACGGGCCCGACGACGGAACGGATCCGAATGCGACGACGAGACACCCGGCTGCCGCTTCTCGCCGCCCTCATGGCGCTCACGCTCGTGCTCGGTGGCTGCGCGGGCGAGTCCCCGATCCACATCGGCCCCGACTCGGCGGGCGACCGATCGCTCGAATCGGCCGTGCCCGCCTCACCCGAGTCGACGGAGGGCACGACGATCACCGAGATCGACTACACGGGTGCCGGGACCCACGCGCAGACCCTCGATCTCTATCTGCCGTCCGGCGCCGGGGCGAACGGTGGCGTCCCACTCGTCCTGTTCGTCCACGGCGGCGGCTGGGCGACGGGCGACAAGGCCTCGTCGCGTCCCGGCGCGAACGACACGCTCGCCGCGTTCACCGAGATGATGCTCGACGCGGGCTACGCGGTCGCGAGCGTCAACTACCGTCTCAGCGCCGAGGCGATCTGGCCCGCCCCCCTCCACGACGTGCACGCGGCGACGCGGTTCCTCCGCACCGATGCCGACCGCTTCGGCATCGACCCGGACCGGTTCGCGATCGCCGGTGACTCGGCCGGCGGCCAACTCGCCCTCATGCTCGCCCTCACCGCCGACCGTCCCGCACTGACGGGTGCGGGCGACGATCCCGTCTCGAGCGAGGTCGACGCGGTCATCAGCTACTACGGCGTGACCGATGTGCGCACCCTCGTCGCGGAGCGGAAGGCGCAGGGCTGCAATCCGCAGACCCCGCCCGGTGATCCGACGAAGGAGGGGCTCCTCCTCGGCGTCGAACCGTCGACGCCGGCCGGCGCCGCACTCGGGGCCGAGGCGAGCCCCGTCACCTACGCCCGCGCGGACGCGCCGCCCATCCTCCTGTTCCACGGCACATCCGATTGCGTCGTCCCCTTCTCGCAATCGGAGGCGATGCACGAGGCCGTCGTGCGCGCGCACGGGTCGAGCGAGATCCGTCTCGGTTCGGGCGGACACTCCGCGCCGGCCTTCTTCCACGACCAGACGATGCGCGCCGACGCCCTCACGTTCCTCGACGACGCGTTCACCGGCTGATCCGGTCGCCCCGATACGCTCTCGGCATGGAGCCGGACCGCGTCGATCGAGCGATCATCGCGGAGCTCCGACGCGATGCGCGGCTGTCGATCCGCGCGCTCGCGGAGCGTGTGCACCTGTCGCGCACCTCGACGCACGCGCGCGTCCAGCGGCTCATCGAGACGGGCGTCATCACGGGCTTCGCCGCGCTCGTCGATCCGGAGGCGCTCGGCCTGCGCGTCATGGCGCTCGTCGTCGTGACCGTCACGAACGAGCCCTGGACCGACATCGAGCGTCGGCTCGCCGAGATCCCGTACGTCGAGCGGGTGCTCGCGGTCTCGGGCGACATCGACTTCGTCCTGACGGTGCGCGCGCCCGATCACGCGACGCTCAGCGAGATCATCATGCGTCGTGTCCACGACGTCCGCGGTGTCGCGTCGACCCGCTCCCACGTCGTGCTCGACGACGTCCCGGGGAGCTGGATCGACGATCGCTCGGCCCCGACCGACGGCTGAACCCCTCCGGCGACCGTCAGTCGACGGCCGGCCTGCGTCCCGTCGCGGCGAGCAGTCGCGTGAACGCGTCCGCGTGCGGGCCGGGTTCGATCGCGGGGCCGAAGAGCCCCGGCGTGCCCTCGGGTGAGGCGACCGCCTCGGCGAACGCCGCGCAGACCGTGACGTCCTCGTTGCGGGGAGCGTACGGTCGACCGAGCGCGGTCGCGAGATCCCAGCCGTGCACGACGAGTTCGTCGAGGGCGACGACCGCGAGGCTCGCGCGGGACTGCTCCGTCTCTCCCACGCGAGCCCGCCCGCGCCAGGCGGCCGGTGAACGATAGGCGACCGCGAGCGCGTCGAGCGAGGCGGGGATGCGCTCGCGCCAGCCCGCGTGGAGTCGCGCACCGGGATCGGGGCCGTCGATGTCGCCGCCCCAGGCGACGACACGGAACCCGGGACCGATCTCATCGAGGTGCGCGAGCAGCCGTCGCACGCTCCACGCCTCGCACGGCGTCGGCTCGTCGAGCGCGTCGTCGGGGACGCCGGCCACGAGATCCGCGAGCGCGCTCGCCGCCGGGCCGAGATCGAACGCGGGCTCCTGGACGGGTTCGACGGCGTCCGGTCCTGCGGTCATGGGGGGTCCTCCCTCGTGGCTGCGCGGCGTGTCCGCGTCCCCTGCCCAGACTGGCAGCTCCGTCTGGACGGCGGCCCCCGACACCGCCCCGGTCACGACCGCGGCCTCCGTCACGACCTAGGATCGAGCGCATGGACGCCGCCCGCGCAACCGCCTGCTCCGAGCCGGGAGTGCCACGATGAGCCCGCGTCCGCGGTGGCTCGCGCGATTGTTGGGATCGCCCGGCTCGACCTCGTTCGATCGCTTCGCGCCGGCCGTGCGCGACGCCTCGGCGACCGCCGACGACGTCGCCGAACTGAGCGACGAGGGGCTCCGCGAGGCCGCACGCCGCGCGGCACCGGCGGCGGTCGACGCGTCCTCGTCGGCGAAGCTCGCGTGGTACCTCGCGACGGCTCGGGAGGCGGCGTCGCGCACCCTCGGGCTGCGTGCGTTCGACGAGCAACTCCTCGCGTGCGCCGCGCTCCTGACGGGCAGCGCCGTCGAGCTCGACACGGGCGAGGGCAAGTCGCTCGTCGGCGCGCTCGCGGCCGGTGGGTACGCGCTCGCCGGGCGACGCGTGCACCTCCTCACCGTCAACGACTACCTCGCCGGTCGCGACGCGGCCCTGTTCGCACCGTTCTTCGAACTCCTCGGGGTCTCGGTCGCCGCGGTCCGCGAATCGTCGACGCCCGAGGAGCGACGGAGCGCCTACCGCGCCGACGTCGTCCTCGCCGCGGTGAGCGAGGTCGGCTACGACGTCCTGCGCGATCGCTTCGCGCTCACCGGCGCCGACCGGGTCTCCCCCGCCTTCGACGTGGCGATCGTCGACGAGGCCGATGCCGTCATGATCGACGAGGCCCTCTCGCCGCTCGTCCTCGCCGGCAGCTCGCCCGACGAGGCGGACGACTTCGTGCGCGCGACCGAACTCGTCCGACGCCTGCGCGAGGGCCGCGACTACGAGATCGACGCCGAGCGACGGAACGCGACGCTCACGGACGCGGGACTCGAACGCGTCGAGCGTGCCCTCGGCGGCGTCGATCTCTACGAGGCCGAGCACACCCACACGCTCACGCTCGTCACCCTCGCCCTGCACGCGCGCACGCTCGTCCGGCGCGACGTCGACTACGTCGTGACCGACGGGCGGGTGCGACTCGTGAACGCGGGCCGCGGCCGCATCGCCGAACGGCAGCGCTGGCCCGACGGGCTGCACGCGGCCGTCGAGGCGAAGGAGGGCCTCGAGCCCACGGCGCCCGGCATCGTGCTCGACTCGATGACGCTGCAGGAGCTGCTCGGCAGGTACGAGCGACTGAGCGGCATGAGCGGCACCGTGCTCGACGTCGCGGAGGAGTTCACGGAGTTCTACGAGCTGGGCTCGGGTCGCATCGAACGCCACGAGCCGAACGCACGCGTCGACGCTCCCGACCGTGTGCTCGTCGACGAGGCGGAGAAGACGGCGGCGATCGTCGACGAGATCGAGATCCGGCACGAGACGGGCCAGCCCGTCCTCGTCGGCACCCAGAGCGTCGCCGAGTCGGAGGACCTCGCCGAGCGGCTGCGTGAGGCGGGCCTCGAACCACGCGTCCTGAACGCGAAGAACGACGCCGACGAGGCGGCCATCATCGCGCGCGCGGGCGAGCGGGGCGCGATCACGATCTCGACCCAGATGTCGGGCCGCGGCACCGACATCCGACTCGGCGGGCCGGACGAGCACGACCGCGACGAGGTCGTCGAGGCGGGCGGCCTCGCGGTCGTCTCGACCTCGCGCTACCCCTCGCAGCGGCTCGACGCGCAGCTCCGCGGCCGTTCCGGCCGACAGGGCGACCCCGGCGACAGCATCGCGTTCGCGAGCCTCGAGGACGAGATCGTCACGGCACACGCCCCCTCGTTCGACCTCGCACGCATCCGCCGCGACGCCCCGGGCCTCGACGACGAGCGACGACGGCACCTCGTCGCGGGCGCCCAGACGATCGCCGAGGGCGCCCGACGCGACCGCCACCGCGCGACGTGGCGGTACGCACGGGCCATCTCCCTCCAGCGGGCCGCGCTCATGAGGCACCGCGACGCCGCGCTCGACGACGCGGACACCGCGCTCGACGCGCTCCGCCCGCACGCGAGCGACGCGATCGACGCACTCGTCGAGTCGGCCGGGCGTGATCGCGTCGCGGAGCGCGCGCGGGAGATCCTCCTGCACGTGCTCGACGAGCAGTGGACGAACCACCTCGCGCTCCTCGGCGAGATCCGCGACGGCATCCACCTGCGCGCGCTCGGCGGCCAGGACCCCGCGGACGAGTTCCACACGATCGCGCTGCGCGAGTTCAACGGTCTGCCCGACCGGGCGCGCGCCGCCGCCGCCGAGGTGCTCGCCGAGCTCACGGTCGAGGACCTCGATCGCTCGCTCGCCGATCTCGGGCTCGTCCGCCCCTCGGCGACCTGGACGTACATGGTCTCCGACGACCCGCTCGGCTCGTCCGGCGACCGCGCCGTGCGCGCCCTCGGCGGCTTCTGGCGCAGTCGCGTGCTCGGGATCGACTGACCCTGCCGTCGGCCGTCCGTCGCGTCGCGCGCCGCCCGTCCCGCACGCCCGTCGGAGCTCCGGACGCACGACCGGTCGGCCCGGCCGATGTGAGCCGTTCGTCCCGTCGCCACCGCACATCCGGCCGAAACGACGGTCTTGCGCCGGACCCGTTCCCGCCGCGCCCACGGCGCGCGACCATGGGGACATGCCACACGACGACGTGCGACACGACGCCCTCGACCGCCCGGGCGACGCGCCCGTCCAGCTCATCGACGAGCACGGCGCGGCGGCGCCCGCCGAACGCGCCGAGGGATTCGACCGACCCGACGACGCGACGCTCCTCGAGCTGTACCGGAAGATGGTCGTCGCCCGACGCTTCGACGTGCAGGTCACGGCCCTCACGCGGCAGGGTCGCCTCGCGACGTACCCCTCCGCGCAGGGCCAGGAGGCGAGCGAGATCGCCGCCGTGCTCGCGCTGCGCGACGAGGACTGGCTGTTCCCCACCTACCGCGACACGATCGCACTCCTCACGCGCGGCGTCCCCCCGAACGAGCTGCTCACGTTCTTCCGCGGCGAATGGCACATGGGCTTCGACCCGCACGCGTACCGCATCTCGCCCCAGGCGACGCCGCTCGCGACGCAGACCCTGCACGCCGCGGGCCTCGCGACGGCCGTCAAGCTCCGACGCGATCCCGTCGTCGCGCTCACGCTCCTCGGCGACGGCGCCACGAGCGAGGGCGACACGCACGAGGCCTGCAACTTCGCCGCCGTCTGGCACGCCCCGTGCGTCTTCGTGATCCAGAACAACCAGTACGCGATCAGCGTGCCCGCCGACAAGCAGTTCAAGGCCCGCAGCCTCGCCGATCGCGCGATCGGCTACGGCATGCCCGGCTACTGGGTCGACGGCAACGACGCCGCGGCGATGTCCGCCGTCATCACGGGGGCCGTCGAGCGTGCCCGCACGGGTGGCGGGCCGAGCCTCATCGAGGCCGTCACCTACCGCCTCGAGGCGCACACGAACTCCGACGACCCGACCCGCTACCGCGAGCGCACCGAGGAGGACGAGTGGCGGCACCGCGACCCGATCGCGCGCCTCGGCACGTTCCTGCGTGACGCGGGCGCACTCGACGACGCACGCGAGGCCGAGATCACCACCGAGGCGGAGGCACTCGCGGCGACGACGCGCGAGGCCATGAACGCCGAGCTCGACATCGACCCGCTCGAACTGTTCGACCACGTGTACGCACACGAGCGGCCCGCTCTGCGCGCGCAGCGCGACGCCCTCGCCGCCGAGCTCACCGAGGAGGCGAACGCATGACCGCCCCGACCCCGAGCGGCGAGACGCTCACGATGGCCGGCGCCCTCAACCGTGCCCTGCGCGACGCCCTCACCGAGGACGACCGCGTGGTCGTGTTCGGCGAGGACGTCGGCCCGCTCGGCGGCGTGTTCCGCGTCACCGACAAGCTGTACGGCGAGTTCGGTGACGCGCGAGTGAGCGACTCACCGCTCGCCGAGTCGGGCATCGTCGGCACCGCGATCGGCATGGCGATCTACGGCATGCGGCCGATCGTCGAGATGCAGTTCGACGCGTTCGCCTACCCGGCCTTCGAGCAGATCACCTCCCACCTCGCGAAGATGCGCAACCGCACGCGCGGCCGCGTCCGCCTCCCGATCGTCGTGCGCATCCCCTACGCGGGCGCGATCGGTGGCGTCGAGCACCACTCCGACTCCTCGGAGGCCTACTACGTCCACACGCCCGGTCTCACGGTCGTCACGCCGTCGAACCCCGAGGACGCGTACGACATGCTGCGCGCCGCGATCGCGAGCGACGACCCCGTCGTGTTCCTCGAACCGAAGAGCCGGTACTGGATGAAGGGCGTCGTCGATCCGGACGCCGAGACGCTGCCGCTGCACCGCGCGCGCGTGCTGCGCGAGGGGAACGACGTGACGATCCTCGCGTACGGCCCGACCGTCGCGACGGCGCTCGCCACCGCCGAGCAGGGCGCCGAGGAGGGCCTCGACGCCGAGGTCGTCGACCTGCGCTCGCTCTCGCCGTTCGACGACGCCACGGTCGACGCGTCGGTGCGGAAGACGTCGCGCGCCGTCGTGATCCACGAGGCCGCCGGATTCGGTGGCTTCGGCGCCGAGGTCGCCGCGCGCGTGACGGAGCGGAACTTCTTCCACCTCGCCGCGCCCGTCGCGCGCATCACGGGCGCCGACATCCCATACCCGTCCCCCAAGCTCGAGCGCCACTACCTGCCAACCCCCGATCGTGTGCTCGCGGCGATCGACACGTGGGAGTGGTGAACCGCATGACGAACAACGACTTCCTCCTGCCGGACCTCGGTGAGGGACTCACCGAGGCCGCGATCGTGAACTGGCTCGTCGCCGAGGGCGACCACGTCGACACCGACCAGCCCGTCGTCGAACTCGAGTCGGCGAAGTCGGTCGTCGAGCTCCCGACCCCGTACGCGGGCGTCGTGACGCGCCTGTACGGCGCCGTGGGGGAGGTGCTCCTCGCCGGGAGCCCGCTGCTCACGATCGCGTCGGCCGACGACGCCGGACCACCGACCGGACCCGGCACGCCCGCGACGCGACGACCGGACGGCACGGCCGCGCAGACCACCCCGGGCGACACCACGACAGTCACCGCGCCCGACGACGCCCAGCTCGCCGACCCCGTCGCGGGTGCCGCCGTCGACGCGGGCTCGGGCGCGGTCCTCGTCGGGTACGGGACGACCGAGCCGACGCGGCGACGCGCGGCCGCGGGCGCCGCACGCTTCGGCCCGGCGCGCCGCACGCCGGGTGCCGCGAGCGCCGCCACGGCCCGGGCCGAGCCGACATCGGGCGCCGGCTCGGCATCGGGAACCGGCTCGACATCGCTGACCGACTCGAGCGTGGCCGGGACACCCGCCGGCCGCTCCCCCGTCGTGTCACCGATCGTGCGCCGCCTCGCGCGGGAGCACGGCTTCGACGCGGCGTCGCTGCGTGGCAGCGGCCCCAACGGCCTCGTCCGCCGCGAGGACGTCGAAGCCGAGATCGCGGCACGCGACGCGGTCCGGTCGACCGCCGTGGCGAACACCTCGCTCGAATCGTCGTCGCCCCGCACCGCAGGGTCCGTCGGCGCGACGGGTTCGGCGGCTCCGGGCCGGGCCGGCCGGGACGCGGTCGGGACCGGCGGCACCGTGGGCGACCGTTTCGTGCCGTTCTCGGCGGTGCAGGCCGCGGCGGCCGCGCACTTCGTCCGCTCCCGCACGACGATCCCGGAGGTGACGATCTGGCTCGATGTCGATGCGACGCCGCTCCTCGACGCGCGCGCTCGGCTCGCGGAGGCCACCGGTGAACGCTTCGGGCTCACGGCCCTCGTGTCGCGGTTCGCGCTCGCGGGCCTGCGACGGTTCCCCGCGCTCGGTGCCTCGCTCGACGAGGCGCGCGGCGGCATCGTCCAGCACGACGAGGTCAACCTCGGCATCGCGGCGCAGACGGCCCGTGGCCTCATGGTGCCCGTCGTGCACGGCGCGTCCCGCATGACGACGCGCGAACTGCGCGACGCGATCGGTGAGCTCGTGGTCGCGGCCGGCGAAGGCGTCTTCCCGCCGGAGCGGCTCCGTGGTGGCACGTTCACCGTCAACAACTACGGCGGGTTCGGGGTCGACGGGTCGACACCGATCATCAATCACCCCGAGGTCGCGATGCTCGGCATCGGCCGCCTCGTCGAGCGGCCGTGGGTCGTCGCGGGCGAGCTCGCCGTACGGCGCGTGCTGACGCTCACGCTCACGTTCGATCACCGGGTGTGCGACGGCCAGGTCGCCTCGGCGTTCCTCACCTCCGTCGCCGCGAACATCGGGGAGCCCCTCTCGCTGCTCGCCGACGTCTGACCCCGCCGTCCGGGCCTGCTCCGTCGACGTCGGGTGTCAGGCGAGCAGCTCGATGCCGTAGAGCCGCATGTACGCCTCGGGATCCACGTAACCGGGCGGGACGTACCCCACCCCGATGTGCGGGAGCGCGAGCACGGCGGGGTCGGTGGTCGCGGTCGTGTTGACGCGGAAGTCGAGGTGGCAGCCGCTCGACTGTCCCGAGTTGCCGACGACCCCGATCGGCTGACCGGGTACGACCGTGTCGCCGGTCCGCACGAGCACGTCGGACTCGAACATGTGCAGGTAGCTGACGACGGTCCCGTCGGGGGTCGTGATCCCGACCCATGCGTCCGACACCTGGGTGACCGTGCCGGGTCTCGCGGCGACGACGGGCGTGCCGCAGGGCATGTCGAAGTCGATCGCGGGGTGCCACGTGCTCGCGGCGCACTCGCCGTTCGGACCGTAGACGGGACACTCGCGTGGACCGACGCCGTCGCTCACGGGCATCGGTGCGCCCATCGGGTGCACGGCGTCACCGCACTCCCCGAGGTAGGAGAGCAGCTTCGCCGCAGCCTCCACCCACGCCTCGTAGCGTTCGGGGAACGCCGACACCTGCACGGCCTGCGCGGCTGCGGCGGGGGCCATCCGCTCCCAGCCGTCGATGTCGAGCAGTCCCGCCGGCGAGCCACCGTTCGGGCCGGCCGGTCCGCCGAGGAACGCCGCGGTCGCCCCGGCCGGGTCCATGAGCGACGCCACATCACCCCAGCCCATCGACGGGCGTTGCTGCAGGATGCCGATCGAGTCGTGGTCGGAGCCCGTTCCGTCGTGCGGGAAGTTCGCGGAATCCGGCACGTTCGTGGGGTTCGCGAGGTTCCGGAACGCGGTCTCGGGCATGGCGGTGATGACGAGCACGATCTCGGCCGCGGGCGACGTCACGATGCCGCGCAGCGCACCGATCATGGTCCGCGCGTTCCCCAGTCGCACGTCGTCGAGCACGAACGTCTCGCCCGTCGCCGACACCATCTCGTGCGTCTCGTCCGGCCCCGGATCGCGCAGTCCGCAGGAGACGGCGGACCCCGCGGTCGCGTCCCCGCCCGAGCCGCCGAGGAGCAGCAGGTTCACGGCGAGTCCGATCCCGCCGAGTCCCGCGAGGGATCCGCCGCCGACGAGCAGGGCCACGAGCAGCACCGTCCAGAACACGCCGCGACCGCCCGCATCGGCCGCATCGGCGAGCGCGCCCCCACCGCGCCGGGACGCGCTCATCGCCCTGCGCTCCGAAGGAGTTCCTTCGCCTGCTCGACGCGTCGGTTGCGCACGCTGCTCGTCATGGGCAGATCGAATCGGTGACGCAGTGACGCCGCGGCATCGACCGGGACGCCCCCGGCCCCGCCGTCGGTGGGGAGGGGAACCCCCGCCGCCGCCGCGCCCATCGCGGCCGCACCGGTCGTCGCCGCGGGACCGAGCGCGGTGCCGCCCGCCCGCCCGACCTCGAGCCGCTCCTCCTCGATCGTGTCGGCGAGATCGCCGAGCGCGTCACGCAGCTCGCGCAACCGCCCGTTGCTCGGTGCCGCACCGCGTTCGCCGTTCCGGTCGACGGTGGGGCGGACGACGACTGTGACGCGCGGCTCGCGACGCTCCCGATCGGCGCGCTCCGTGTCCGTCCCGCCGCCCGTGGGCTGTTGCGGCGGAGCCTGCGCCGCATCGCGCGGCGCGGGTGCCTTCTCCGTCGATGCGCCGCCCTGACCGGAGACGGGCGGCGGGGCCTGTTTGGCGTTCGACTGGGCCGCGTCCGTGACCGATTTCAGCGCCGTGGCGACGGGGGCGGCGGGCGTCATCTGGGCGACGTTCATCGCGAGGTTCGCGACGGCCTTGGCGTGGGCGCCCGAGCGTTCCTCGCCGGATCTGCCGACAGACGCGAGTGCTTCGAGGAGCGTTCGGCCCTGCCTGCGCAGACGCCGCGTGATGACGAGTGTCGTGACGGTCGCCGCGATAAGGAGGATCGACAGGAACCCCATCTGGTTGACGAGCGAGATGCCGACCGAGGTGATGGTCTCGATGACCTTGAGCACCATCCCGAGCCCCGTCGACAGCAGCACGAGGATCAGGACGAACGCGAGCACGGAGGTCGCGAGATCGGCGAGCGCCTTGACGAGTTGCCGTCGGCCCAGGCTCGGGAGCATCGCGACGTGGAGCCACACGATCGTCCGGATGCCCGCGAAGGCCGCCCCGAGGACGGTCATCGCGAGCATCGCGAAGAGTCCCCACGCGAACAGCGAAAGCGATCCCGTGCCGGCGAGCGTGATGAGCGCGACCATCGTCTGCCAGAAGTCGGGGCGCTCGACGTACGCCTTCGCGACCGCGTCGCACCCGCTCACGCCGTCACGCACCTGGTTGCCGAGGATAGGCGGCTCGGAGGTCATGCGCTCCACGAAGACGGCCTCGCACTCGGCGTCGGCGATGCGGTGTCCGAAGGCCACCTCCTGCGCCGGGATCGACACGAACACCGTGATGAGCTGCGCGGTGATGCCCTTCGTCAGGACCTCGTCCTCGGCGATCACGTCGGCATCGAGGACGTCGAGGTCGGTGAAGACCGCCTGTGCGAGCTCCTCGCCGTAGTCCTGTGCGGCGCCGATCGCACCACCGTCGCCGTCGCCCGCGAGCCCCGCGACCGGGTTCGTGAGGATCGTCGTCGCGAGTGCGAAGCACAGCGCCGAGACGAACAGGTCGGTGAGGCCCGCCGCGGTCCGACCGATGAAGACGAGGACGCCACCGACGGCGCCCGCGACGAGCAGCGCGAACGGGGCCCAGTCGACGCGTCCGAGGTTCGTGTCGACGCTCTCGGCGATCGCCTCGAACGGCGTCAGCAGCCAGTCGACCCACGTGAACTCGAGCACCCACGAGAGCACCTGCACGGTCGCCGCGACCATGGCGACGTGCCCCGTCCACACCCAATCGGTCGGGAGCGTCTTGACGGTCTTCTCGGCGGTCCAGATGTCGCCGCGATCGAGCGGCAGCACCGCGTAGTTCACGAGCGGTACACCGTGGGTGTCGACGAGCTCCCCACCGGGCACGAGCGGGTTGGCCGGTGCGTCGGCGAACGCCACGAGCACGTTCCCGCACGTGACCCACGCGAGCGCGAGCAGGACCGAGACGAGCAGGAGGAACGTGCCCGGGTGGCGGCGCCGGAATGCCGCGATGTGTCGCAGCGCGTGGCGCGCACGCCGCAGACGCGCACCGAGCCGTGCGCGAGCGGCACAGGCGAGATCATGGAGGACGACGCTCACGCGAGGGCCTCCCCGTCGGGTCCGACCGGCGTCGTGCTGATCATCTCGCGTCGTTCCGATCGCTTCGGCGCGACGATCCGCACCTTGCCGATGCGCTGTCGGGCGTCGCGCAGCAGGGCTTCACCCTGACGGTCGGGCGCGACGCGCCCGTCCGTCCCCGCCGGCGAGACGTTCTCGGTCAGTTCCGTGAGGATGCGCGCATCGCTCGCGATCCCCCGCTCGAGCCAGTCGAGCGCGCGCTCCGCGAGCTCGGGGTCGGTGTGACGCATGACGATGCGGATCGGGATGAGACCGCGGGCCCGCACGTCCCCGAAGTCGTGTGGGTCGTGCGAGGCGAGCACGGCGACCGCGTTGTGTTTGCGTCCGTCCCGCAGGAAGTCGAGGACGTGTGCCTGTCCCTCCGGTGAGGTCGTGATGTGGTGACACTCGTCGGCGCAGAACATCGTGAACTGCGCTGTCGAGAAGCAGATCTGCCGGGCGAGTCCCGTGAGGAACGCGTACATCGCGCGCCCGAAGATCTTCTCGAGCGAGAGCTCGTCGAACAGGTGCTTGTTGTCGAGCTCGTGCTCGCTCGGCAGCGGGAGCCCGGCGGTCAGCGGGATGATCGCCCGTGCACGGAGGTCGAGCGGCGGGAGCGAATCGTCGAACAGCACGCGGCCGAGGTCCTTCTCCGCGACCATGCTCATGAGCCCGTGGAGCCGTGCACCGTTGGAGCCGGGCTCGGACCCGGCGAGCACGGCGCGCAGCGATCCGAGGCTCGTGACGCCGAGCGTGGCCACGTTCTCGGGGCTCAGGAGGCGCGCGAGTTCGACGCCGAGCTCGTCACGAGGCCGCACCCCGAGCATCGCCGAGAAGAGGGACTGCACGTGCCGCGCGCCCTCGCGGACCCCGAAGATGCGGAGCGGATCGAGCGAGGCCGTGGGATGCATGAGATCGACGAGCGCGGTCTGATCGGGCAGGAGCGAACCCGCGAACTTCGCGTACTCCCGCGCCTCGGTGCGGTCGATGATGAAGACGCGGCCGCCGCGGTCGATGAGGTCGCCCGCGATCTTCTTCATCGTGTAGGACTTCCCCGCGCCGAGTTCGGCGACGAGCCCGATCGAGGCGCTGCGGTTCGCCTGGATCGTGCCCTCGAGGTCGAGGAAGACGGGCCCGTGGCGGCCGGAGGTGATGTTGTCGGCGAGGTGCAGTCCCGCACCGTCGCCGAGGTCGGTCGAGACGAGCGGCACGGCCGACGCGAACTCACGGCCCGTCGTGATCTGGGCGAGCTCCCGCACGAGCCGCTCCGTCGGCGCGCCGGGGTGCATCGCCCACCAGAGCTGCTCCTGACCGCCGAGCGGCGCGTCGAACACGAACTCCGCGAGCTGGTAGGTCTGCTGCACGTGCTTCGCGAGGGTGCGCGCGTCGTCGGGGTTGGAGGCACCGATCGCGAGGATCGTGGTCGCCTGCACCTCGACCTCCTTGTCGGAGCGGCCGAGCGCGTCCGCGTACGACTGGAGCGATTCCGCGACGTCACCGAGGTGGCCGCCGTTGTCGATGATGCTCGTCTCGCCGTCGACGCTCTGCTGCGTGATCTGGTCGCGCAGCGTGTTCTCGGCCGATTTGTTGCGGCGTTTGACCGCCTGACCGGACGTGACCTGCAGGCGCACGGCCCAGTCGACGGGGAAGTCGAACTCGTCGACCTTCGCGATCCACTCCACCCCCGGCACGACCCACCCGCCGCGCGGTGAACCGGTCAGGGCGAGGAGCACCTGGTAGGAGGCCTCGTCGGAGCACGGGCTGTGCACCTTGAGGAACCGCCGCCGGAACGGTGTGAACCGGTCGAGTGAGCGCGGTGCGAGGTCGCTCTGTCCGCCCTCGTCGAGGAGCGGCTCGGCGAACGCCGCTCCCGCGACGATCCGATCGCGCTCGTCGGTCCCCCGGGCGTGGCCCGCCGACACGTCGAGGGCACGACGACCGTCGGATCCGGGCAGCGGCGCCTCGGAGTCGAGTGCGAGTCCCCGCAGCTGCGCGTGCTGCGCCATCCAGACGAGTTCCGCCGGGGTGGCGCGGACCGGCGCGAACGCGCCGGGGATGGCCTCCTCGACGCGACGCGCGATGATGCCCGCCTCGGCGACCTCGTCGGCGCTCGGCACCCGGCGCGGGAGCGCCAGGATGTCGCGCAGTTCGGACTCGACGGCGTGTGCCGCGGCGCGCGCACGGTGTTTCGCGTGTGTCCCCGCGAGCGGCGCCGTGAGCCAGAACGTGCGCTCGCCGACCGGGACGTCCGCGAGACCGTCGAGCGTGAGCGCGACCTCCTGGGCCCACTCGGGGCGTCCCCCGATCTCGACACCGGCGAGCATGCGCTCGGCGACCTGGACGGGATCGAGCGACGCACACAGCCCGAGGAGCACCGCCTCGCCGCGCAGCCCCTGGAAGAGCGCCTGGTGCTGGAGCCGCGCGAGCTGTTTCGTGGCGTCCGCGGCGAATCCGTATGGCATGCCCTGCAGCCGCCAGGTCGCCCACACGACGCCCGATCTGGTCCACATGAGATTGCCGGTCATCGACAGCACGGGATTCTGCACGGGAGATCACCTTCCGTTCGGGGTGCGCGTCGTGCCTGCTTGTGCGAGCAGGCGATCGAGTCCGGTGACGACGCGGCCGCCGTCCACCGTGTGGGGCCGCACCGCGTCCGGTGCGGGGCTCGGCCCGGCAGGACGCGACGTGGTCCGTCCTCGAGCTGCGGTCGTCGGTGCCCGCTCCGGGCCGCGAGGCACGTCGCGTGGGCGGGCGGGTGCCGCGTCGGGGACGGGTGCTGCGTCCCCGCGAGCGGGCCGTGCGTCGAGTCGCCCGGCACCGTCGTCCGGCGCCGACTCGATCACCGCCCGGCCGTGCACGACGTGCGGGCGCGTCACGACGACGGATCGGCCGCGGTAGGTTCCCGCCACGGGCGCCGAGAAGGCACCGAGTGCGGTCGAAACCACGACGAGCGGGTTGAGATTCGTCATGGGGATGAAGCGCCCGACGTAGGCGACGCCCCACCCCACCCCCATGACGACCACGAGGTCGATGAGCACGCTGCCCCACGACCAGACCCCCCGGGTCGCGAGGGCGACGAAGATCGCGACGAGCCCGAGCCCGAGTTGCGTGAAGGTGTACGGACCGCCCCAGATGCGCGTGCCCTCCGGCAATCGACCGACCATTCGCGGGAACTTCCGCGAGCGGGTGTAGAAGCGCGCGACCTCACGCTCGACGGGCCCGGACTCGTCGCTCATCGACGTTCGCCCGCGGCGTCGGGGCTCGAGGGGACGCCGGTCCCGGCGGCCTCACCGAACTCCTGGCCGAGGAGGCCCGCGAACCATTCGAGGCCGCCGCCGCTCGCGAGCCAGACGACGGCTCCCGCACCGAGGAGTGCGAGCAGGGTGGGAGCGAGCTGGAGCTTGCTCTTCGCGGCCACGACGATGAAGAGGACGACGGCGACGACGCTCACCGCGAGCCCGATCGTCGTCTGCATCGACGTGAGCTTCTCGTCGACGTAGTCGAAGACGCCGGCGGTGTGGATCGTGGCGAGAACGTTGTTCATGGTGTGCTGCTCCTAGGGTTCGGTTTCGGTGGTGGTTTCCGGCTCGGCCGGCCGGTCGGTGTCGTCCCCCGCGCCGGAAGGTGCGGGGGCGGTCGTGTCCTCGGGCTCGGCGGTGCCGTGGGGCCCGTCCGTGCCGTCGGCCGGTGCCGATGCGGTCGGTTGGCTCGTGGACGCGACGGGCTCGACGGGGCCCGGCGCGAGGTCGATCGACGCGACCTCCCATCGCCCGTCCCGCGCCGAGAGGGTGAGCCAGTACTGCAGGCTCCTCGTCGACTCGGTCGCGGTCACCGCCGTGAGCTCGGCCGACACCTGGACGCTCGCGCCGTCCGCGGGTGCGGGCGACGGGCTCGCACCGCTCCGGACCTCCGCGAGTTGGACGGTGACGTACGGTGCGGGCACGACGGGGGCGATCGGTGCGCCCGGTGCGATGAAGCGGTCGAGATCCGAACCGCCCGTGAGGAGGGAGGTCAGGAACAGCCCGGTCGCCTGGACGACGGGGTCCGAGGACGCGAGTTCGACGCCCCAGGGCCGCGCCGCGGTATCGGTCTCGGGCGCGGGGACGAGTGCCGGGGCAGCCAGGACCGTCATCGGACCGGTCTCGCTCGCTTCGACGGCCACGAGGTAGTAGCGCCGGTGCCACGCGGATGCACCGTCGGTGCCGCCTTCCAGCACCGTCGCGGCCACGGTCACGCTCACGACGTCGCGGCCGCCGACCGTCTCGACCGCTGCGAGCGCGAGATCCCGGGACGGGGTCGCGACGGTCGTCGTCACGTCCAGGCCGGGCATGAAGGCATCGAGGCCCGCCCGGTCGTCCCGCGTCGCCGCGAGCCACGCGCCCACGAATCCCGTCGCGACGGCGCCCGCCCGCACTTCGACGGGACTCGGACCGACCGGTTCCTGCACGACCGCGGGCGGTGCGACGGTCGGCTCCGGTGCGAGCAGCGAGCCCACGAGCGCGATGGGGCCGCAGGCGATCGCGAGCCAGAGGACGACCGCCTGTGCCGTCGTCGCACGCGCACGCCCGGCGGTCCATGCGCTCGTGCGCGCCGGCCCCGTCTCGTGTCGCGGCGCGTCGGTCGTGTCGCCGCGGCCCGTCGCTCGCCGGTGCCACGCGCGACGACGCGGGACGGCCCGGACAGCCCCGTCGTCATCACCGCGGTCGGAACGGCGATCTCGCGGGGGAGCTTCGCGCGGGGCGCGTTGCACGCGGGTCCCACGAGCACCGCCGGCTCGCTGTCCGGGCCGGCGCCGGCCACCGACGGACCGCCCGCGCCGACCGCCGTCGCGCGAGCCGGGCCGCTCCCGATCCCCCGAACCATCGTCGACGGGCCCGTCGCCCCACCCCTCGTCCCACTCCTCGTCCCACCCGTCGCCCGGGCGCTCGTCACCGGTGCGCTCGTCGCCCCGCCGCTCGTCGGTCCACTGCTCGTCGCCCCACTGCTCGTCCGCCCACTGCTCGTCGCCCCACTGCTCGTCGCCCCACTGCTCGTCATCGGGGTACTCGTCGTCGCGCTCCCCCCGCCGAGGTCGCTCACCGCCGGCTCGCGACGTCCCGAGGTCGCTGTTCCACCCGCGTCCGCCCGTGCCGTCCCCGCGACCTCGCAGTCGGCCCGGGAGCCTCACACCCACGGTGCACCCGCCAGGAGGCGGTCCGCCGCCGACATGGCCGACTCGATGTCGCGCGAGGTGAGCGAATCGGCGGGTCGCGTCCTCGCGGTGTGCTCGAGCGGCCCGGCGACGCGCTCGCGCACCTCGCCGCGCAACCGTTCCCGCACGGTCAGGAGCATCGCCGCGTCGTGCAGGAACGCGTTCCATGCAGACGCCTCGATCGTGTGCTCCTCGTGCCTCGCGATCATTCGTGCTCCCTGTGCTCGTGTTGCCGTTGTCCGAACTACGGCCCGCGAGGTGCTCGACATCGGACGAGCGATTCCACGTCAGCTCCGGCACGTCGCTCATCAGGGGTTTCCCGGTGGACGGCGAATCGTTCAAGAATCCGACCAAGGGGTCGTGGGGATCGTCGTCGGTCCGACGAGCTTCGAAGGAGCACTCCATGTGGACGACCGACACGACCCAGCGCTGCGTCACCGACTTCTCCGACCACTGGCACCGCCGGTGCGCCGACCGCCCGATCGACCTCGGCACGTTCGGGGTCGTCACCCCGCGGAGCGTCGTCACCCGCATCCGCCGCACCCGGGACCTCGACGAGCGTGATCTGCTCGTCCTGGACCTCGTCCGCCTCGCGCGGGCGGGTCACGACGGCGCCGAGCAGATCCTGCTGCTGCTCGTCCTGCCGCGGGTCGTGCATCTCACGCGCACGTGTCGGGGCCTCCGGGTACTCCCGGTGCGCGACGCCCAGGCGATCGCGTTCGGCGCGGTCTGGGAGGCGATCCGCGAGCTCCCGGACGCGGCGACGACAGCCGTGCTGCACCGCATCGGCCTCGACGCGCTGCGCATCATCACACGCACCGCGACCGCCGCCGTCGACGTGCCCGAGACGCCCGTCGACGACGAGGCGCTCGCCCGTCTCGTCGAGGGTGGCTCCGGGCGCGCACCGGTCGACGACGCGCTGCGAGACCTCGCGACCGTCCTCCGATGGGCGATCGACGAGGGCGTGATGACCTCGGACGAGGTGCGCGAACTCGCGGTCGTCGACCTCGGCGAACCCGACGACCGCGAACGCCTCGCCCGCGAGCTCGGCATCGCGCCCGCATCGCTCACGCGCCGTGTGCACCGGCTCCGGGTCCGGCTGCGCGAGGCGGTGCGGGCCGAGATCGTGCGGGCCGGCACATGGTGACCGGACGTGTCGTCGGCCGACGCCCGACCCGTTGACACCCGACGGTGCGCCGTGCGGCCGGACGCGCATGGACGCGTCGATGCGCGGTGGCGCAGCGACGAGCGCTCGGCACCGGGCGGCGCGGTCGTCGGTGCTCGGGCCGTTCACACGTACACGACATCGCCGGGAAACATGAGGCATCGTCGAAGCGGTCGACGCGGTACGGTGACGGTACGCGTCGTTCGCCGGGGGGGGCTTTCGATGTGGGCCGTCATTCCATCCGGGGGGGGAGTCGATGATGAGCTGCGATCCGCGGTCGCCGAAACCGCCCGCTGTCGACCGCGCCGATCGGAGGCGCCCGTGACCGGACGCCGGCCGCGGCACGTCCGTGCGCGTCGGACGGCCGTTCGGCACCCGTCGGGCGTCCACCGGCGCCCGAGCGGAGCGTCGTCGCGCCGGTCGGGCTCCACGGTCGTGGCGGTCACGACGTCCGTGCCCGCTAAAGGCCAGGATGGTCATCGCGGCACGACACGGAACCGACCGGACGCCCGCCCGTGCGACGCCCGCTCGCCGCGGACGGCGGCACGACTGTCCCGTCGCGCGCTCGCGATTCGGATCACGACGGAGGGAATGGCTGAGCCATGGCAATGATCGTCCTCGGAAGCCTGGGACACGGGCCCGGCGTCACCACGACCGCGGTCGCGCTGACGCTCGGCTGGCACCGCCGGGTACTGCTCGTCGAAGCCGACACGGCCACGACGAGTTCGGTGCTCGCGGGACGGTTCCGTGGACAGGTCCACCACACCGTGGGGCTGACGAACCTCTCGGCCGCCGCGGCGCGGGGTGACCTCACCGCCGATGAAGTGCTCGAACAATCGCTCGAGCTGGGGCCGGACCGGCACGTCCTTCCCGGGTTCGCCGGACTCGGTGCGGCACGGGGTGCGGACGCGTTCTGGCAGCCGTTCACCGAGACGATCGCTCCGCTCGAGGAGCAGAGCATCGACGTGCTCGTCGACGTCGGCCGGATCCACGCCGGCTCGAGGCGCAACGTCCTGCTCACCCACGCCGACCTCGTCGTCGTCGCGACCGGCGCGACGCTGCCCGACATCGCGGCGCTCATCGCACCCGTGGATCCGACGACGACGGCCCTCGACGAGGTCCGGGCGATCCAGCGCGACGCGGAGGGCGACGGGCAGCTCGCACTCGTGGTCATCGATCGGGCCCGCGAGAACTACGCGCCTCGCGAGATCGAGCAGGTCGCGAAGGCACCCGTCATCGGCCACCTGCCGTGGTCGCCCGAGGCCGCGGCCGTGTTCTCGCTCGGCGCGCCCGAGACGCGCAAGGGTCGCGACGGGCTGACACGTCCGATCGCGAGCCTCGCGCGCTCGATGCAGGAGCACCTCGACGCGGGTGGGCCCCCGACGGCCGAGGCCGCCGATCCGCTCGCGGCCGCGGCGGAGGCCGAACTCCGGGAGGTCGACCGACCATGAGCCAGTTGCCACCCCTGCCGCAGCGCCGCGGCGAGTCGCCGCAGGGCGACCACGAGCGCACCGCCGCATGGGTGGTGACCGGCGGCGACGCGATCGCACCGCCCGCCGTCGGCGAACAGGGTGGCCGAGCACACGGCCTCCGGCCTGCCCCGGGCCCCGTTTCGGCACGACCGGCCGAGGACGGAACCGAAGGCGGGCGACCCGGTGACGGGCGCACGCACGCCACCACGCCGCAACGACGGATCCAAAACACACCCGCCGCACTCGCGGCCAGAACCGCCGCCCGCATCGCAGCGGTGCACGCCGCACCGAGCTCGAGCTGGCCGAGTTGGGGCGAGTCGACGGTCGGCGCGCCGCAGCCCGCGGGCTCCGCGCCGTCGCCCGACGCGCGTGCGCACGACGGGGCGACACCCGTCGGTGTCCGTCCGGGGACGCACGGGTCCGGTGCCACACGCCGGACGGTCGGCGATGCCACGTCCGGACGCGAGATCCCCGCGTCCCCGCGCGCCGAGGCCGGTGCCGACGCCGAGACGGCCACGCCCCGTCCGCCCGCGACGACCGGGCCCCACGCGTCGTCCCGACCCGGCGACGATCTCGCGCCGAATCGCCCGATCGCGGTCGTCGCCCCGGAGCCGACACATGCCGCGCCGCCGCGACGCCGATGGGTCGCCCCGCGACCCACACCGACGACGGACGCACCGAACGACGGGCCCGCGGACCACGTCGACCCGACGACCGCGCGGGCCTGGCCGTCGTCGGGCGCGGACCTCGCGGCACCGCTCGCCACCGCGGCAGAGCCCGACGCCGGGCGGCCGGATGTCGCCGCGGCCGACGAGCCCGGTCGAACTCGCGATGCGGCGGCCACCGCGGCCTCGACCGTCCACGCGACGCACGTCGGCCACGAACGCACGGCGCGCCGATCGGACCCCGGCCCGCGATACCTGGAGCCGATGCCCGCCGCGGCCGGCCCGATTCCGGACGCCACGCCCGTCCCCGAGACGACGGCACCCACGGTCGATGCCGTCCACCTCGACGCGATCATCGTCCCGCCCGCGAGCGCGATCCCCGAACCGCTCACGCACACCGACCCGGCGACGCCCTCCTCCCAGCTTCCGGCCGCCGCTCGCGCGGAGGACGCGGACGACGCGACCGCCGCCGGCACGCCCCGCCCTGCGACGCCACCCGCCGTCTCGCTCCGGGACGGGACGGCGCCCGAACGCACCGCCGATCCGCCGGACGTCACGAGGATCACGTCCACCGATGCTCCCGGTCCCTCGGAGGGTCACCCGCCCGACCCGATCGCGCTCCTCCTCGGGCGCGGCGCGCCGACCCCGCAGGCCGGCCCGACGGCGGCGAACGGACCGGCCGCAGCGGACCGCCCGACGCAGCGACCGGGTACCGCCCACGAGCCCTCGACCGCGACGCCCGGCCGAGGGCTGTCGACGCTTCCCCTGTTCAGCATCCCGCCCGGCACGGAGGCGGTCCCCGCCGGCCACGGCGAACACGACCTCGCCGTACACGCCGACGATGCCGCACCGATCGACATCGAACGCCTCGCCCCCGTCCCTGCCTCGGCCGAGCCACCTCGACATGCGGCCGGGACGATCGACTGGGGCGCCGTGCACGAGCTGCGCGACGAGCTCGGCGCACGGCTCGACGCGGCACGGGGAACGCACGCCGCGAACGAGCCGACCGCGGCGCGCGACGTCATCGCGGAGGCCGTCGACGCCCACGTCGCGAAACGCTTCGCCGCCGACCGCGAACCCGCGGCCTGGAGCCCCGTCGCCCGCGAGCGCACCGCGAACGCCGTCCACGATGCGCTGTTCGGCCTCGGCCGCCTCCAATCGCTCGTCGAGGACGTCGACGTCGAACGCATCGACGTCTGCGGACACGACGAGGTCTGGGTCACCCGCGTTGACGGCCGACGCGCGCACGCGACCGCGGTCGCCCGTTCCGACGACGAGCTCGCGGACGACATCGCGTTCCTCGCGCGACGCCGGGGCGCGGGCGACGACGCGTTCACGGCGGCGTCCCCGATCCTCGAGCTCGACCTCCCCGGCGGCACGCGCCTGTCCGCCGTCCGCCCACCCGTCGCAGCGCGCCCGAGTCTGGTCGTCCGTGCGAACCGCCCCGTCCACCTCGGGCTCGACGACCTCGTCGGTGGCGAGCAGTCCCTGTCGCGGCGCGCCGGGGACGTCCTCCGCGCCGCGCTCGCCGCCGGTGTGAACATCGTCGTCGCGGGGACGCCCGGTGCCGGGAAGACGACGCTCCTCCGGGCGCTCGCTGGGGCCATCCCGCTCGAGCAGCGCATCGTCACCATCGAGTCGGAGCGTGAGCTCGACCTCGACCGGTTCGCGGCCGGCCACCGCATCGTCACCGCGCTGCAGTCCCGCCGCGGCACCGGCACGCCCGGCACAGGCGACGCTCCGGCCGGCGAGATCACGCTCACCGACCTGCTCCACGAGGCGCTGCGCCTCGACGCCGAGCGGATCGTCCTCGGCGCGGTGGGTGTGCACGAGATCGACGCCCTGTTGCAGGTGATGCGGGCGGGTGTCGGCGTCCTCACCAGCGTCGACGCGAATTCGCCCGCCGACGCGATCGAGCGACTCGTCGCGCTCGCCATGACCGCCGGGGACGTGGGCGACGGCTACGCGTACCGGCAGATCGGGCTCCATATCGGGCTCGTCGTCCAGGTGCGTCGCGTCCGCGACGGCGACGGACGGCAGCGGCGGATCGTGACCCACATCGCCGAGGTGCGTCCCGGTGACGAGCTGGACGGGGGCGTGCGCCACCCCGTCGCGGTCGACGTGTTCACCCGCCGCGCGCACGGTGGGCAGCTCCTGCCGGCCGCGCTCCCGAGCGGCAGACTGCTCGACCTGCTCGCCGGGCACGGGCTCGACGCCGAGCGTCTGCGCGCCGTCGGTTCGCCCGAGCGGGCGACGAGGTGACCACCGTGATGCTCCCGGCGCGGCCACCGAATCCGCCCGATCCCGTCCGATCCGACGCTCCACGCCGACCGTAGTTCCACGAGACCACGTTCCGAGGAGTCCGAATGCACGCGCCCCTTCACCGTCGAAGCGTCCCGGCATGCCACTCCGCTGCGGTCGAACGTGCCGGGCGACACGGCCGCTCCCCCACCGATCGGACGGCGGCTCACGTCGCGGCCGGCGGGCGCCGCCCGGTCGCGGGAGCATCGTGCTGAGCCGCACGCTGCGCGGCGTCGCAGCGATCGTCGTCCTGGCGGGGCTCCTCGTCGGCGTCCCCGTCGCGCTCACCCTGCTCGCCGGGAACCCACTGGCGATCGGGCCCGGCGGACTCCTCGGAGGGTTCGTCCGCCCCGATCTCGACGGCTCGTTCCTCATGGGCACCGTGCTGCCCTCGCTCGGCTGGCTCGCCTGGGCCTACTTCACCGTGTCCGTCGTCGTCGAAGGGGTGCGGCTGCGGACGCCGCGGCGTTCGCCCGCGCATCGACGGGGCCCCGGCCCGGCGCTCGCGGCACTGCTCCTGGGTGCGATCGTCCTGCTCGGCACCGCGCCGGTGGGGGCGGGTGCAGAGCTCCACGTGGCGACGGCCGCCCGCGCGGGCACGACGCTGTCGTCGCCCGAATCCGTTGCGCCGCCGCCGTCAGGCGACGCATCGCCCCACCGCGCCGAACGGACCGGTGCGTCCGAGAGGCGTGACGTCCCGTCCGACGGCGGCGACGCGTCCGACGGCACGCCGACGCGCGCCACCTCGGCGCGCATCACCGTCGCCGCGGGTGACTCCCTCTGGAATCTCGCCGCCCGACACCTCGGTGCGGGCGAGCGCTACGTGGAGCTCCTCGAACTGAACGAGGGGGTCCCACAGGCCGACAGCGGACGACTCGGCTCCGATCTGTGGCTCGAGGCGGGGTGGGTGTTACTGCTCCCCGACGACGCCGTCATGGGTGCGGACGGCGAGGGAACGCAGGGGGCCGGAGCCGACCTCGCCGGGCCGGACGAATCCGGGCCGCGGGGCGCCGAGGCGGATGCGCGAGACGTTCCCGGTGGTGCGGACGACCGCCGCGTCGCGGCATCGACCGGGGCGCCGCAACGCACCATCACGGTGGACGAGGGCGACACGCTGTGGGATCTCGCCGAGGAGCACTATGCCGACGGCACCCGGTACCCCGAGATCGCCGCCGCCAACGACATCCCCGATCCCGATCGCATCGAGGCCGGGACGCGGCTCGTCGTCCCCGGCCTCGCGCCGTCCGAGACCGGACCGCCCGCCGACGACGGGACGCCGGACACGACACCCACGGACGACGAGGACACCGAGGACGACGAGGACGACGATGACGAGGTAGCGGACGGGACGGAGGACGCCGACGCGGACGACGCCGCGAGCCCACCACCGGCGAATCCTTCCGCCACGTCACCCGCCGCCCCGACCGAGGACGCCCCGACGGAGGACGACGCCGCGGACGGGACGCAGGACGCCGACGCGGAGCCGACGACGACCGCCCCCGCCGCGAGCGCCGGAAACGACGCTGCCGATGCGAGCACATCCGCCTCGGCCCCCGAGGCACCCGCGGACGACGAGGAGCCCCAGCTCCTCGACGTGCGGACGGCGGGCGGCATCGGTGGCGTCCTCGCGGCGGGTATCCTCGGTTGGCTCGCCGTCCGTCGGCAGTTGCAGCGCCGACGCCGTCGCCCCGGCGAACGCATTCCCTCGCCCGACGCCGAGGCGCTCGCGGTCGAACAGGAGCTGCACGCGGTCGACGACGGCGTCGGCATGGAGGTCGTCGACCTCGCGACGCGGACGATCGCGGTGTGGGCACAGGACACGGGCGCCGACCTGCCCGCGATCTACGCCGTCCGGCTCGCGCCCGACGAGCTCTCCGTCTACCTGGAGCTGCCCGCGCGATTGCCCGCGCCGTTCGTCCCGGTCGCCGAGGACGGTGCGGCCTGGGCCGTCGACCCGCGGGCGCTCGTCCCCCTCGAACGCATCCCCTCGGCGCCGTATCCCGCCCTCGTGACGCTCGGACAGGACGCCGGCGGCGCGCACCTGCTCGTCGACCTCGAACAGCTCGGAGCACTGGACGTCCACGGTTCGCCCGCGCTCGTCGACGGCGCGCTCGCCGCGATCGCGATCGAGCTCGTCACATCCGCATGGTGTGAGGACCTGCAGGTCACCCTCGTCGGCATCGACCCGGGCCTGCCGCGGGCGCTCGACACGGGCCGCCTCCGACACGTGGACGACGTCGGCGCGCTCCTGCGCAATCTGCGCGGGCAGGCCGCGGACACGAGCGCGGCACTGGACGAGATCGGCGCCGAGCGCCTCGGCGCGGCCCGGGGCGCCGGCCCCGACGCGCAGCCGTGGATGCCGGAGATCGTGCTCATCGGCACGGACCTCGACGAACCGTCCCGCGCCGAGCTCGCCGAACTCGCGACGGCCATGCCGAGGCTCGGCATCGCGGCCGTCGCGCGCGGCCGGCTCGCCGACACGTGGGTGCTCGACCTGGCGCGACGAGCCGACGCCGCGCTCGTGCTGCCCGGCGGTGCGGGACGCATCCCACTCGATCCGCAACTCGTGAGCACACGCGACCGCGACCGCCTCGCCCGACTCGCGGCGAGTACGACCCTCGATCCCCTGCCCGCACCGCCCTACTCGGCACCCATCGACGGCCTGGAATCGCTCGGAACGAGCACGGAACCGGTCACATCGGCCCCCGTGCCCACCGCCTCGGACGCACCGGTGCGAGTGGTCGACGCATCCGACACGCGGGATGCGCCGATGCCCGACGCACTCCCCGGATGGCCGGACGATCCCTTCGGCTTCGACACCGTGCCGGCGGTCGCCGGTGCGTCCGACGAGCCTGCCGCGTTCGACCTCGACGAGCCTGGCGCGTTCGGCCCCGCGGATGCCGCCGACCGGCCACTCGACACCGCCGGTACCGCCGCAACCGAGCGAGACGACCGACCCGGCGTCCACGGCGTGGGGACGGACGCGGACCGGGATGCGCGCCGCCCGGCCCGCGGCGACGACGCGACGGGCGAGGACGCGCACGGCGCACCGGTCCCCGGCTCGGCCCGCCCGGCCGTGCACTCGGAACGCCGCGCCGCCCGGGCGGCCGCGTCCCGGGAACACGCCGACGACGTACCCGTCGACGAGCCGCTCGACGCGGAGGCCGGCGCGCTGCTCGCGGGTCTCGCGCGCGTGCCCTGGGTGCGGCTGCTCGGTCCCGTCGCCCTCCACGGCGCCGCGGGCGAACCGCCGCGCACGCCGAAGACGAGCACGGTCAACAACAGCAGCGTCAATCGGGCGACCGAACTCATCGCCTTCATGACGGTCAACCCGGGAGCGAGCGCGGTCCAGGTGCATGCCGCGTTCTGGCCGGGCCGCGACCCGCAGGGCAAGACCGCGGCCTCGAACCGCAACGGGCTCGCCACCCGGACGCGTCGCTGGCTCGGCAACGACCCGGACGGCAGCCCGTACTTCCCCCACGTCGGATCGGGTGGCTATCGCCTGCACCCCGACGTCACGACGGATTGGCACGTGTTCCGGGCACTCGTCGGCGAGGACGTCCGGAACGCGTCGACGAGCCGGCTCCGGGCCGCCCTCGAACTCGTGGATGGCCAGCCCATCGGCGGTGTGAAGGACCGTTACTACGGCTGGGCCGAGGTGACGAGGAGCGAGATGCTCGCCGCGATCGGCGACGCGTGCCACGAACTGTCCGAGCGTCTCCTCGAACGCGGCGATCCGCATGCCGCGCGCGTCCCCGCCGCGCTCGGGCGCGAGGTCGACCCCGTGAACGAGACCTGCTGGCGCGACGCGCTCCTCGCCGAGCTCGGCGCGGGCGACCGCGACGGATTCGAACGCATCGTCGCGCAGCTTACACGCCGCCTCGACGAGTTCGAGGACGGCTACGAACCGGAGGACGAGACGCAGGTCATCATCGACCGGGCGCGAACCGCCCAACATGTCTGAGGGGCACGCCGACGACCGAACGGACGCCGGGCGGGCGGTGCGGCCGAAACGACTCGCGCCCGCCGTCGCCGCCGCGACGGTGCTCGCGCTCCTCGTGGGCACGGTCGGCACGGCGGCGATCGGGCCCGAGGGCATCGCGATCGTGCGTGTCACGGCACTCGCGGTGGTCGGTGCCGGCCTCGCGCTCGTCGACGCCCGCACGAGGCGCTTGCCTGATCTGTGCACGCTCCCCACCATCGCGGCCCTCCTCGCGCTCGACACCGCGAGCGCCTGGATCGCCGCGCCCGACGGCGGCTCGGCGACACCCACCTCGGCAGCCGGATCGGCGTTGCTGTTGGGCTGCGCCGCCGCGGCGGCGGCCGGCGGGGGCTTCTTCGTCCTCGCGGTCCTCGGCACGATGGGTGGCGGCGACGTGAAGCTCGCGGCCCTCGTCGGCGTCGCGCTCGTTCCTGCGACCGGCTGGGGCTCGCTCGCGACCGCGGTCGTCGCCGCCTATCTGCTCGCGCTGCCCCACGCCGTCGTCTCGTCGGTCCGTCGACGGCGCGGCGCCCGCGCGGCGGAGCACCTCCCGTTCGGCCCGTACCTCATCGCGGGAGCCGCCGTCGCGTGGCTCGGGCACACGGCGGGACTCGTCGCCTGAACGCACGGGACACGCCGATCCGCGCCACGCCGCGCGCCGTCGTGCTCGACGCACCCGGTGCCCGGCTCCGGCGGCCGCCGGCCGCGCCGTGCCCGGTCTCGTCACAGCAACGGTTCGGCGCGCCGGACTTGTCGAACGGGAGCGGAACGGCCAGAGTTGAACGGGACGCCGCGATGGTGCAGATGCGTACTCATGAGACGCTCGCCCACGCATGCGATCCTCGAGGGATGGGAGCACGATCCGTGATGCCGGTGGATGTCCGCGACGACGACTTCGTTGTGCTGGCGTTCGGTGAGCGCGAACTCGTCTTCGACGTGAAGGTCGGCCGTGCATCGGCCGTCACCTCGGACGAAGTGCGCCTCGCCCGCAGCGACGACGAGATCGTGCTCGACGACAACTGGTACGCGCGACGTTCGGTCGTCAAGACGTTCACGCTCTACGACCTCTTCCCCGAGGTCGATGCCGAGATCCTCTACCGACACTTCGCTCGGCTGCTCGGCGCGACGTTCTCGCGCGCCTACGCATCGCCGCGTCGCGGTCGCCGGGCCGCGTTCTCGACCGAGGTGCCCGATCCGACCTCCGTCAACTGGATCCGCTTCAACTACTCCGAGACCGACGACGGGTTCCTGACCCTGCACGAGTCCGGCGTGCTGCGGGCGATCACGGTCCTGAGCGACTTCGGTCTCGCCGCCTCGATCGATCCCGCGCTCGACGGACTCCCGACCGGCTGGGTCACGCTCCGCCTCTCGCATCGGCGCAACGAGGACGGTTCGTTCGTCGTCGAACGCCGACGCCGGGACGCGCGCGTCCGCTACGCCCTCTACCGGGCGGGGTTCTACGAGGGCGAGCCGGAGCGCGAGCCCGAGGACCCGTGGGTGCTCGGCGACAGCGACCTCGGGGCGCCCGGCGCCGCCTGAGCGCACCGATCCCGGGTGCCGTCGGCGCGCACCAGCGCCCGCCGTCGCCGCCGAACCCGCCGGCCGGGCCCCGTCCCACCGCGTCCCGCACCTGCTACGCAGCTTCGAGGCGCATGCTCGACACATGGTCTCCTACGTCGTGAATCAGGCAGGCGTCGATCAGGCGCGTCGACTCGTCGCGGCGGGCCGTGTCGATCGGGAGCGTCCCTGGCACGAGCTCGAACCGAGTACGTCCGACGAGAACGCGTTCCTCGACGCGAACGGCTGGGACGCCTACGGTGCGTGGCACCTCGCGCTCCGCGAGGGGGCATCGGCCGAGACGAAGGAACGGTACGGGTTCGTGTACGGCGATTTCGCGGTCGTGAGCCGCGAGGCCCTCGTCGCGATCGCGCAGCGCGCGGGCGAGTGGCACCACCAGGACATCGAGGACGCCGCCCACGCGCTGCTCGAGCTGTTGGACTCCTAGCCGGCGTCCGTTCGCCCCGGCGTCCCGAGGCACCTGCCCGGCGGCGACCGAGCGACGTCAACCGCGACCGTCGACACCGCGGTCACCGCGACGAGGTGGCCGTCGCCCGGGACGATCGGGCCGTGCACCCCGTCGCGTCGGATCGGACGGATCGCTCCTGCCCGTCCGCCCGTTCGGTCGGCCCGATCGCGTCGACCGCCCGCGCTCGGGGGACGTCCGTCCCCGCGTGCCCGGCGACGTCCCGGTGGACGGGGGCGACTCGCGGCCGGGCGATTCACGTGCCGGGGGTTCGCGGAGCGGCGGCACGTCCTCCGCACCCCAGCCGCGGGGTGCATCGCTCACGAGGTGGGTGTCCGTCCCCGGCCGCTCCGGCTCGGCGTCGGAGCCGCGATCCCTCGAACCGCGCGTGGCGTCCTGGGACTCGTCGCGCTTCTCCTCGTCCTCCTCGCGGCGACGTCGCGGCCGGATCCCCTGTGCCATCACCTTCTGCGCGTGCTCCGAGACCTGGTGGACGGTCGGCATGTGGGTACCCCCGCCGAGGGCCGAGGTCACGACGACCCCGAGGGTCAGGGCCGTGTGGGCGAGGCGTCCCCGTGCGGACGCCATCACGGCACCCGCTCGAAGTGAGCCGCACTGACCGCGAGCAGCGTTTCGGCGAACTGCAGCATCTCGTCGACCATGAGCGCCTCGAACGTCGTGCCCGTCGCCGCGGTCCAGTCGTCCACGGCTGCGGCATCGTGCGGATCGGCGAGCGTCCGCCGCACGACCGCGCGGATCGCGTCCGCGACGGTGATCCGCTCCGCGAGTTCCTGCAGGAGGCGAACGCCGGGCTCGGACAGGACGAACGTCGAGTCGTCCGCTGTCGAGAACCGGAGCCCGTCGTCGAGGTGTTCGATCGGCTTCACGGGCCTGTCGAACACCATGCCGAAATCGAGCGCGCTCGGGCCCGCACCGGGCCCGACGACCGAGACGAGGCCGCGCTCGTCCATCCACCGCAGCCCGGCGCGCGACGCCTCGGGGAGCGCCCGCAGCTCCTCGGTGGGGCGGGCGTCGTCCCACAGCTCGCGGCACCTCGCATCGTCGAGGATCCAGTGCCGCGGTCGCCCCGCGGTGCCGTCGGGGAGCACGTAGCTCCCGATGATCACACCGTCGTCGACGCGCGTCCCGAGCGGCACGACTCGGATCGGCCCCGGCCACCCCACCCCGTCGCGCCAACCGTCACTGCCGTCCACCCGTTCCCGCTGCATAGCGCCCACGATTCCCTCCACGGTTCTTCCTCGGTTCTTCCGTCCTCGTCCGCATGCGCGACATCGCCCGCATACGCGACATCGCCCGCATGCCCGCCGTCGCCGCATGCCCGCGCCACGGACGGCCCGCGGCGTCGTGCTCGTCCCCACCCGCACCGGCCCCGCTACCCGTCCCACGTGACGGGCAGCGACGCGAACGCTCGGCCCCCGCACGGCGTGCACCCCCGGCGCCCGGGCAGCCCCTCCCGCCGCGGGACTCGGATTCTGCCACGTCGCCGTCCGAGCGCGGGAGGCACCTGTGGACAACCTCGCCGACCACCGCCCGCCACCGTCGCGCGACGTGGAGCGGGACCAAGACGTCCCCTCCGGCGTCCGCCGTCCACTCGTGCGCGACCTACACTCGTGCGCTTGAGCAGCGCGGAGGGTCCGCCGTCCGATCGTCCCCGCCGGGAGCGGCCGGACGGGACCGGCGTCGGCTCCTGGTCCCGCGAGCCCCACACGGTGATCCGCCGGGCGAGCTCCGTGCCGCCGGCCGGATCGTCCGCCATCGTCGCCGCATCGGAGATCACCACCACGCCGCTCGAGTGGGAGCCCCACGCGCACGACCACCACGAGCTCGTGTGGGTGCGCGGTGGCACGCTCACGACGAGGGCGGGCGGGCGCGTGTTCACGGTGTCGACGGGCTACGGCCTCTGGCTGCCCGCCGGCACGGTCCACTCCGGCAGGCTCACCATCGGCGTCGAGTTCTCCGACGCGCGCTTCGAACCGAGCCGGACACCCCACGTGTTCGCGGAGCCGACCACGATCGTGATGACCCCGCTCCTCGAGGCGCTGCTCGACCACCTCGCGCGGGACGATCTCGACGGGGCGGCGAGGGCGCGTGCGGAACGCGTCGTGTTCGACGTCATCGCTCCGGCGGAGCACGAGCTCGTGCTCCGTGTGCCCGGCGACGCGCGGATCGATCCCGTCGCGCAGGCGCTGCTCGCCGATCCGGCGGACCAGCGGAGTCTCGAGGAGTGGGCCGCCGCGCTCGACGTGAGCGAACGCACCCTGGCGCGCGCGTTCCGGCGTTCCACGGGGCTCTCGTTCACGCGCTGGCGTCAGGTGCTTCGCGTGCACGAGGCGCTCCGGCTGCTCGCGGACGGTCACGGCGTCCACGAGACGTCGCGTCTGCTCGGCTACGCCCAACCGTCCACGTTCATCGCCGCGTTCCGTCGCGTGCTCGGCACGACGCCCGGACTCTTCCACGCGGCGGCGCCGGGCGCGACGGCGCACGGCGACGACGTGGCGCGCGCCGTTCGACCGTCCCGGGCCCGGTCGGGCGACACCGGGCGCGAACCCGTCGACGGGCGTGCTCCGGGCGAGCGGACTCGGCCGTCCTGAACGGCCGACGCGCCGGAGCAGGCGGACCGACGCACGCGACGCGAGCGGCGCGGCGCCCCGTTCGACGCGCGTCCGCCGGGGCGGGACACGACGGGGGTGTCCGGATCGCCGTATGCCCTGTCCCGTTCTCCTGATTGCGGACACCCGACCGGCTTCGTACCCTGTTGAGGCAAGGTAACCCTTACCAACCAACGTGCTGTCGCGTCGGACACCGGCCCGCAGCACCGTGGACCGTGACCGATGCCGTCGCCGCCGTCCGTCCACACCAGGTTCGTCACATGCCCCAGTCCTCGCCGTCCCTGCCCGGACCGCCCCGGCCGCACCCCCACGTCGGGCGACCGTCCGGCCGTCGTGCCGCACACGGCCCGCAGCACGTCCGCCCGCCGCGCCCGACAGCGCCCGGAACCGTGCCGACCGCATGACCCCGGACACCGCACTCGACGGCGATGCGCTGACCCTCGGCTTCGGTCGCCAGGTCGTCGTCGACGGCATCTCGGTCTCGCTCCGCCCCCACCTCGTCACCGCACTCATCGGGCCCAACGGCAGCGGCAAGTCGACCCTGCTGCGCTCGCTCGCACGCCTGCACCGACCCCGCTCGGGCACGATCACGCTCACGGGAACGGACGGTGCAGCGCCCCGGCCGATCGACTCCTTCCACGCTCGCGACTTCGCGCGCGAGGTGACGCTGTTCTCGCAGAGCCGTCCCGCCCCGCAGGGCCTCACGGTGCGCGAGGTCGTCGCGTTCGGGCGTCACCCCTACCGTCGACGCTTCGCCGGGCTCGACGACGAGGACCGCGCAGCGATCGCGCACGCCCTCGACGTGACGGGACTCGTCGCATCGGCCGAGCGGGCCGCGAGCGAACTCTCGGGCGGCGAGGTGCAGCGCGTGTGGATCGCCGCCTGCCTCGCGCAGGACACGGGCATCGTCCTCCTCGACGAACCCACGAACCACCTCGACCTGCGCTACCAGGTCGAGATCCTCGACCTGGTGCGCGATCTCGCCCACGGCCACGGCGCCGCGGTCGGCATCGTGCTGCACGACCTCGACCACGCGGCGCTCGTCGCCGACGAACTCCTGCTGCTGTCGAACGGCACCGTCCACGCCGCGGGCGCACCGCTCGACGTGCTCACGAGCGAACACCTGAGCGAGGTGTACGGCATCCGCGTCGACGTCGACGTCGACCCGCGCACCGGACGGCTCCGCATCGACCCCGTCGGCCGACACACCGGTCCACCCCGCTCCCCCGATTCCACGAGAGAGGATCACCAATGACCCGCGTTCACCGGCTCGCAGCGATCGGCATGTCCGTCGCCGCGGCGCTCACCCTGTCCGGCTGCGGCACCACGGACGTCGACACCGCCGGGGGCGACGTCGCGCCGCCCACCTCGGAGGCCTGCACGCAAGACACGACGACGACCTCGACCGGCCCCGTGTCGATCACCGACGGCGTCGGGCGGCAGGTCGAGCTCGACGAGCCCGCCGAGCGCATCGCCGTGCTCGAGTGGCAGCAGATCGAGGACGCGCTCACGCTGTGCGTCACGCCCGTCGCCGTCTCGGACGCCGAGGGATACGGTACGTACGTGAGCGCCGAGACGATCCCCGACGGGGTCACGGACGTCGGCACGCGCGGCGAGCCCGACCTCGACGCGCTCTACGCGACGAACCCCGACCTCATCGTGATCGAGGCGTTCACGCCCGACGACGAACTCATCGCACAGCTCGAGAGCCGCGGCGTGCCCGTACTCGCGACGCTCGGCGCGAACGGTGCCGACCCGATCGGCAACATGAAGAGTGTGTTCACGATGATCGCCGAGGCGACGGGGCGCACCGAGCGTGCGCAGCAGGTCCTCGACGACTTCGACACGCATCTCGCGGACGCGAAGGCGCAGGTCGCCGACGTGCAGCTCCCGACGACCGACTTCCTGTTCTTCGACGGCTGGATCGAGGGCGGCAACGTGACGATCCGCCCGTACGGCAAGGGTGCGCTGTTCACGGCGCTCGGTGAACAGCTCGGCCTCACGTCCGCGTGGACCGACGAGATCGACGCGGCGTACGGCAGCGGCGGCGTCGACCCCGCGTACGGTCTCGCGCAGACCGACATCGAGGGGCTCACGGCGGTGGGGAACGCGAACCTCTTCTACTCGAACGACGGTGAGGCGGACGGCTACGTCTCGGAGCTCGAGAAGAGCCCCATCTGGACGTCCCTGCCTGCCGTGCAGCAGGGTCGCGCGCACGCGTTCCCGCCCGGTGTGTGGGGCGCGGGTGGCCCGATCTCGTGCGAGCAGGCGGTCGACGCGTACGTCGCGGCGATCACCGCGGGGTGAGTCGCCCGCTCGCGACACGGGACGGCCTCGCCCGCACCGCTGCCCCGCTCGCGCCCGGTCAGGGCGTGGGCGGGGTGGCGGTGCTCGTGCTGCTCGCACTCGCGGTCGTGGTCGTGGGGACGTGGCACCTCACGCAGGGCACGTCCGGCGTCGGCGCGTGGGACCTCGTTCGTGCCCTCGCGGGCGGGGACGAGACCGTCGGCGGCGTGCCGGTCGCCGACGTCTTCACGGGATCGCGCCTGCCGCGGCTCCTCGCGGGCGTCGCGGTCGGCATCGCGCTCGGTGCGGCCGGCGCGCTCCTGCAATCGGTGACGCGCAACGCGCTCGCCGCGCCCGACACGCTCGCCGTCACGGCCGGCTCGTATCTCGCGCTCACGGCCGTCGCGGCGTTCGGCCTCGCGGTACCGCTGTGGGCGTCCGGCGGCGTCGCGTTCCTCGGTGGGCTCGCCGCCGCGGCACTCGTGCTCGGGCTCACGGGTGGCGGCGCGGGGACGGCGACGACGCGGCTCGTCCTCGCGGGATCGGCGACCGCGATGGCGCTCGACGCGGCGACCGCGATGCTGCTCGTCCTGTTCCGCGAGAACACGACGGGCCTGTTCGCGTGGGGCAGTGGCTCGCTCGCACAGCTCAACCTCGACGCGTCGGCACGCGTGGCGCCCGTGATCGGGGCCGTGCTCGTCGTCGTGCTCCTCCGCTCGCGCCGCCTCGACGTGCTGCGACTCGGCGACGACACGGCCGCCTCGCTCGGCGTCCCGGTCGGCTCGACCCGGGTCGTCGCCGTCGTGAGCGCCGTCCTGCTCACGAGCCTGTCGGTCACGCTCGCGGGGCCCATCGGGTTCGTCGGCCTCGGCGCGCCCGTGCTCGCGCGGCTCCTCGCCGCGCGCGTCCCGGCGGTCGGTCGCCATGTCCTCCTCGTGCCCGTCTCGGGCCTCCTCGGCGCCCTGCTGATCCTGCTCGCCGATGCGACCCTGCGCGCCGTGCTCGGCGCGGAGGGGGCGACCTCGATCCCGACGGGCGTCCCGACGGCGCTCCTCGGCGGCGTGCTCGTCGTCGTGCTCGCGATGCAGTTGCGCGACTCGGGCGGCGTCCGGCTCCCCCCGAACGTGCGCGTGGGGCTCCGCTCGCGGACGCGCTTCCTCGTCTCGCTCGGGCTCGCGCTCGCGCTGCTCGCCGGGGCGGTCGTCGTCGCCGTGCTGGCCGGCAGCCTGTGGCTCCGGACGGGCGACATCGCACTCTGGTTGCAGGGCACGGCGCCCGCGCTCGTGGCCCAATCGCTCGACGAGCGCGTCCCGCGCGTGCTCGCCGCGACGCTCGCCGGCGCCGCGCTCGCGCTCGCCGGCTGCGTCGTGCAGGGCACGGTGCGCAATCCGCTCGCCGAGCCCGGCGTGCTCGGCATCACGACGGGCGCGGGGCTCGGCGCCGTCATCGTCGTCACGGGCGGCGTACCGGGTGGTCGACCGGCGCTCGTCGCGATGGCCGTCGCGCTCGGGCTCGGGACGTTCGCCGTCATCGCGCTGCTCGCGTGGCGGGGCGGGCTCCTGCCCGATCGCTTCGTGCTCATCGGCATCGGCTGCGGCTACGCGCTCGGCGCGCTCACGACGTTCCTGCTGCTGCGCGCCGACCCGTGGAACACGCCGCGCATCCTCACGTGGCTCTCGGGCACGACCTACGGGCGCACGTTCGCCGACGTCGTCCCGGTCGCCGTGGGCCTGGCCGTCGCGGTGCCCGTGCTCGTCGCGCTGCGGCGGCAGCTCGACGTCCTCGCGATCGACGAGGACACGCCGCGCATCCTCGGCGTGCGGACGGGGCCCGCTCGGCTCGGCCTGCTCGCGATCGCGGCGGTGCTCGCCGCGGTGAGCGTCGTCGCGGTGGGCGTCGTCGGGTTCGTGGGGCTCGTCGCGCCGCACCTCGCGAGATCGCTCGTGGGGGCGCGGCACGGGCGCATCATCCCCGTCTCGATGGTGCTCGGCGCGCTGCTCGTGTGCGTCGCGGACACGCTCGGCCGCACGATCGTGCTGCCCGCCCAGGTGCCAGCCGGCCTCGTGATCGCGCTCATCGGGGCGCCGTACTTCGTGTGGCTGCTGCGCCGCTCCCGCACCTGACACTCCGCACCACACAAACCGCACCAGACACACCGCACCAGACACACCGCACCGGACACTCCGCACCGGACACTCCGCACGCGCCGCCCCACACCCGCCGCGTCCCCGCCCGCCGTATCCGCCCGCCGTATCCGCCCGCCGTATCCGCCCGCCGTATCCGCCCGCCGTATCCGCCCGCCGTATCCGCCCGCCGTATCCGCCCGCCGTATCCGCCCGCCGTATCCGCCCGCCGTATCCGCCCGCCGTATCCGCCCGCCGTATCCAGCCGGGTTGTTGCTACCGGGGCGCGGGCCCGGTAGCAACAACCCGGCTGGATGTGGCTCGGTTCAGGGGCGGGTGTCGGCTTCTCGCGCCGCGTCGGGCTCGGCCGCTCGCTGGCGCTCGACCGCCACCTCGTGGGGAGTCGCCTCGTCTCGCTCGACCACCGCCCCGCCGACCGTCGCCTCATCTCGCTCGACCGCCGCGTCGTGGGGAGTCGCCTCGTCTCGCTCGACCACCGCCCCGCCGACCGTCGCCTCATCTCGCTCGACCGCCGCGACGAAGTCGCGCACGAGTGCGCCCACGAGCCGCGGCCGCTCCGCGACGAGCGCATGGGTCGTCCCCGGCACGATGCACAGTTGCGCGCCGGGGATCGCGGCCGCGATCCGCAGGCTGTGTCCCGGCCGGATCGCGTCGCGGTCGCCCGATACGACGAGCGTGGGGGCGCCGATGACCGCGAGCTCGGCCGGATCGATGTGCGGCTCCGACGTCCACATGCGCACGAGCTTCTCGAGCACGACGTCGGCGTGCCCGGCACCGTCCGGCGAGAGCCGATCGTAGTGGGCGCGCTCGTCGTCCGCCCCACTCCGGTCCGCCGCACCCGTCCCGCATTCGATGTGCCGAGCCCTCGGTTCCCCGGTCAGCACGGGCTCACCCGCCGCCTCGGCCCCGTCCGTGAAGGCGCTCGGGTCGAGGTTCGCGCTGATCGCCACGAGCGAGCGGACCCGTTCCGGGTGGCGCATCGCGAGCAGCAGACCGATGATGCCGCCGTCGCTGTACCCCACGACGTGCACGGACCCGAGGCCCACGGCATCGAGGTAGCCGACCGTCTCGGCGAGGCTCCGCTCGTACGTGAACAGCTCGTCGTGATCGGCCGAGCGACCGTGCCCCGGTCGCTCGAAGGCGTGGACGCGATGATCCACCGCGAGCGCCTCCCCCGGGATCCGCAGCGATTCGAGCGAACAGAAGCCGCCGTGCAGCAACAGCACGGGCTCACCCGCACCCTCGACCTCCTCGTACAGCTCGTCGTCGCCGACGCGCACGTGTCCCATCCGGTACGGCCCCGTCCCACCACTCACGCACGTCCTCCTGTCGATACGCCACGGCGCGCCCGTCCGGCCCGCACGTCGCACCGCGCGGCCGCCCGACACGCGCCGTCCGGGCAAGCCTACGTTCACCCCCGTCGGGAGGGGCGCGGGGGCGACGGCGGCGGCACCCCAGGGGATGCGGGGCAGCCGTGTGCGCGGCCGACTTGAGAGGATGATCGGCATGATGACCGATGGCGCTGTCGCGTGGAGCCAATTGGCACTCGTGCTCGGGCTCGACGAAACCGCCGCGATCGACATCGCGAATGCCGCGGATGCGCGCCCGTCCGATGTGTCGGCGTTCGACGACGGCGACCCCGAGGTGCCGCGACTGGTCGCAGCCGATCGCGCCGAACGCACGCCCGCGGCGATCCTGACCGAGCGGCTCGGTGCGGCCGGGTTCCTCGTCCGGATCGCGCACGACGCGCAGCCGTCGCACATCGCCCGCGCGTTCGAGTCGACCGCGCCGATGCGGGAGTGGAGCGCCGAGCTCGTGCTGCGGGATGGCCTCGGGTGCGACGAGAACCTCCTGTTCGCGGCACGTCAGCTGACACACCTCGGCCTCGACGTCCTCGTCGACGAGAGCGACGACGAGACCCACGCACTCGTCGTCGTCCCACGGAAACGCCTCGCGATGATCGCCGCGGCGACGACCGCACTGCGATCTGCGCTCGGCGCGCCGCCGCCCGTCACCCACGCGCCGCCGGCGGGCGCGGGCCCCTCCCCGGGCGTCGTCCCGACGCTGCCTCGCCTCATCGACGCGACCGCGGCGAGGACGGGTGAGGCGCATCCCGTGATCCACGGCAGGACGCGGCCCGTGATGGCCGACGAGTTCTTGGAACGGACGCGGGACGGCCGGGGTTTCGCCGTGTGCGACGAGGGAACCGACGCATGGATCGCGCTCGCCCTCGAACTCGGCCTCGACGACGCGGCCGCTCGCGACGTGGGGATCGCCTACGCCGATCCGGAGGTGTACCTCGACACCCACCGTGGCCGGCTCGCATCGGCGTTCCCGCGCATCACGAGCCCGGCGGGCGTGACGCCGCTCCTTGCGCTCTTCGACCGCCTGCACGTCGCCGGCCTCGCCGCCGGGATCACGTCCGCGATGCCACCCGCCCACGTCGCGGCCACGATCGGCGCGCTCCGTCCGGTCTACGGCGGGGGTACGGTGCTCCGGCTCGACGGTGCGCGCTCGATCGAGGCCGCCCTGCGCGCGGCCGGTGACCAACTCGCTCGCGCCGGACTCGAGCTCGTGTCCATCACACTCGATTCCGGCGCGTACCAGCTCGCCGTCATCCCGGCCGATCGGCTCCGGGGAGTCCTGTCGGCGGCGCTCGACGCGCACCCGTTCGTCGCCCCGATCCTGCCCGGCGTCGTGCTCGACACGACCGTGCCCGTCGTCCGGTACCTCGATTTCTCGGCGGAGGACGGGGTGCACGACGGTGGACCGACCGGGCCGGGCACGGGCGGAAGGTTCTCGGGCGCATGGACGCGCTTCCGCGGCCCGAGCCCGCAGCCGACACCGCCACGGCAGCCGCCCGACGCCTCCCTCCGGACGGGCGTGCACCCCCACACCGGCGGACCCCTCCCGACAGGCACGCACACCCACATCAGCGGTCCGCTCCCGACAGGCACCCACGTCCGGGCCGGCAACGCCGTGCGGGACGACGGGGCTCGGGGCGGGCCCGTCGATCCGTCCGACCGTTCACGCGAGGAACGTACGCCGGCGCCGACAGCGCGGGCGGAACCCGTCCGTCAGAGCCCACCGCCCGCGCCTCGAGCGACCGATGCCCGCGGCGCCTGGACCGCGCTCGCGCTCGCGCTCGGTCTGCCGCGCGGCGTGGCCGAGGAGGTCGGGTCGAGCGTCGACCAGCCCGGAGCGTACTTCGATGCGCATCGGGACGGACTCATGTGGCAGTTCGGGTCGATCGACGAGGTCTCGAAACTGACGCCCGTGCTCGCCCTCTGCGATGCGCTGCAGCGGAACGGCCTGCACGCCGGGGTGGACGCACGATTCGCCGCCGCCGACGTCGCCGCCGCACTCGAGCACGCCGGCCCGCTCCGGGACGCGGGCGCGCGGCTGCGGCTGCGGCTGCCCGACGGTTGGACGAACGACGACGCACTGCTGCTCGCGGCCGCCCGCCTCACGCGCTGGGGGCTCGAGTTGCTGCTCGTGACGGTCACGCCGGACGGCTTCGAGTTCGCGATCGTTCCCCGCGCACGTCTCGATGCGGCGCTCGAGGCGGCGGCGGTCGTGCGTTCGTTCACACCGGATGCCTCGCACCCGCAACTCCCCGTCGTCCGCTACGTCGACTTCGACCCCGACGCGACGTCGGATGCGACCGCTCGACCGCCCGCCTGACTCGCACCGCCCCGCCGATCCGCCCCGCCGCATCCGCCCCCGCGCAGCCGCCCCGGCCGGTGCCGCGGAAAAAGCCGGGTTGTTGCTACCGGGCCCGGGGCCCGGTAGCAACAACCCGGCTTGATACGTGCAGCTCTCGCGGGCGCGTGGTTCGCCTACTCGTCCCTGTGCGGCCCGAGGCCGTGCACGGGGCGGGCGATCGTCCCGTCGCCGCCCCGACGCGGGAGCGGCAGCGACGTGAACGCGACCGCGAGCAGCGCGACACCGAGGCCGACGAACGTCCACACCGTCACGACGGTGTTCGCGCCGGGCAGCAGGAGATCGAGCAGGACGGAACCGATGAGCTGACCCGTCACGAGCGAGAGCGCGAGCCGCAGCACCCCGAGCGGAGCGACCGCGACGACCGAGATCCCGATGAACACGATGCCGAACGGTCCACCGAGGAACAGGTACCACGGCGTGCCGGACAGTTCGGCCGTGAATCCGCCGACGAGGCCGTGAATGAGGAACGCGACGAGGAGCACGCCCGTCCCGACGGCGAAGTTGAGGAGCGTCGACGTGTACGCGTCGGTCGCATTGCGCACCCGCCCGTTGACGGCCTGCTGGAACGCGTTCGCGAGCCCGGAGCAGAACGGGAACAGGAGCAGTGCGTACGGGAAGCCACCCTCGATACGACCGCCGACGGTGACGGCGACGGCCGCGATCACGAGCAGGGCGCCGATGAGTCGGCGTGCCGTGACGGACTGGACACCGGCCGGGCCGAGCCCCGCACGGTCGACGAGCAGGCCACCCGCGGTCTGTCCCGCCACGACCGCGATCGTGAACAGCGCGACGCCGAGCAGCGGCGTCGTGAGCGACTGGGAGAACACGAGCAGCGCGCCGCCCGCGCCACCGAGCACCTGCCACCAGGCGAGCCGCCCCTCGCGCACGGCACGCACGACGGACGGGAGCGCGCCGCCGCGCGATCGTGAGCCGACGGCCGCGAACATGAGCAGCACGAATCCGAGGCCGAACGAGATCAGGGCGGCCGCGTACGGATCCCCGATCCGGCTCCCGAGCTCACCGTTGACGCGCGACTGCGCGGCGATGAACCCACCGCCCACGACCGTCAGCGCGATCCAGAGCAGGGTCTGCACCCGTCCACCTCCCGCACATCGACATCCGTCCGCCCGCGCACACGGACCACCGGGCAAGGCTAGTCGTACGCCGACCGCCCCGTCGCACCGGTCGACTCGGCGCGTCACCGCTCGCACACGCGACGTCGTCACGGACGATGGGAACATGAGCGAGTCCGTCCGGGTCGTGGCAGCCGTGATCGTCGACGGGGATCGCGTGCTCGCGTGTCGTCGCGCCGCGCACGTGCGCGACGGCGGCGCGTGGGAGTTCCCGGGCGGCAAGGTCGAGCCGGGCGAGTCACCGCGCGAGGCACTCGTGCGGGAGATCCGGGAGGAACTCGGCGTCGACATCGAGGTGGCCGAGCTCCTCGATCGTTCCGACACGGCGCTCGGCGAGCGCACCATCGACCTGGCCTGCTATCTCGCGACGCTCACCGGTGCCGCGCCACGGGCGAGCACGGACCACGATCGACTCGAGTGGGTGACGCGTGGCGCCCTCCTGCCCCGTGCGTGGGCGGCACCCGATCTGCCTGTCGTCGAGCTGCTCCGCGCACGGCCGACGTTCCGTCCGCCCGACGCCGGTGGCGCGACGGGACCCGGACCGCGGGCGTGAGCCGGGCCAGGGCGAGGCGGGGCGAGGCCGGGCGGGGCGAGGCCGGGCGAGGCGAGGCCGGGCGAGGCGAGGCCGGGCGAGGCGAGGCCGGGCGAGGCGAGGCCGGGCGAGGCGAGGCGGGACCAGGCGGGGCCGGATCGGGTCAGTCATAGCGACAGGTCCCACCCCGGCTTCGAGGTGCGCACCGGGCCCGGGTCGGGCCGGCCCCTGGGCCGGTCCCGCCCGCGCGTCGCCCGGACGGAGCGATGACGCCCACCCGTGGGCCACGCCCGCCTCGGGCTCACGCCTGCCGCGGGTCACGCCTGCTCGCCGGTCAGTCCTGCTCATCGAGCGGCACGTCGCCGCTCATGTCCACCGATCCGCTCTTCTCGTCCAACGTGAACGTGGCCGTCGCGCGGACGCTCGGGTCCGCGTTGGCGTCGCCCGGCTCGAGGTAGGTGTAGGTGACCGAGATCTCGTTGTCCTCGACGCGCGTCACCTCGGGCGTGAAGCCGTAGGCGATCTTCGTCGCCGTCCCGATGTACTCGCCGTCGTGGAACAGCATGATCTGGTGCGGTGACGACCCCGTCGCACCGACCGGCCCGACGACGAGCCACGACAGTGCCGAGCACGCGTTGTACGAGGTCAGGTCGACCGATTCCATGTCCCACTCCAGATCGCTCAGGTTGCTGGGCTTCGGGACCTCGTCGATCGACTCCCGGAGTGCCGTCTCCGCGTCGAGCTCGGTGCAGTCCGGCTCCGCGGGCTGCGTCGTCGCATCGCTCGCGGGCGCCGCCTGCGTCGTCGCGGGCGCGCTCTCGGTGGGGCCTGGCGTCCCCGTTCCGGCGCAGCCCGCGAGACCGGCGGCGGCGAACAGGAGCGCCGTCGCTCCTGCGATCGAGGTGATGGGGCGTTTCGTGTGATACATCATCGTCGTCCTTCGCGTGGTCGAACGGATCCTGCGCCGCGGCGGCGATGCTCCCGCACGCGAGCCCGGCGAGGCGGTCGGTCGATGGGTCTCCGGAACCGCGAGTTCGAGCGTGCCAGGCGATGCTCCGAGCGACGCAGCCCGCGCACACGCACCACGGATGCGGGTACGGTACCCCGGTGATCGAGGACGACATCCGAGCGGCGTACACCGGGCGAGCGGACGAGTACACGGACCTGCTCGGCTCGATCGAGGACATGGAGGCCCCGGACGTGTCGCGCATCGCAGCGTGGGCGGACGAGCGCACGGGCGCGGTGCTCGATGCCGGTTGTGGTCCCGGGCACTGGACCGCGTTCCTCGCCGACCGTGGCCTCGACGCCCGCGGCGTCGATCTCGTCCCGGCGTTCGTGTCGGGCGCACGCGCGCGCTTCCCGCGTTGCCGGTTCGAGGTCGGCGACCTCGAGCGACTCCCGTTCGAGGACGCGTGTTTCGACGGCGTGCTCGCCTGGTACTCGCTCATCCACCGCGAGCCCGCCCGGATGCCGTCCGCGCTCGCGGAACTCCGCCGCGTCATGCGCCCCGGCGCATCGCTGCTCGTCGGTTTCTTCACCGGCGACGTGCTCGAACCGTTCGCGCACGCCGTGACGCCCGCGTACCGCTGGCCCGTCGATGCGCTCGTCCGCGTCGTCGAGGAGAACGGGTTCCGCGTGGACGACACCGAGACGCGACGTCGACCGGGCGCGCGCACGCACGCGTCGATCTCGGCGCACCGGGCGGTTTCGTCGGCGATCGAGTGAGGTTCGACGCGACGCCGATGCCCGCCGGCGTGTGGCCCGTTCGTACGTCCGGCCGGTCCCGAGAGGCCCGCAGCACCGGCCGTCCCCGCCGCCGGCCGGCCGGTCGAGGCGCGCACACGGGCCGATCGGGCGGCCCGAGGAGCGGAGTGGGGACCTCTCCGCGTTGACCCGCGGCATCCGCTCCACGAAGCTAGTCGATATGACGAGCGAACCGACCCGGCACTGGGCCCGGCTCTCGCGGGCACTCGGGCTCGACGAGGCCGGTGCGGACGCCGTGGCGCTCGCCGCCGACGACCCCGCGGGTTACTTCTCGGCCCATGCCGAGGAACTCGCGGCCGCCTGGATCCACGAGGCCGACGAGGTGTCCGCCGAACTCGTGCTCACCATGCGGCTCATCGACGCCGGCCGCGCGATCCCGATCGACAGCAAGTGCACCCCCGACGAGGTCGCAGCCGATCTGCAGGAGACGGGTCCCGTGCAGGACGCGGGCATCGAGGTTCCCGTGCCCGACGCGCAGGACTCCGCCGGGGCGCTCGCCGCGGCCTTCCGTGCGGGGCTCGAACCGTTGGGGATCGGCCTCGCGGTCGTCGCGGTCGACTCGAGCGACGTCCCGCTCGTCGTCTTTCCCGCGGAACGCAGCTCCGACATCGCCGAGGCGGCCCACGCCGTCGCACGGTCGAGCGGATCGGACGAGGGCCCCATCACCTGGATCTGACCGGCCCCTTCGCATCCGGGCCGGCCGGGGCGCCCCGAGTGGGATGCTCCACCCATCGCGTCGCACGGGACGTCGGGGTACTCTCGGCCACCATGCGCAGCGTCTCATACGACGAACGACCCGCACCGGTCCTCGGGGACGGCCGACCGCACGGTGTCGAGGCGGCCTCGACGGCACCGCGCCCGCCGATCTCGATGCCCGACGCCGCTGCCCCCACCTCGTCCGACACGCTCGAGCGCACGACCGGCCACGCGGACGATGCGGCGGGACGGGCCGGGCGGACCGCCGAACTGCGCGCCGCGCTCGCGACGATGTTCCGTGCGCTGGGCTACCGAGTGGTGCCCGACGGACAGCACCTCGCGGCCGTCCACGACATCGGTCACTTCGGCGTCACGCCGCGCGGTGAGGCGCCGACGGGCGAGGAGCGGTTCACGTTCCTCGTCGGGCTCGACGAGGCGGCGCGTCGGCTCACCGTCCGCACGCACGTGCGACGGATGGCCCGCCCCGGCCCGGTGAGCGCGCTCGCGTTCGACGAGTTCGGGAACGAGGTCCCGCGCGAGGCGAGGTTCGGGCCGAAACGGCTCGTGACGCTCGAGGGGCAGGTGCGCGCCGAGCTCGTCCTCGAGGACCACGTGCCGCTCCCGGATGGGTCGGTCCGGATCGACTACTCCCGCTTCGACAGCGAGGAGGCACGGCTCGATCTGCTCGACATCGTCCGCGAGTTCGGCTGGACCGTCGTCACGGATCCGCAGCGAGACGGTCACCGACACGTCGTCCGGGCCCGTCGCGTGCGTCGCGACCCGCTGCTCGTCCGCCTCGCCGCCGCCGTCCGTCGCCATCGGGCGGCGCGCGCGGAACGGCGCGACGAAGCGACCGCCGCCGGTCGTGATGCCCCGGAGGCGCCCTCGATCTGACGGTCGCGGACGGCTCGACCGGCACCGACGGTACCGGCGGTTCAGCACACGGACGCCGAGGGGTTCCCCGGGTTCAGCTGCGGTTCATCGCCCGCACCGAGACTGACCGCATGACGCTACGCCACCCGGTCGTCGACAGTGCGTTCCCGCCCGGCGACGGGACCCTCTCGGGACGGCTCATGCTCGATGTGGCGCTCGGTCTGGACGACACCGACGACATCCTCGACGACCTCGAGGAGTTGCTCGAGGACGGCGAGTTCCACGAGTTCTACCCGGACGACAAGGTCCCGACGGTCCGGGAGGTGCGCACCCTGCTCGCCGACGTCGTGGCCGAGCACAATCGGCTCGTCACGGAGACCTCGCCGCAGCGGGACGCGTTCTTCGCCGCGCTTCGCGCACTCACGGAGCGCGACGTGCTCGCCTCGTTCTCCGGCACCACGCTGAGCGACGCGGTCGGCGACGCGTTCCAGCTCGCGACGGAGTTGCAGGACGCGGGCGAGGAGGTGCGCGGCTTCGTGTTCAGCCACCGGCAGGACCTCGAACGGCTCATCACCGACGACCACCTGACCGTGGGCTTCGGCTCGGTCGCGGACGACGACGCCGAGGCGGCGGCCATCGGCGCGCTCGCGCTCGACGCGTTCACGCGGGCGGGGCTCGACGCGACGTGGGACGGCGATGTGGATCACCGGATCGAGATCCGCGGTCTGCGTTGGGCGGCACCCTTCGACGGCTGAGCCGACGCCGGTCCGTCGGTCGACCCGACGACACCCGGCCGACGACGCCGGTCCGCGGTGACCGAGGGGCCGCTTCGCTCATGTGCCGCGTGGCCGGGGGCGAGCGCCACGCGGCTCCGGTGCCGACTGGCTCCGGGCCGCCGGGCCTCAGGAGCCGCCGGCCGCGAAGCACGGATCGCGGCGCGGTCACGTTGCCGTGCCCCGTTCAGACGAACGCCACCGCCCTGACCGGCGCCCCGTCCGCGTCGATCGGTAGCGGGAAGAATCCGACCCGTACTCGCTCCGGGAGCCCCGCGACGTTCGTGAGGTTCTCCACGATGAGTCCGTCGGCGCCGAGCACGATCTCGTGGACGGCGAGCGACCCCGCCGTGTCGGGGCTCTCGGCATCGAGCGCGAGGACGTGCATCCCGCGCCGCAGGAGTTCCGTCGCGGCCGCCGGGCCGAGTCCGCGGTGCTCCGGGCCGCGATCGTCGGACGAGCGATCATCCGCTGAGCGTTCGACGGACGAGCGATCGTCGGGTGAGCGATCGACGGACGAGCGATCGTGTCGGCCGGTGTCGATCAACACGATCGGGGGAAGTCGCTCGGGCAGGCCGCCCGTGATCGCACGGTCGAGTTCAGCGAGACCGTACCGATCGCCGGACGGGAGGCTCGAGCGCGGGAGGTGCACGACGATCGCGTCGCCGAGGAGCTCGTCCAGCGCGATCCGCCCCGACGTGCGTCCGCCGGGGACGACGTGGGCCGGGGCATCGAGGTGCGTGCCGGTGTGGCTCCCGAGGGCCAGGGCCGTGACGGCGACGCCGTCGGCGACGAGGTCGAGCGCGGGACCGGACGTCACGTCCGGATCACCGGGGTAGACGGCCATTCCCGCGACGATGGGCAGGCTGAGATCGAGCATGCCTCGATCCTGCCCCGCCGCACCCCCGATCGCGGTCGGAGACACCCGGCGGTACCCGGAAACACCTGCACGCGACACCGACGCCGGCCCGATTCCGAAACCGGCTCCGCACGAGCCCGCGGAGAAAGCCGGGTTGTTGCTACCGGGCCCGCGGCCCGGTAGCAACAACCCGGCTTTTTCTGGCGCAGGTCTCGGTGCTCGGTCGTGCATCCTTCGGGTGACGCGCACATCGGCGTGCGCCCGCACACTGCACTCATGCCACGTGCACACGAGGATCCCGCGACGTCGCGCGGTGCGAACGGCTCGCCGTCGAGCCGAGCGGGGGACGCCGCGCCGCCGGGCCCGGCCCGTGCCCGCGACGGCGCGACGGTGACCGTGCTCGCTCCGCGCGCCGGACTCGCCGTCGCCGTCATCGTGCTCGGACTGTGGCTCGCGGCCCTCGTGACCGTCCTCGTCACCACGCCCGGTGGCCGACCCGTCTCGAGCGACCCCGGGGCGCCGGCCGTCCCGTACTGGGTCGTGCTGCTCCCGGCCGCGGTCGCGATCGCCATGACGTGCTGGCTTCCGCCGCGATCCCCCGCACGTCCTGCTGGTGTCGGACGTCGCGGACGACTCCTCGTGACCACGGCCGCCCTCGTCGTGCTCGCCGTCCTCTTCCCGGTGCTCACGATCGTCGGCCGTCTCTCGGGCGAGGCCTACATGCTGTGGAAGTTCGTGCTCTTCATCGTCGTTCCGCTCCTCCTCGTCGTGAGCATCCGCAACGCCGTGCGCATCGAGCGACGCGGCGGATGGGACCGGTGGCTCCAGCCCCTGTTCCTCGTCCTCGTCTGGCTCGTGCTCGTGCTCGCGCTCGCGAAGATCGCACCATGGACTCCCACGTACGACCTCGGCGGTGTCGACCGGCTCACGCTCGTCGTCGCGGCGAGCGCGACGGCCGTGACCACCGGCTTCGGGGAGGAGCTCTTCTACCGTCGTCTGCTCCAGACGCGCCTCGAGGCGATGCTGGGTGCGCCGGGCGGCATCGCACTCGCGTCGCTCGCGTTCGCGCTCACGCACCTCGGGTCACACGGCTCCGGCACGCCGCTGCTCGATGCTGCGCAGGTCGTCGTCGTCCAGGGATCATTCGGTGCACTCGCCGGTGTGTTGTGGTGGCGGTATCGGAACGTCACCGCGATCGTCGCCCTGCACGTCCTCGTGAACGGCTGGGACCCCCTCGTCGCCCTGCTCGCCTGACGCGTCCACCCGGCGTCGGCACCAGCACCGGGATAGGGACCGGCACCAGCACCAGCTTCGGCCTCGGCCTCAGCCGCGGCCTCGGCCTCGGCCTCGGCCTCGGCGAGCGTGGGCCTGTTCGTCACCGCACGTCCTACCGGTCGAGTCCGAGCTCCCTCGCGGCGATCGCGGCCTGCATGCGCGATACGAGACCGAGCTTCGTGAGGATCCGTGAGACGTGCGTCTTCGCGGTCGCCTCAGTGACGCCGAGCGTCCGCGCGATCCCGGCGTTCGACAGTCCCCGACCGAGCACCCCGAGCACCTCCCGCTCCCGCGGTGTGAGGCCCGCGACCGAGCTGTCGTCGAGCCGGAACGACGGCGCCCGATCGGCATCCGCCCGGGCCTCGGCCTCGGCGGGGTCGACGATGCCGCCGGATCGCCCACCCGGCGCCACGACGAAGTGCTCGAGCACCCGCCGCGTCACCTCCGGGGCCATGACGCCGTCGCCCGCAGCCACGCGCCGGACCGCGTCGATGAGCACGTCCGGTTCGACGGTCTTGAGCAGGATGCCGGCCGCGCCCGCGCGGAGCACGCCGAAGACGACCTCGTCGAGGTCGTAGGTCGTGAGGACGAGCACGGCCGCGAGCCGCCTGGCCGTGATCGCCGCGGTCGCCTCGATGCCGTCGATGCCCGGCATCCGCGCATCCATGAGCACGACATCGGGACGCAGTGCGCGCGCGTCGCCGATCGCGGCGGCACCGTCAGCCGCCTCGCCGACGACCTCGATGTCCCCGGCCCGCTCGAGCAGGAGACGGACGCCGCTGCGAACCGTCGCGTGGTCGTCCGCGAGCAGGACGCGGATCATCGTTCCGCCGCCGCTCGGATCGGGACACGCACGTCGACGCGCCACGTCCGCACCACCGCGGCTTCGGGCGACGCGGCCCCGGGGCCGTCGCCCGTGGTCCCCGACGAGGCGTCCGTCTCGTCGTCGTCGACGGGCACCGGCCCCGACGCGATCGAACCGCCGATCGCCGACACCCGTTCACGCATCGACGCGAGCCCCGCACCACCGGTCGGCAACCGTGCCGCGTCGGCGTCGATCGGGTTCTCGATGCACAACCGCACCGCGTCCGATGAACCGTCGAATGCGATGCGCACGCGATCGGTCCCGTACTTGAGGGCGTTCACGAGCGCTTCGCGGGCGACGGGCGCGAGTTCGCGGGCGAATGGGGCGGGCAGGGAGCCGAGCGCGGACTCGTCGACCCGAAGATCCACCGTGAGCCCCGCGCCGACCGCCCACGCCGCGAGCTCGCCCGGATCCAACAGCGGTCCGTCGCGGCCCTCGCGCATTCCGTTCGTCGCGTCGAGACGATCTTCCCCTGAGCGCAGGACCTCGATGAGTTCGCGCATCTCACTGATCGACGCGACGCTCGCCGCCCGCACGTCCTCGAGCGCGCGCCGGTCGCGTTCGGTGTCCGGTGCTTCGGCGAGCGCCGCGGCCGAGTGGAGCGCGATGGCGGAGAGCCTGGCGGAGACGACGTCGTGCAGATCCCGGGCGACTGCCGCACGCTCCCGCGCGACGGCCTCGGCACGCTCGGCGGCCGAATCGCGCACGGCCCGCTCCGCGAGCGCCGTGCTGAGCGTCGCCCGCTCGTCGGCGAGGTTCGCGATCGCCCGCTCCTGCTGCACCGAGACGCCCCACCAGAACGGCACGACGAGCGCCGCGAAGAGTGCGAGCATGCCGCCGATCGCGTTCTCGAGATCGCCCGTCACGGCGAGCGTGAAGATGCCGAACCCCATGATCACGACGCAGCAGACGACGGTTCCGACGACGCGTCCGCGGCGGCTCGAACGTTCGCCGACGAGGTAGAGCACGTCGCACAGCGCGATCCAGCTCACGAGCATCACGCCGACCATGGTGTTGAGGAGGGCCGTCACGGATGCGATCACGAGTGCCGCGTACATCCACCGTCGTTTGAGCAGGACGGCCGCGAGCGATGCGACGACGAGCAGCACCGGCACCCACGCCGGGACGAGCGGTGCCGGGTCTTCGAGCGGGAACTGCCATCGTGGTGGGTCGCCGCTCAGGATCGAGACGGCGCCGACGACGACGAGCGCGACGGCGAGCGCGACGTCGGTGCGGGTCGGTCGGGGGGACGGGCGCATGGTCCAGTATCGGCACGGCGCCCGAGGATTCGCGTCGCTCGGGCGGCCTGCGGCGTACATCGAACGGTGTACAGGCGGCCTGCCGCGTTCGCCGGACGCGCCGACGTCCGCCGCACGCGACGCTGAAGGCATGTTCGCTCTCGCCATCGACCCCGCCGCGCTCGACGGGACGCCGCTGTTCGGCGCGCTCGCGCTCCTCGCGCTCCTCGACTCCCTGAGCTTCGGGACGCTGCTCATCCCGCTCTGGCTGCTCCTCGTGCCCGGCCGCGTGCGGCTCGGCCGCATGCTGCTCTATCTGGGCACGATCGTCGTCTTCTACGCGGCGGTCGGGGTGGTGCTCATGCTCGGCGCCTCGGTCGCGTTCGACGCGCTGCGCGACGCGCTCGAGACCCCGGTCGCGTACGGCGTACAGCTCGTGCTCGGCGTCGGCCTGTTCGCGCTGAGTTTCGCACTCGACTCCCCGCGAGCGAAGCGGGAGGGACCGGCGCGTGCGGCGCGATGGCGGGCGCGGGCGATGGGCGGCGAGGTCGGCGCCGAGCGGGAGGCCACGACGGCCACGGCGCACGCGGTGAGCCCAGCCGACGCGCACGTGATCACGGGACCCGAACCGTCCACGAGGACGAGCACGCACGTGGGTCCGGGCGCGGGGCAGGACCCGGACCCGAGCGCGATCGCGCACCCGGGCCGCGGTGGTCGTGGGCGTCCGGCCGCCGATCACGCCGACGCCGCGGGCGCCGGCACGGCCGGGCGGCAGGGGCGCCCGAACCGCGCCGTGCGGGGCTCCGTCGCGGCGCTCATGGGGCTCGCGCTCACGGCGGCCGCGCTCGAGGTGGCGACGATGCTGCCGTATCTCGCGGGCATCGGAATGATCACGGCGGCCGAGCCGGCCTGGGACGCGCGCACGGCGTTGCTGCTCGGCTACTGCCTCGTGATGGTGCTGCCGGCGATCGTCCTGACGGTGTTGCGCATCGTCGCGGCACCGCTCGTGGCGGCCCCGCTGGCCCGGCTGGAGGCGTGGCTCTCGAAGTCGGCGGCGAGCACGACGGCGTGGATCGTCGGCATCGTCGGCGTCCTGCTCGCGCTCGACGCCCTGCGCACGCTCGGCCCCCTGATCGGCACGTGACCCCACGAAAAAGCCGGGTTGTTGCTACCGGGCCGCGGGCCCGGTAGCAACAACCCGGCTTTCTGTGCGGCGGTGGGTTTCTGCCACGTTGGTGGAGAGGTGGGGTCAGGGCTTGTTGGGTTTGCCGATCAGCGTCTCGCCGTTCGCGATGCGCAGGTGGTCGTCGCTGCCCGGGATCACGTTGCCGCGCAACGAACGGCCCGCCGTCTCCTTGAACGTGAGCACCGAGACGAGCCCGATCACACCGGCGACCGTGAGGTAGATGCCCGGGATGAGCACGTTGCCCGTCGCGTCGATGAGCGCCTCGTTCACCGAACCGGCCGTGCCGCCGAACAGCGCGGTCGAGATGTTGTAGCCGATCGCGAAGCCCGAGTAGCGCACGGCCGTCGGGAACAGTGCGGGGAGCGTGGCCGAGATCGTCGAGATGATCATGACGAGGAACAGCCCGAGGATGCCGATACCGAGCACCTGCGTCCACAGCGAGTCGATCTGGATGAGCATGACCGCGGGAATCGACAGCACGATGAACCCGATGCTCGCGACGATGAGCTGCGGCTTCCGGCCGATCCGGTCGCTCAACACGCCGAACGGCACGATGACCAGCATCATGAGCAACTGGATGATGACGAGCGAGAAGTTCGCCTCGGCGGCCCCGTGCCCGAGCGTCGACGAGAGGTACGTCGGCATGTACGTGAGCACGAGGTAGAAGGCGACGTTGATCAGGATCACGAAGCCGAACAGCTTCAGCACCTGGAACGGGTACGTGACGATGAGTGTGCCGAGCGCCTTCAGCGCCAACTCGTTCGTGGTCGTCTGCGCCGAGTCCTCGGTGAACGTCTCCGACTCGGTCAGGTGACGGCGCATCCACAGTGCGACGAGACCGAGCACGAGCGTCACGAGGAACGGCACGCGCCACCACCCCGCGAGCATGCCGTCCTCGCCGACGACGAGCGTGAGTGCGGTGCACAGGATCGCGGCGGCGCTGAACCCGGCGAGCGTCCCGAACTCGAGGAACGAGCCGTACTGGCCGCGCTTGTTGTCGGGTGCGTGCTCCGACATGAACACCGCGGCGCCCGCGTACTCGCCGCCCGCCGAGAAACCCTGCACCATACGCAGGAACACGAGCAGGATCGGCGCGAGGTAGCCGACCTGTTCGGACGTCGGGAGCACGCCGATGAGCGCCGTCGAGAGGCTGATGACGACGATCGTGAACACGAGCACCTTGCGGCGCCCGATGCGGTCACCGAGCGGCCCGAGGATCATGCCGCCGAACGGCCGCACGAGGAACGAGATCGCGAAGGCAGCGAGCGCGAGGATCGTGGGCAGCGCGCCCGACTCGTCGCCGAACGTGAAGAACAGTTGCGCGATGTAGACGACGAGGTAGCCGTAGATGCCGTAGTCGAACCACTCGATGGCATTGCCGATCGCGGCACCGGCGACCGACTTCCGCGCGTCCTTGCGCTCGGCCGGCGTGAAGTCGATCTCTCTCGTGATGGGCGGTAACTCGTGGGGCGTCGCGGGCTTCTCGGTCATGAAGTGCTCCTGGTTGCGTCGTGTTCGTCTGGATCTCGAATCGGCACTGGGCAAGCGGTCTACAGGGTCGTCGTGGTCTCCTCCAGCCGTTCCACGCGCTGTGCACTGCGCAGCGCGATGAGCGCGTAGGCGCGGGCCGCGGTGTGCAGCTCGGTGACCGACACCCGTTCGTCGGGCTGGTGCGCCTGGGTCGTGATGTCGCCCGCGCCGAGGACGACCGTCGGCACGCCGTGGTGCTCGGCGAGGAATCCGCCCTCGCACGCGGCCGTCCAGATGCCCTGGTCGCCCGCACCGCCCGCATCGGCGACGGCATCGCGGACGCCGTGGACGAGTGGCGAGTCGGGGTCGGTGACGAAGCCGGGCATGATCATCTCGACGGTGCCGGTCACGGTGATGCGGTCGGTGCCGGGCCGGTTGGCGAACGAGATCCGGCGCCTCGTCTCGGCGACGAGGTCGTCGAGGATGGCGTGCGGGTCCTCGCCCGGAAGGGTGCGGCGATCGATGGACAGCGTGCAGCGATCGGGAACGATCGACGTGCCGTGCCCGCCCTCGACGGTGCCGACGTTCCAGGTCGCCGCGCCGAGCACGGCGTGCGGCTCGCCCGCGAGCCGGGCGCGATCGGCCTCGACGGCCGCGATGACCTCGCTCGCGGCGACGATCGCACTCGCCCCCTCGTCGGGTTTGCCGGCGTGCGCGCTCGCCCCCTCGACGTCGATGCGGAGGTTCGCGGCGCCGCGGCAGCCGGTGATCGTGACGAGCCCGGTCGGCTCGGCGACGATGCACGCCGCGAACCGTTCGCGCTCCGCGGTCTCGCAGTAGCGGCGTGCGCCGGTCGCGTCGGCCTCCTCGTCGACGGTGCAGACGAGGGTCATGGCGATGTCGGGGGCCTCGGCGTGGACGGCGGCCATCGCGGCGACGACGGCCGCGAGGCCGCCCTTCATGTCGGTCGAGCCGCGCCCGACGAGCGCGTCGCCGTCGCGTCGCGGTTCGAACGGATCGCTCGTCCATCCCTCGCCCGCGGGGACGACGTCGCTGTGGCCGAGGAAGAGCACGCCGCCCTCCGTCCGCCCGTCGCCGCCGAGTCGGGCGACGAGGTTGGGGCGCCCCGGCGCGACGTCGTCGAGCGTCACCTCGGCGCCGATCGCGCGCAGCGCGAACGCGAGCTGTGTGGCCGTGGCCTCCTCCGTCCCGCCGGGGTTCTCGCCCGCGGCGCGGATGAGGTCGGCCGCGAGCACGGCGACCGCCTCGGCGTCGATCCGGTCGAGCACGCTCGCCTCGAGCGGCCCGTCGGTCGTGCCGCCGAGCGTCACAGCGTCCGCCCGGCGTCGATCGTGATGAGTTCGCGCGCCACATCGGTCAGCGTCTCGACGCCGTCCGCCGTGACGTGTACCGATTCGGACACCTCGAAGCCGTAGCCGGTCATCCACATGCCCGCGATGAGGTGGAACGTCATGTGCTCGGCGAGCACGGTCGGGTCGTCGGCCCGGATGCTGACCGTGCGCTCGCCCCAGTCGGGCGGGTAGCCGATGCCGATCGAGTAGCCGAGTCGCGAGTTCTTCGAGAATCCCGCGGCCTCGATGACGCGCGTGAACGCGGCCGTCACGTCGTGTGCCGTGACGCCGGGCCGGACGGCGGCGAGAGCCGCGTCGAGCCCCTCGACGGTCGCGCCCGCGAGGCGGTCGAGCTCGCTCGACGGCGTGCCGATGATCGCGGTGCGTGCGAGCGGCGCGTGGTAGCGGCGGTGCACGCCCGCGAGCTCGATCGACACGGGCTCGTCGGCGCGCAGGGGCGCGTTCGTCCACGTGAGGTGCGGGGTGTCGGCCCCCTCGCCGACCGGCAGCATGGGCACGATCGCCGGGTAGTCGCCGTCGGCGCCCGGCACCCCGCGCGCCTGGGCGGCGAGGATCTCGGCGGCGACCTCGTTCTGGGCCCGCCCGGGGGCGATCGCCTCGAGGCCCGCGCGCATGGCGGCGCTCGCGACGAGACCGGCGGCGCGCATGAGCTCGATCTCGCCGGGCGTCTTCACGAGCCGCACCCAGTTGACGACGTCGTTGCTCTCGACGAACGTCCACTCGGGCAGGCCCACGCCGATCGCGAGGAACGTGCGGACCGAGAAGAAGTGCGCCTCGCCCTCGTAGCCGACGCGCGCGGCCGTCGCGTGCCCGCGTTCGCGCAGTCGCTGCGCGATCCAGTCGCCCGGGTGGACGTCGGTGTGGTGCACGAGCGTCTCGGGGTAGCCGAGCACGTCCTCGGCCGGGATCCCGGCGGCGGTGCGGTGGGCGCCGTTCGCGTCCATCTCGCGCATGAGCAGGGTGGGTCGTCCCTCGACGGGGAGGTGCAGGACCTGTGGCATGTAGAACGACCAGGCGTTGTAGCCGGTCAGGTAGTAGAGGTTCGCGGGATCGGCGATGAGCAGAGCGTCGAAGCCCCGTTCCCGGGCGGCCTCGCGCACCCGCTGCTGCCGCGCCGCGTACTCCTCCGCCGTGAACGGCGCGACGGCACCGCCGTCCTCCACCTGCTGTCCCATGTCGGCCTCCCCGCCCCCCGGAACACCCGACGGCGCGCTTCCAGCCTATGACCCCTCCTGTTCCGGCACGGTTACGGCGTCGTTCACCGGGCCCCGCCGCGCGCCGGTCGCCCGCGTCAGGAGAGGTTGACGAGCAGCACGAAGACGATCGTCCCGATCCCGACGCTCAGGAGCGTTCGCCTCCCGAACAGCAGGTGCACGGCGACCGTGACGGCGGCGGCCGGCACGGCCGCGGCGGCATGACCGGTACCCGTCGTGACGGTGTCCGTGAACGTCGCGGCGGCGAGAATCGCGAGGATGCCGACGGGCATCCACGTCGCCATCGTGGTGACGAACCTCGATTCGCGCAGCGGTTTCAGGATCGCGAACGGCACGGCGCGCAGGGCGAGCGTGATGACGAAACCGACCGTGAGGACGCCCGCCACGTACCACGGGTCAAGCATGGTCCTCCCTCTCGGTGCTCGCCACCCCGCGGGTCGCGCCCCCGTCGCCGTCCGCACCGTCACCGGGCACCATCACGGCAGCCGTTCGGCGCCCCGTGGCGACGAAGCGCACGACGAGCGCGGCGACGAAGCCGAGCAGCCCCACGAGGAGGGCCGCGTCCGGTGCAACGAGGGTCGCGACGGCGAACGAGAGGCCCGCGAGCACGAGCGACGGGATCTGCGCCCGCGTGCGGCACGCATCGAGCGTGAGGGTGATGAACAGCGCGCACAGCGCGAACTCGAGCCCCTCGATGCGTTCCGGGAGCAGCGAACCGGCTGCGACCCCGACGAGACCGCCGCCGAGCCAGTAGAGCTGGAACGCGAGCTGCACCGTGATGAGACGCACACCGGTCCAGTCGCGCGGCGAGGCGGCGGTCACGGCGAAGGACTCGTCCGTGAGCGCGTACACCGAATAGGCACGTGCGATCCGGCTCCGCACGACGCGCAGCGGGAACGAGAAGGCGTAGAACACGTGTCGGAAGTTCACGAGGAACGTCGTGAGCGCGATGGTCGCGAGTGGTGTGCCCGCGCTCATCATGCCGACGATCATGAGCTCGAGCGAGCCCGCGTAGGTGGTCACGGAGAGCGCGGGGGCGATCCACCAGGGCAGACCGGCCTGGACGACGAGCAGGCCGAACGCGATGCCGAGCGGGAACATGCCGAGTCCCGCGGCGGTCGAGCGCCGCAGCCCCTCGGCGACCTCGTGTCGCCACCCGTGCCGCATCGGGTTCGGAGCACGCGTCGACATGACCACCATGATCGCGGAGCGTGCCGACGCGCGCACGTTCGTCTCACCGCGTGTCGGGTCAGGTGCCGGCGCGTGCTTCCAGGTGCCGGAACGCGCCGGCCCGTTCGCGCAGTTCGCCCGCCGTGCCCGTCTCGACGACGCGGCCCGCGTCGATCACGACGACGCGGCCGTCGTCGGGCACGAGGTCGGCGCGGTGCGTGATCTCGACGACGGTGAGCTCGGGCCGGTGCTCGCGGAGCCTCGCCCGCACGCTCGCCGCGGTCTCCGCGTCGAGCTGGCTGAGGGCCTCGTCGAGCACGAGGACCGTGGGGTGTGCGACGAGCGCCCGCGCGAGGGCGAGCCGCTGCAACTGCCCGCCGGACACGGCCGCGCCGCGTTCGCCCGTGGCGGTCTCGAGACCGTCGGGGAGCGCATCGATCCACTCGTCGAGCGCGGCGATCCGCAGCGCCGCGTGCAGCCCCTCGTCGCTCGCGTCGGGTGCCGCGAGACGGAGGTTGTCGGCGAGCGTGCCCCGTAGCAGCGTCGGGCGCTGCGAGACGAGCGCGACACGGCCGCGCAGCTCGTCGAGCGCGAGGTCCCGGACGTCGGTGCCCCCGAGCGTCACCGTGCCGGTATCGGCGTCGCGGCCGCGCGGAAGGAGCGCGCCGAGCGTGGACTTCCCGGATCCGGACACGCCGACGACGGCCGTCCAGCTGCCTGCGGGGAACGTCGCGTCGACGTCGTCGAGTGCGGGCCGCGCGTCACCCGGGTAGCGCACCGTGACGCCGCGGAGCGTGGCGCTCGCCTCGGCGCCCGCGGTGCGCGGCACCACGGGGTCGCGGACGGGGGCCTCGGCGTCGACGACCCGACGCACGCGCGCGGTCGCGGCGAACGCCCCGTCGAGGCCGGCGAGGAACTCGTCCACCCCGCGCGTCGGCGCCCACAGTCCGACGCCGACGGCGAGGGCGGTCGCGATCGTCGGGGCATCGGCACCGATCGAGGTGCCGACGATCACGACCGCGACGAGCGCGCCGGTCTGCAGCAGGACGACGAGCCCGGCCCGCACGCCGCGCACGCACCCCTCGCCCGAGCGTGCGCGGGTGAGGGCCGCGTCGGCCGCGTCGAGGCGTCGCAACCGTTGCCGCTCGGCACCGAACGCGAGGATCTCCCGCACGCCCTGCACGTCGTCGCCGACCTCGGTCGCGATCGCGCCGCGTGCCCGGCCGACGCGTTCGGCGCTGCGCCAGGTCGAGCGCGCCGCGAGGAGCGGGAGCAGGACGACGATCACGGCCACGAAGGGGGCGATCGCGAGCGCGAGGCGCGCATCGGTGACGGCCGCGAGCCACGAGAGCGCGACCGCGGGCACGACGACCGCGCTCACGGCGGGCGGCAAGGTGTGCGCGAAGAACACCTCGATCCGGTCGATGTCGCGCGTCGCGCGCTCGGTGAGCTCGGCACCCGCGCGACCCGCTGTCGCGGCGGGCGCCTGCGGCGCGAGGCGCGAGAAGAAGAGCTCGCGCAGGCGCTGCAGCGCCGTGAACGCGACCCAGTGCCCGAGGTAGTGCTCGAGGTAGCGCAGGAGCGCCTTGACGAGCGCAAGGCCGACGAGCGTGCCCGCGAGCGGCAGGAGTGCCACGGCGCCCGTCGATGCCGCGCGCGCGATCGAGCCGGCCGCGACGACGAACAGGGCGACGCCGAGGAGCTGGTTGACGATGCGCGCGGCGACGGACCCCACGAGCGGTGCGAGCAAGTTCTTCGTATGGCCCACGAGCCAGCGGGTGAGCTTGAGACGACCCGCTGACGGCTGTCGTGCGGCATCCGTCGCGGCGGTGGCGGACGTCTGCCGAGCGGAACCCGCCGCGGTCGCCGGCGCATCGCTCGCCGTCGCGTCGCTCGCCATCCCGTCGACTGTGGTCCCGTCGATGGCCGTCCCGTCGCTCGCCGTCCCGTCGCTCGCCGTCCCGGGAGCGGCCGATCCGACCGTCGCCGTTCCGGGACTCACCGTCGTCGGAGCGGGCGTCACCGGAGTGCTCGTCCCGTCGGGCGTCGGACGCCGCGTGGAGCGCTCGTCGTCGCCGGTCATCGTGCGGCCTCCCGGGGTCGGAGTTCCACGACGCGGTCCGCCGTGAGGATCGCGCCGGGTCGGTGCGCGATCATGAGCACCGCGCGTCCCGCCGCGAGGCGATCGAGCGCGGCGAGGATCGCGCCCTCGGCCGCGAGGTCGACCTGCGAGGTCGGTTCGTCGAGGACGAGGACGGGTGCGTCGCGCAGGGCGACGCGTGCGATCGCGAGTCGCTGGGCCTGGCCGCCGCTGAGGAGCGAGCCGCGCTCCCCGACCGGCGCGTCGAGGCCGCCGGGCATCGCCTCGACCTCGGCGCGCAGTCCCGCGAGTTCGAGTGCGGCGAGCAGCCGCTCGTCGTCGGCCTCGGGAGCGGCGAGCCGGAGGTTCTCGGCGACGGACCCGACGAAGAGGTACGGCCGCTGTTCGACGACGCCGAGGCGCTCGCGCAGCTCCGCGGGCCGCGCCGTGGTGGCGTCGAGACCGTCGACGAGCACGCGCCCCGAGCGCGCGCGGAGATGTCCCTGCAGGACGGCGCTCGTCGTGGATTTGCCGACGCCGCTGGGGCCGACGAGCGCGACGCGCTCCCCCGGCGCGACCCGCAGCGACAGCCCGTCGAGGACGGGCGGCCCGCCCGGCCAGCCCGCGACGAGGTGCTTGATGTCGATGCCGCGTTCGTCCGGACCGGCGCCGGTGCTGTCGCCCGCATCGCCGTCCGGCGCGGGGTCCGCGCCGGGAACACGTCCGTCGGGGGCCGGCCCGGTGCCGGGGGTGGCGGCCGCGCGTGCCGTCACCGCTGCGGCCTCTCGTCCCTCGCCCACGGGCGTGCGTCCCGCGCCCTGCTGTGCGCCGCCCGCGGCCTCGCGTCCGCCGTGCGCGGGCCCGTGTTCGCCACCGTCACCGAGGTGGGCGCCGATCGCGCGCTCCGCCGCACGCCCGCCGATGCCGATGTAGAAGAACTGGCCCACGACGTCGACCGGGCCGATGACGAGCGTCGTCATGAGCACGATCGCGACGCCCGCGCCGAGCGTCAGCTCGCCGTGGGCGACCCGGACGCTCGCGACGAGCGCCGCGACGACGACGACCGTGAGCGAGAAGGCGGCGTCGACGACGAGGATCAGCAGCTGATTGCCCGCGAGCACCCGCATGAGCCCGCGCCGGTACTCCTCGCCCCGGCGTGCGAGCTCCGCACCCTGTCGTCCGGCGGCGCGCGCGTAGACGAGCGTGTCGAGCGCCTGGATGGCTTCGAGGAACGCGGCGGTCAGGCGACCCTGTGTGCGGCGGTACGCAATACCGACGGGACGCACGACGCGGCGGAACAGACCGATGACGACGGGAACGAGGAGGACGAGCACCGCGATCCAGGCGGCCGTGACGGCATCGACGCCGAGCGCCATGACCGCGAGCACCACGAACGGTGTCGTGAGCGCGCCGACGATCGGGCCGAGGAACGAGCCGCGGAAGGTGCCCGCCCGCTCGACCGAGTCGGTCGCGAGCGCGAGCAGTTCGCCCGTCCGATCGCTCGTGCCGACGGGCCCGAGCTCCAGCACGCGGCTCACGACGAGCGAACGCAGCGCGCGCTCCGTCGCGGACGCGGACCGCGCGGCGGCCCACGCCCCGACTCCGGTGCAGGCGGCGGCGAGGATCGCGAGGGCGACGAGCGCGGCGATCTCGGCCGCGCTCGGCGCGCGCGCCGAATCGATGACCGTGCCGAGCCTCGCGAGGAGCAGCGCGGTGGCGGCCGAGCCGAGCCAGGCCGTGAGCAGCAGGAGGACGATGCGGCGACGCGGCGTGGCCCGCCGGACCGCGGCCGGAACCGGCGCGGATGCGGACGCGGCGGCCCCGTGCGGGTGCCCCGCGCCGCCCGGATGTCCTTTTCCGTGCGGATGCCCGGCGCCGTGCGGGCGGCCCGCCCGACTCGGATTCCCCGCGCCGCTCGGATGTCCGGCACCGCTCGGGCGTCCGGCACCGCTCGGGCGTCCGGCACCGCTCGGGCGTCCGGCACCGCTCGGACTCCCCGCGCCACTCGGATGCCCCACGCCGCTCGGATGTCCAGCACCGTCTGCGCGCCCGACACCGTCTGAGCCACTCGTACCGGCACCGGGTGGGTGCCCCGCACCGATGGACGAGCCCGCAGCACTCGGCCGCGCCGTGCCGCGGGGCAGCACTCCACCCTCGTGACGCGCCGACCCAGCGGGCGATCCCGGCACCGACGGCCCCTCGTGTGCACCGGCCTCGTCCGGTGCTACTGCGTCGTCCCGTGCCGACATCGGCATGCTCGTCCTCCTGCGCTCCGCCGCGTCGTCCGCGTCCCGACTCGACGGTACGCCCTCCCGGCGACACCGGGGGAACGGTGCGGGACGAGCGGCCCGGGCGGGTGAACGCACGGCGCACGGGCCGACACCGACGTTCACCGGGGCCGCCCGACACATCGAGCGCCGCGGCGCCGCCCGCGGCCCCGTCAGGAGTAACCCGCGCCGACCGCGACCGCGGCGGCGGCCGCTCGCGTGGAGACCCCGAGCTTGCGGTAGATCGCCGCCACATGGAATTTCACCGTGTTCTCGCTGATCCCGAGTTCGAGCGCCACCTGCCGATTGCGCAGCCCACGGGCGATGAGACGCAGCACCTCGTGCTCCCGCGGGGCGAGGTCGAGTTCCGGTTCCGCGGCCGCCCGCGGCGCATCGAGCGGCAACCGCACGGCCAGTTCCGCACCCCATCCCTCGACGCCCGTCAGCGTCAACGTGCCGCCGAGCGCGTCGACCCGCGACCTCGCCTGCCGGACACCGGGTGCGTCGGCATCGACGTCGCCGGGCCCGTCGTCGCGCATGTTGATGAGCAGGTTGGTGCCGTCGCAGTCCCACTGCACGCGCACGCGCCCGACGCCGGCCTGATCGTTCATCGCGAGGACGAGCCCCCGCACGATCGCCCGCGCCGCATGGGCGACCTCGCCCGGGAGCGCGCGGCCGTCGACGGGTGGCTCGACGAACTGCACGTCGAGTCTTCCGTAGCGGGTCAGCGGACGGAGGTCGGCCCGGAGCCGCGCGAAGGCACCGACCACGGGTTCCTCCTCGATCGACACCCACAGGTCGCCGGCGGTCCGTCCGCGCACGAGCGCGGCGGTCGCGATTTCGGCGGCCGAGGCGCGGGCCCGCCGGTCGTCGAGCGCACGGCTGCGGAGCACGGCGAGCATCGACTCCAGGGCCGTCGCGTGCTGCTCCGTGAGCTCCGCGGTCACGCGCATCCGTTCGCTCGACACGGCGCGCGAATCCTGCAGGTAGGCGGGCCCGGCATCGGTGACGAGCTCACGGATGCGCGCTGCCGCGATATGCCACAGCGACGCCGTGAACGCATCGATCTCGCCCGCCGCGATCCGGCCCGTGGGCCGCGGATCGCACAGCACGAGCGCACGGCGCCGGTCTCGGCCGTCCGCGCCCACACGGGGCGCTCCACGTCCCCGATCGTCGCCCGTTCGATGCTCGCGCCGGCGGCGAGCGCACGGCGGACGGCATCCATCTCGACGATCGTCACGCGCTCGGTGATGCGCTCGTCGCCGGCCTTCTTCTGCGGACGCCCCGTGCAGTCCTCCGTGAACACGACGAGGGCGGCGTGTGAGACACCGATCCCGATCGCATCGCGCAGACGCGGAGCGATCGCCGACAGCGGTGCCGTGCCGAGCGCACCGGTCGCCGTGACGAGCTGCGAGGGCGCGGTGGGCGGAGCGTCGCTCGGGGTCATGCGGGCAGCCTAGACGAGGCCCTACCCGTTCGGGTGGTGACGACGGTCCGAAGCGACGATTCCCCACCCGTTCCGGTTGTCGGATGCTGAACGCATGACCGTCACCGGAACGCCCCGACCGACGCCGTCGGACAGCACCGCGGCAGCGGACGCCACCGACGCACCCACCGCCTCGGCCGCCCTCGCGCTCGTGACGGCGGAGATCGATACCGCCCTCGCGCGCGTCGCACCGGAGGCGATCGCCTCCGCCGCCGACGCGATCACCGCGGGGCGGCGCGTGTCCCTCCTCGGCCTCGGCCGCTCGGGGCTCGCCCTGCAGGGCCTCGCGATGCGACTCATGCACCTCGGCCTGGAGGTCCACGTCGTCGGCGAGGTGACCGCGCCGGCCGTCGCGGACGGCGACGTACTCGTCGTCGCCTCGGGCTCGGGGACGACCGAGACGGTCGTCCGCCACGCCACGAGGGCCGCGAGCCTCGGCGTCGACGTCGTCGCGCTCACCGCCGCACCGGACTCGCCGCTCGCGACCCTCGCCCGGACGATCGTCCACATCCCCGCCGCGGTGAAGACCGACCACGGATCGACCGCGTCACAGCAGTACGCGGGGAGCCTGTTCGAGCAGGCGACCCTGCTCGTCGGCGACGCGATCTTCCACACCCTCTGGCAGCGCGGCGGTGCACCTGCCGAGTCGCTCTGGCCGCGTCACGCGAACCTCGAATGACGTCGCCGTCACTCCGCCATCACCCCGATCAGAAAGGCATCCCATGACCAAGCTCCAGGTCGCCATCGACCTCCTCGACACCGACGCCGCGCTGCGGCTCGCGGAACTCGTCGCGCCCTCCGTCGACATCATCGAACTCGGCACGCCCCTCATCAAGCACGAGGGAATCCAGGTCGTCCGCGCCGTGAAGGACGAGTTCCCGGACAAGATCGTCTTCGCCGATCTCAAGACGGCCGACGCGGGTGCCCTCGAGGCGCGCATCGCGTTCGAGGCCGGTGCCGACCTCGTGAGCGTGCTCGGCACCGCGGACGACTCGACGATCGCGGGCGCCGTGCAGGTCGCGAACGAGCTCGGCAAGGGCGTCGTCGTCGACCTCATCGGCGTCGCCGACAAGGCGGCGCGGGCCCGCGAGGCCCACGCACTCGGCGTGGCCTTCGTCGAGTTCCACGCCGGACTCGACGAGCAGGCGCAGCCCGGCTTCAGCCTCGACACGCTCCTCCGGGCGGGCGCGGCGGCGGGTGTCCCGTTCTCCGTCGCGGGTGGCGTGAACGTCACGACGATCGACGCGGTCCGGGCAGCCGGCGCGGAGGTCGCCGTCGTCGGCGCCGCGATCTACGGCGCCGACGACCCCGCGGCCGCCGCCGCCGCACTGCGCGAGGCCGCCGTCGTCGCCTGAGTCACGGCAGCCCGGGGCGCCGCTCCGCCTCCCAGGGGCGGAGCGGCGCCCGTCGCGGCGAGGGGTACTCCCGCGAGGCGGGGTGCCACGAACGGGGCACTCCGAGGAAAGTGGGGTCCGACGTAACGGTCGACCTCGATCGCGTCCGAGCCCGCCGCTCAGTCGGCCCCGCCGACGTCTTGGACCCTGCCGATCTCTCGGACCCCGCCGACGTGCTGGATCCTGCCGCCCTCGGTCCCCGCCGCCCGCTCAGAGTTCGCCGACCGCTCGGTCCCTGCCGCGGTCGTCCGCTCCGACCCCGCGCCACCGCCGAGCGAGCGGCCAACCGTGCACCGCCCCGTAGGCACACGCGACGGTCGTCCCCGCCCCGAGCACGAGCGCGAGCCAGGCCGGGATCCCGCGCCGCTCACCGCCGACGGTCGTGTCGAGCGCGAGGCGTCCCTCGAGGACGGGCGCCGCGAGCCACACCGTGAGCGCGGCTGCCAGCAGGAATGCGCCCACGAGCATGCACCACACCGTCCACGTGCCCCGCGCGCGGAGTGCGAGCGCCTCCGCACTCGCCTTCGCCGTCCCCGTCGCGATGTCCTCGGGCAGGTCCCGCCGGGGGAACATGAGTTTCAGGAACGCGACCGTGAGCGCGGCCCATCCCCCGACGAGCGGTACCGCGAGGAGCACGTGCATCGGCTCCCGGCGCCCGCCGAGCTCGACCTCCCCCACGACGACGAACACGACGCCGGCGCCGAACAGGACGACGAACACGAGCGCGAGCCCGATCCAGCGCAGCCACGCCGAAGCGCGTGCCCGTCGCGATGCGTTCAGCCCCGGATCGGACATCAGATCACGCCACCGCGCGCCGTGCGAGCCGTGCGGCGTTCGAGCCAGGCCGAGGCACCGAGCAGCACGATGCCGAGGATCGCGAGTCCGAACGCGACGAGCGCGGGAGCCCGGTACCCGTACCCGGCGGCGATGACGAGGCCGCCGAGCCACGCGCCGAGCGCGTTCGCCGTGTTGAGCGACGCGTGGTTCATCGCGGCCCCGAGCGTGACGGCCTCGCCCGCGACATCCATGAGCCTGATCTGGAGGTTCGTGACGAGCACCGAGCCGGTCATCGTGATGCAGAAGAGCACCGGCAGCGACCACCAGCCCGCGGGCGCGGCGAGCCAGAACGCGAGCATGAGCAGCGCGGACGCGATGGATGCCCCCACGAGCGTCCGCATGACCGAGACGCCCGCGAGCTCGCCCCCGATCCACGTGCCCGCGACCATGCCGAGGCCGAACGCGGGCAGGAAGAGGGGGACGACGGTCTGCGGCAGGCCGCCCACGTCGGTGACCGTCGTCGCGATATAGGAGTAGACGGCGAACAGGCCGCCGAAGCCGAAGGCACCGGCCGCGAGCGTGAGCCACACCTGCGGCCGGGCGAAGAACGACCGCACCTCGCCCGCGCCGCTCGGCCCGTCGCTGCCCGGCGTCCTCGGCACGAACAGCGCGATGCCGGCGATCGCGACGGCCCCGACGACGACGCACGCGAGATAGGCCTCGCGCCAGCCGAGCGTCTGGCCGATCCACGTCGTCGCGGGCACGCCCACGACGTTCGCGATCGAGAGCCCCATGAGCACGGCCGCGACGGCGCGTCCGCGGAGGGCACGGGACACGAGCCCCGCCGCCACGAGCGACGCGACGCCGAAGAACGCACCGTGCGGGACGCCGTCGAGGAAGCGCGCGAGCACGAACATGCCGAGCGAGGCGGCCGCCGCGCTCAGCGCGTTGAACGCCGCGTAGCCCGTCATGAGCGCGATGAGCAGGCCCTTTCGCGGCAGGCGTGTGCCGAGGATCGAGAGGACCGGCACGCCCACGACGACGCCGAGCGCGTACGCGGAGATGCCGTACGCGGCCTGCGGTTCGGTGACTCCGAGGCCCTCGGCGATCTGCGGCAGCACCCCCATCGTCACGAACTCGGTCGTCCCGATCGTGAAGCCACCGACCGCGAGCGCCGTGATCGCGAGCCACGCGCGGCGCGGGCCGACCGCGGGCGCGTGCTCGGCGGGGGCCGACGGCGGCTGCTCCGGCTCGCTGGGCCGCTCCGGCTCGCTGGGCCGCTTCGGCTCGCTGGGCTGCGGGGAATCGCTCACGGAAACTCCGAACGGTTCGGTGCGCGACGGACGAAGCCGAGGTGCGAGATGGGAGTTGGACGAACGGTCACTCGCGGCGGGTTCCCGTCGCAGCGCGAAGCCGCCCGGCAATGATCCCACCCCCGCACGACGCTCGGGTGCCCGCCGTGAAGCCGTTGCCGCGGCTCGCCGCACGAGGCCGCGGGCGAGCTCGCGGCCTCGCATCGAAGGCCGCTCCCCGGACGTGTCGCGTGTGCACGACATCGCACGAGGAGCGTCGTCGCCCGAACGCCCGCCTCCGCTCGGAGTCTCCCCTCGCACCGCAAGGGCCCCGTGTCCTCCGCGCTCCCGGGGAGTGATGCCGCTGCGCCCGGAGCCCCTCGACGCCGCGTCCGCGCGGCCGCCCTCGCGCTCGCCGCGGCCGTCCCGCTCCCCGCGGTCGCTTTCGGCGCCGCCCCCGCGCAGGCCGTCCACACGCAGGACTACGCCCGTGCATCCCGGGTCCTGACGGTGCAGCGGTCACGACCGACGACCACATCGTGGTCGCGTGGCGAGGACACGTCGGGGACACGGAGTTCGCCGCCGACGGGACGTCCGTGAAGGCGGCCGATGGAGCGCTGCTCGGTGGGATCGCCGCGGACTAGCTCGGCAAGGTGCACCTGTCGAAGGCGTCTCGTGACGGGGTCGAGAAGTTCGACGCCGCGGGCACACCGGTCGCGAGCTCCGCCGTTTTCAGCGGCGGCAACTCCGGTCAGAGCCCGATCGCGGTCTCGTCCGACGGATCGACACCGTTCTCGACCCGCCCCGACGTCGCGTGCGTGAACATCTGCCGCGCCGGCACAGCGGTCCTGGAGGTTCCGGCGCTGAGCTTCGACGCGACCGTGGCGTCGGTGACCGCGAGTTGGTCTGCGCCCGCGAACCTCACAGGCGGACAGCGGGTCGGGCACGACACCGTCACGGCGACAGGCCCGGGTGGCGCGCAGAAGCAGCTCGAGGTGTCGGGTGCGACGGCCACGGCGACGCCGGCCGCGACCTCGTCGGCGACGGGCAGTCCCATCGCAACCCCCGGAGCGACGTCGGGCACGGGCCTCGCGTCCACGGGTGCCGACGGCTCGCTGTCCGCGCTGCTCGGCGGCGCACTCGCGGTCGCACTGCTCGGTGGTGCGCTCGCACTCATCGGCCTGCGCCGACGGGCGAGCTGAGCGGGAGCGGCGGCCGCTCGATCGCAACGGCGGCGCTCCCGTGGGGGCGCCGCCGTTGCGAGTCCGTTCGCGTGTTTCTCGGGCATTCTGCGACGGGAGCGGGTGGGCCTTCGTTGGCCGTGGGCGGCCGTCTACCATGTGAGCTGGAGTGCGGCACCATCCGGACGCCGGGACGTGACCGCGCGCCGCTGATCGTGCAACGTGGATGACGCGAGGGGTGATGATCGTGCATGCGACGGACACGGTTTGTGCGCGCTGCGCCGCACCGCTCGAGCCCGATGGTTCGGTCGCGTGCCCCGAGTGCCACGGGATGCGCCCGCGGACCCCGTTCCTGCCGGTCGATGTGTCGCCGGAGCGGCTCGGGGCGGTGCCGGCGAGCGCCGCTCGTCGTGTCGCCGCGGTTCTCTGCGATGTCGGCGTGGTTGCGCTGCTCGCGACCGGCGTCGGCGTGCTCGCGTGGGTGCTCGGCTCCTCCGCACTCATTGCGTTCGTGGTCGCCGCCGTCGCGCTCGTGCTCTGCGCGGCGGTGGTCGCGGTGGTGTGGGTGTCGATCGCCTGGACTCCCGGTGGCACGTTGACCCGCACGGTCTCGGTGCGGGCCGACGACGGCACACCGCTGGGTCGGTCCGCTCTCGGGCGCGCTCTGCGGGGACGCCCCATCGGCTCGGCGGTTGCCCTGGGGTCGAGCCAGGGCGCGCTCGCGCGCGCGCTCGGGGTCGTCACGGTCGACCTGCGTCGCGGCGCGGATCCTCGGGGTCTGCTTCTGCCGAGCATCGACGAGCTGCCCGCACCGCGACAGAGCATCGGCGTGGACGGCGGACGCTCGCGGCCGGGTGCGGTCACGCTCGTCTACGAGCAGCGCACGCGCATCGGGCTCGATCGTGCCGTGGTGCTCGGTCGCACGCCTCGGGTCGAGCCGCCGGAGCCCGGTGTCGTCGCCGTCGCGCTGCCGGACCTGTCGCGGCGTCTGTCGAGGAACCACGTTCGCGTGGATCTCGATCGCGGACGCGTGTTCGCGACCGACCTCGGCTCGCTCAACGGCACCGAGCTGGCCGTCGGCTCCCGTGTCGAACGGTTACGAACGGGACAGCGAACGGAGATTCCCGAGGGCGCCCACCTCCTGCTCGACGGGCGACCACTCCGCGTCCACACGCGCTCGGGTCATGTTCGCGCATCCTGAGCGCGACCCGAGCTTCTGACGCCGTCAGGCTCGGATTCCCGATTCGATGAAGCCGAGGACCGCGCGCGTTCAACGCCCACGTGGATCCGCCTGTATTTTCATGGGCGGCCATGCGCGCGCCAAGAGTGCAATGGGTACCACTGCCCACACCGGGGGGTGGTGATGCGTGTGTTGCCCACTTAGCCTCGTTCGCGTACGTGAGGACAAACTCATGACGCCGCGCGTGTTTCGTGGGGCGTCCCAGGATGGGAGGTGCCCCGATGGGGACGAAGTTCGACATGGGTGCGGACACGCTGACGGTGCTGAATCGCCAGACGCAGGGACAGTCGGAAAACCTCGGAACCGTCGTGAAGAACCTCGCTCGCGCTTCCGAGCCGGTCGAGGCCTCGTTCCAGGGGCCGGGCCGGGCGGCGTTCGACCTGTTCCAGCAGAACGCGGACGCGATCGCCTACGAGATCAACCGGGCGTTGAACTCGATCCTGGGCGGCTCGGTCGGCATGGACCAGTCCGTGCAGCAGGGTGTGCAGGTGCAGGCGGACCAGACGCGTGGCATCGACGGCGCGCAGGACTACTCGAAGTTCACCGGCTGATCCCGCATCTCAACCCCGACCCTCATTTCTGAAAGGATCTGCCATGCCCGCCGGAGGCGACCGTCTCGCATTCAACATCGGTGACTCGCAGAGCGCCCAGTCCAACTTCATCGCCGTCGCGAACCACCTCGAGACACTCATCGCGGAGCGCGACAAAGAGGTGAAAGCCGCCATGGCCGACGCGAAGATCGACGGTGCGGATTCCACCTACCTCGCGAAAGAGCAGCGCTGGAACTTGGTCTCGTCGAACACCGTCAGCATCGTGCGCGCGCTGCGCGACGCCATGAGCGACAACGATGCGACCGCGCAGGACGCACTCTCTCGCGCCAAGGCCGCCGTCGACGCCATCGCCTGACCAGGTAGGCACGGCGATGACGAACAGCTTCGAGATCAAACCGGCCGAACTCTCAACGGTGCTCGGGAACGTCAAGACACAACTGGACGAGTTCAGCGACGGCATCGACGGGGACGCGCTCCAAACCGACGTGTCCGGGCTGGCCGAGGCCGGAGCGCCCGGCGTCGCGCAGGCGCTGGCCGAGTTCCTGGAGCTCGAGTCACCCAGGATCAAGAGCATCGGCGATCGGATCGCTGCCTGTCTCGCGGGCGCGGCGCTCGTCGGCAACACCTATACGACAAGCAGCGATGAGATGCTGCAGAACGTGCAGAGCCAGGCCGCGAGCTCCGCCGACAACGGCGACTTCAGCTACTTCAACGACGCGTCCTGAAGGCGGACACCGGCGGCGCGTCGTCCGTGACCTGCTCCACCAAGACCCCCAGGAGACCCTGACTCGTGGCGAACCTCGAGCTGCCCGACATCTCGGCCCACCCCCTCGCGAACATGGACCCGGAGGCGATCACCACCGTCTCCGGCACGCTGAAGAAGCTCGGAGACACGGTCAGCGACAACGGCAACGAGGCCGTCGGAGCATGGGCACCCATCACGAGCGCCTACAAGGGGCCCGGCGATGCCGAGTTCATTGCACTCATGGAGCCCGTGGGCTCGTCGTCGACAGACGTCGGGGAGCGTATGTCGACGGTCACGGGCGCCCTCAAGAACCTGAAGGTCACCGCGGACGAGACCAAGATCCGCATGGACCAGGCCAAGACCGACCTCGCGACGCTGTCCGCGAGCGTCGATTCATGGGTCTCCCCGCAGGTGTCGACCGGTGCGGGGAGGTTCCGTCCCGCGGGTGGTGGGACGAGACCGCAATACGACCACTGGTCCGAAGATCCCGTGCTGGGCGATGAGTGCCGACGCATCTACGCGGAGCTCGAGGACTGCGTCGAGAAGATGCAGGAAGCGGAGCGCACGTGCATGACCACGATCCGCGGCATCAACTGCCTGCCGCCGATCACGAGCATGACCGGCGAGGGACAGAGCTACGAGACCGGCCACTACGGTGTCGACGAGATCCCGAACGCCGGCGAGATGCCGTGGGGCACCGCCGACCCGGACGACGAGGACTGCATCGAAGCGACCGGCGGCTGGTTCGTCGATGCCGGCGCGGATTTCGCGGGGCTCGCGGGCTTCCACTGGGACGACGACGGCAACTACTACTACGACTTCGGCGAATCCTGGGTCGGTATGGGTTCCCTCATCGGGCGCGACCCCGGGACGGGCATTTTTTCCTGGGGCACTGCCGGCAGCGCCTGGTTGGGAATGGCCAAGGGAATCGTCGCCTGGGACCGCTGGTCGGAGAACCCGGCCGGCGCTGCCGCGGACACCATCATGAACGTCGGCACGATGTTCATCCCCGGCGTGAACATCGCCAAGGGCGTGCAATTGTTCGGGAAGGCCGGCAAGGCGGGCCGCGCCGGACGCGCCGACGCCGACGTCGACCTCGACTTCAACGCCGGCGTGTTCGACCTCGACACGAACATCGACATCGATCTCGATCTCGATCTCGACCTCGGGAAGATCGACACCGACCTCCCGAGCCCGACACCCAGACCCGACACCGACAGGGGCGGCCACGGCTCGGGCGACGGTAACGGCACCGGCGACGGCAACGGCACCGGCACCGGCGGAAGAGACGGTGACGCCGGAAACAGTGACCGCCCCGACGGCGACGCAACAGACGGTGACACCGGAAACAGTGACCGCCCCGACGGCGACGGCCCCCCGAAGACCGACGCAGACAACGGCGGCACCACCGACACCAGTGGCACGGACTCGGGATCGACTGACCCGACAGACGGTTCGAACAACAAGGACCCGAAGGCCGTCGACAAGACACCGAACAGCGACGTCCAGGTCACCAGCACGCAGGCATTCGCCGACGCCGTGCGTGACCGCACGGCGGCTGCCGCCGCTCACACCGAGGCGCTAAGTGAGCTCAAGGACAGGGTGTCAGACCTCGCGGATGATGGCATCACTCTCGGGAAGGGCGACCTCAACAAGAGCGAGATTGAAGACACAATAAGACGGCTCAGCAGAGACGCTGTTTCGGACCCGAGCCTCACCCCTGAACAGCTCGCTTCCCGACTCCAGGAACTCGAAGACCTCAAGGCTGCCGCCTGGCAGGAACGCGGCACGAACGACGACTTGGTCAGTGCATCCGAGGCGATGGGCGATCAGGCCGCACGGGACGCCATCACGTCTCAAGACGCAACCGTTATCATCGACGGTGCGGGGGCGCCGAGTGGCCGCTTCGACCAAGTCGGCCTCTCGAATGACGGTCAGACCTTGATCGTGGTTGAGGCAAAGGGCGGCACTGCAAGCCTCGGCGACGGCATAAAACTTCCTGACGGGAGCTATGCGGCGCAGGGATCCACGACCTACTTCGGCGAGATATTCAAGAAAGATCCAGCACTGCAAGACTACCTGAGCAAGAACACCGACATCGCCGAAGGCCTCGCCAACGGGTCGATCCAGATCACGTACCAACTCGTGAAGGCAACCCCGACCGGCAAAGTCAATATCAGCGACCTCAATTTGGACCTCGATCAACTCGATCTCGGGCTTTGAGAGAAAGTGTAGAATTCACCCATGAACGCACCATCAGTCGCCACCGAAGAGAACCTTCAAAGAACCTGCGCCGCATTCCAGTCGATCTCCTGGCCACTCTCGCGAGAAGAACTTCTCGCGATCACGACCTCACTCGACTGGACCATTGTCCACGACCTCGACCGCGTTATTTATTTCATCTCCAATCTCTCCAGGTCATCGCTTCCAAACGCAAAAGCATCACTGTCTGAAAACAATGTCTTGGAGCTCACGCTCGATATCAGTGACGAGACGACCGAGAAGCGAGAACTCACCGCACAGCTCAAAACGCTCAAGCAATCACTCACCAGTATCCTCGGGACGCCGGACGGCTTCGACGTCGGCAGCTACTGGGAACTCGACAACGGCGGGCGATTCAAGCTTCTGAAGCTCAGTTCAGTTATTGTCCTGTCGATCCTCCAACCGGCCTACGCGGACATCGAGCGCGGCGAGGAACGTCACGGCATCAGCCCCGACCGCGACCCGCTCGCCTAGCTCAACTCATTGGCATCCGCCACACTGCGGGCGCCATTCATGAAGATCGAAACCCACATGAGTATTAACGACGATATCCCATGGTCCGATAAGGTGATCGCGCACTGGGCGATGTCAAGGCGTGGAAGCAACATGGGGCTCGCCGGCCAGTAGTCGAGCGAATGCTTCGGTCGGTGTCAGGAAGCCGAGCCGGCGGCGGGGCCGGTTGTTGATCTCCTCGGCGATCGTGGTCAGGTAGGGCTGGTGGTCGGGTATCGCCGTGCCTTTGGGCAGGTACTCGCGGTAGAGCCGGTTGGTGTTCTCGTTGCTGGGTCGCTGCCAGGGCGAGTGGGGGTCGGCGAAGTAGACCGGCATGTTCGTGGCCAAGGTGACCTTCGCGTGGTGGGCCATCTCGCTGCCCTGGTCCCACGCGAGTGACGCCTTCATCATCTGGGGCAGCTCGTTGAAATACTCGATGACCGCGTCCGCGGTGCCCTCGGCGTGCTTGGAGGGCAGAGCCAGCAGCCCGGTGAAACCACTCATCCGCTCCACCAGTGTCGCCGCGCAGGAGGCACCGTTCTTCCCGATGATCAGGTCCCCCTCCCAGTGGCCTGGCACCCGGCGCTCGGCGGCGTCCTCGCCCCGTTCTGAGAGCGGGACCATCCCGATGATCGGCCCGCCCCGGGACCGGCCCGTAGTGCGGGGCCTGCGCTTGGTGCGCTTGGACTGCAGAAAGATCCCGCGCCGGGCCAGTTCCCCGCGCGGGATCGCGTAGATGTACTGGTAGATCGCTTCACCAGAGACGGTGCGGCCCTGCGCATCAGGAGAGTTCGCCATACGGCCAACAGTCGGGTCTGTTGCCTCCAGGCGCAAGCGGCCCGCGATCTCGTTCGGCGTCCACGATGCGGCTAGGTCAGCATTCACCCGCGCCTGCAGCACCGGATCCGCCGCGACCTTCCGCTGCTGCGGACGGGCCCGGCGACGCTGCGCGGCCACGTCTGCGGTCACGGCCTGGTAGCCGCGGGTCTTCGTCGCGTTCCGACGCAGCTCCCTGGAGACCACTGACGGGCAACGCCCCAGGTGACGGGCAATCTTCCGCACACCCCAACCCGCCTTCGACGCCGTGGAGATCTCCGACCTGTCACTGAACGACAACCCCACCCGCGACATCCACACACTCCATCGATCAGACCCCCGCCGAACAGGAGTGTTGCTTCGACGCTATGACACCACCCTGTTTCTGGACCCGATCTCACGAGCCGGTCGCCGAGATCGCCGCGTCGGTCCGCACCGTCCTCGACACGGTCCAGCACGGCCTGAAGACGTCGGCATGGCGGGCGGTTCTCAACGACCGTTGGCACGACGTCCCACGCGATCTCGAACCCTTGGTGCGAGAGAAGGTAGTCGAGAACGACGCAGGTGTGAAGAATCCGAATCTCGGCTATTCGGGTTCCTTCATCGCGAAGGCTGATGGCATTAAAGTCACCGTAGGGTATTCTGCCGGCAGCATATCAGTCGGCCGACGCCTTCCGAGACACACGTGCAATATCATCCTCCAGACCATCGGTGCAGGTATACGTCGACTCGTGTCTCACGACGGTGACGTGCTCGTCGAAGCATGCGTCAACGCGTGGAACCCCGACGTGGCGTTTCTCACCTCCCCCGGCCTTAACCGGATCACAAACCGTCAAGAATGGCAAGTCCCGGACGGTTACCGGCTCTGGCTCCGCGATGACGTCGCGCGCATCAGGGATGTCCCGAGCGGCCTGAGCGCGTCGCCGCTCGGTGACGGGACGCTCGTTCGCGTTCCCGACTCCTACGAACCGGACCGCGTCGTCGCGGTGATGGCGAAACTCCGAGAACTCAACGACCTCGACATGATCCCGCACTGACCGCCCGTGGCACAACCGAACACGGTTTAGGCAGAGCCCGACACCACCCCAGGAGGTTGCCGGACGGTTAGAATCTCGCGGACGGCATACCTGAGCCTTGACTGGGACTCGGAGGAAGGGAGAGGTTCGTGCACTTCGAATATGATCCCAGCATCGATGACGACATTCCGTGGTCCGATAAGGTGATCGCCCACTGTTTCTGGACGCGGTCTCGCGAGCCGGTCATCGAGATCGCCGCGTCGGTCCGCACCGTCCTCGATATGGTCCAGCTCGGCCTGCAAACGTCGGCATGGCGGGCGGTTCTCGACGACCGTTGGCACGATGTCCCACGCGATCTCGAACCACTGATCGAAAAGAAGGTAGTCGAGGACGACAACGGCGAGAAGGACCCAGAACTCGGCTATTCGGGTTCCTTCATCGCGAAGGCCGATGGCATTAAAGTCACCGTACGGTATTCAGCCGGCAGTATAGCAGCCGATCAGCGCGTTCCGACGCACAAGTGCAATATCATCCTCCAGACCATCGGCGCAGGAATACGTCGACTCGTGTCTCACGACGGTGACGTACTCGTCGAAGCATGCGTCAAAGGTTGGAACCCCGACATGGCGTTTCTCACCTCGCCTGGCCTTACTAGAACCACAAGCCGCCGAAACTGGCAAGTCCCGGACGGTTACCGGCTCTGGCTCCGCAATGACGTCGCGCGCATCAGGGATGTGCCGAGCGGCCTGAGCGCGTCGCCACTCGGTGACGGGACGCTCGTTCGCGTCCCCGACTCCTACGAACCGGACCGCGTCGTCGCGGTGATGGCAAAACTCCGAGAGCTCAACGACCTCGACACCATCCCGCACTGACCGCCCGCGGCGCAACCGAACTCGGTTCATCCAGAGTCCGATGCCCCCCAAAAAACCGGAGACACCCTCGCCCCGCGCGACGATCGCGCACCTGCCGTCCCCCCTGCGGGCGTGGGCCGACTCCGCGCCCGGCCGGCACCCGTCACTCATTCCGGCCGACGGCCGACGGCCGACCAGAAGGCGACCCCGAGGCAGCGAATGTGCGACCATCGAACAGTACGCGCGGCCGAACGGGGCGGCCCGCATGCGAGGCATGGACCAGAACGCGGAGGGAGAGCGATGACCGAGCCGCGCACCACCTACCCACATCCACTGCTCGACGCGCGCGACCCCCGCAAGGGCATTCTCGTCACCCGATCGGTCGCGCCGAGTGTCCACCTCAGCGCGGGACGCGCCGACTTCCTCGTCACCGCAGAGCGCGCCGATCGCCGCGTCGTGCTCGTCACCGGCGCCGAAACCGTCCTCAGCGACCACCTCGTCTCCCTCATGCGCCACACCTCCGCGAGCTGGGGCGTCATCGACGCCCACGGCGACGCACGCGACGGGTTCACCGGGCTCCCGCTGCGCATCCCCGAGCAGGCCCCCCTCGTCGACATGCTTCCGAGCACCACCAGACCCCACCCGGACCACCTGCGCATCGACCCGGAACAATCACTGCGCGTGACGGTCATCGTCTCCAGACGCCACCGCGCCTCCGCCGAAACGCTGCTCGGCGGCGACGCCGAACGACTCGGCACACGGATCGCCGGAGCACCACCCGCCGGGTGGGGACTCCACGAACCAGCGGGCCTACCCTGGGACCGCGAACTGCTCACCACCTTCGCACGCAACGCCGGCGGCGGACGTGTCATCATCACGAGCCCGTTCGAGGCCCGCCGCTCCACCGGCTCCATCACCGCCCGTCGCACCCGGCACGGGGTCGAGGAGATCACGCAACTCACCGTCGAACTCGGCCTCGAACGCGCGCCGTACGCGTACACCCGCCTGCGCGAGGCGATCAAGGCACTCGAATCGCTCGACACCGGGGTGCCCCTGTTCGCCGCGGCCTTCGCCGACCACGGCCGCGCCGACCTCATGCGCGACGCCCGAGCCCACGTGCCGGGATGGCCCGCGGGCATCCTCATCGGGGCGCCCGCGACGCGCGCCCTCGGCATCGACGCGCGCGCCGTCGCCAAGGCATACCAGGGCACCGTTCTCGGCGGGCGTCGCACCCCCTCACTACTCCTCGACGTCAGCGACACCCGCGGTGCCGACGCCTGGACCCGCCTACGAGGCCTCATCGACGACCTCGGCCACGACCGCATCTCCAACGCCAACCCCGAACTCGCCCGCCGCCTCTTCCCCGAGGGAAACGCATGACCCAGGCCAACGCATGAGTGAGGCCAACGCATGAGGGACCGCGACGGCCTCCTGCTCGAAACCGTCGGCGTCCACCGCCGCCGCCTCGCCGCCGCCCTCGTCTACGGCCCCCCACGCGAACGACGACCCCTCGGTGACAACGTCCGACGCTTCATCGGCAGCGTCGTGTGCGCCGCCGTGGTGTGCGCCGTCTGCGTCGGCGTGTCCTTCGTCTCCAGCATCCTCACCCAGCAGGCACTCGAGAAGGCCCAGCAGGAACAGCAGCTCCAGGAACAGCAACAGCAGTTCGACCAGCAGCAACAACAGCTCCAGGATCAACAACAACAACCGGACCCCGATCCTGCTGCGCCGGCCGACCCCGCCCAGCCCGCCCCGGACGAGCAGCCCGATCCGGACACCGGCCCGGCGCCCGAACCGGCCCCCGAGGACACTCCGAGCGCCGCGGGACGCCACCTCGCATCTGCCGCCGCCCCCACGCACGCCGCCACCCTCACCGCCGCCCCCACACCCGAACCGAACCGACAGCGGACCGCCGCATGAGCGCCTTCACCCGCCTGACCCTCGTCGGGTCCACGAAACGCGCCGACCTGGTCGTCCCGGGCGACGAACCGATCGCCAACCTGCTTCCCGAACTCCTCCGCCTCGTCGACGAGGACCACAGCTACGACGGCTCCCCGCTCGCGCTCGTCCGACGCACGGGCGAACAGCTCGACCTCGAGGCCACCGCCGACGAATCGGAACTCCCCGACGGCGACGTGCTACGCATCGTGCGCGCCGATGCCGCACCACCGCCACCCGAGGTCGCCGACGTCACCGACGTCGTCGCGGACGCCCTGGTCGCGCGCCGCGACCGATGGTCCGCCGTCCCTCGCCGCGCGCTCGGCTTCGTGATCGTCACGATCGCCACGCTCGTCCTCGTCCACGGCCTCCGCCCCGCGATCCCCACGGGCACCGAGATCGCCGTGCTGCTCGGCGGCATCGGCCTCACCGCGCTGGCCGCGCTCGTCGCCGGCCGCCGCGGCCGGAACTGGGCCCGCGAAGCCGCGACCGCACTCGGACTCGGACTCGCCTGGCCCGCAGCCACCGAACTCGCCCCGCTGCTGCCCGGGCACGTCCCCGAGGCGACGGCCATCGGCGCCACCCTCCTCGCCGCCTGCTCACTCGGCATCGGCCTCGGCCTCGCTGCCGGACGCCGCCCCGTCTGGTGGGGAGCCGCCACGGCCGCCCTCGCCTGCATCGCCGCGCTCGTCCTGCTCGCCACCCCGCTGCCTGCCACCGCCGGTGCCGCCCTGCTCGGCATCGCCGCCCTGCTCGGCATCGGGCTGCTTCCCACGCTCGCGCTCAACGCCTCCGGCCTCGCCGGCCTCGACGACGAAGCCATCGCGGGCGCCCTGCCGTCCCGGGACCGCGTCACCGTTAGCCTCGAGGACGCCTACGCCACCCTCACCTGGGTCGCCCTCGCCCTCGCCCTGACCGCGGGCAGCTGCGGGACGCTGCTCATCCGCTCCGACAACATCTACGCCGCCGTCCTCGGCATCGCGAGCGCCCTCGTCCTCGCCCTGCGAACCCGCCAGTTCCCGCTCACCTCGCAACTGCTGCCACTGTGGGCCGCCGCCACCGTCGTCGCCTTCGCGAGCATCTCGTCGCCGCTCGTTCCCGACTGGGGCCGGGCGCTCATCGTCCTCGGCATCCTGCTGCTCGCGATCCTGCTCACCGGCGTGCGCCCCACCGCCCACGCCCGCGTCCGCTGGCGACGGGCCGGCAGCGTCCTCGAGTTCCTCGCCGTGCTCGCCACCGTCCCCATGCTGCTCGGCGTGCTCGACGTGTACCCCGCGCTGCTCGCCACGTTCACATGACCACGACGACCGAGCCCCGAACTCCACGACGCACGGCGGCCTGGAGCCCCTTCGACCGGCAGCGCGTGCTCGTCGACCTCGACGATCGCGTGCGCGCGCCGCTCGCAACGAGCAGGCGCATCGCGTTCCTCGCCCTGCGCGGCGGGGTGGGCACGAGCACCCTCGCGGCTCGCACCGCGCAGCTCATCGCCTACCGCCGCGACCGCCCCCTGCTCGCCGTCGACGCCGCGGGCGCGGCACGCGGGCTCTCCGAACGGCTCGGCATCCCGGCCGACGAACGCGTCACCCCGCCCTCGCCCCGCCGCGCGGCCGCCCGCACCCCGGATGATGCCGCCGCCGGCCTCCACACGCGCGGCCGCATACACCACCTTGGCCTCGGACACCCCGACGCGGACAGCTGGCCCGCCGACCCGCAGGAGTGGCGCCACGCGACCGCCGCGATCGGCCGTTTCTTCGGCGTCGTCATCACCGACTGGGGACGACGCCGCGATCTCGCCACCATCGGCGAACTCGCCCGCTCCGCCCACGCGATCTGCCTCGTCGCCCCGGCGACACGTGTCGGCCTGGAAGAAACCGCCGCCCTCGTGCCCGCGCTGCGTCGCCTCCCCGCGCCCCCCGACGTCACCATCGCGCTCGTCGATCGCGACGGGCGCGGCGTCGGCGTCGGCCGGCTGCAGCTCGGGCCGCTCGACGCGAACGTGCTGCGCATCGACCACGACGCGCGCCTCGCCCGCGGCGCACACCCCAGGCGGCGGACCACCAACGGGTGGCTCGGCCTCGCCGCCGAGCTCGTCGTGTCCTCGGCTCGCGGGGAGGGGCGGCCATGAGCACACGGATCGTGCACCGCCCCGCCCGCGTGGTCAGGCCACCCGAGCCACCCCTTCCGACGGAACTCGCGCCCCCGCCGCGCTCCGCCGACCAGCAGCGCGGCTTCCCGCTGCAGATGCTGCTACCCGTCATCGGCGCGATGTCCTCCGTCCTCATGATCACCGTGCTGCGCACAAACCCGCTCATGGTGCTCGTCGCCGCGCTCATCTTCGTCGTCGCCGTCGTCAGCGGCGTCGGCATGGCCCTCTCGCAGCGCGGACAAGCGGCGCGGCGCCGCCGCGACCAGCGCGAACGATTCCTGGACCACCTGGAAGACGAACGCGAACGGCTGCGGGCCGTGAACGCCGAGGTGCGCCGCGAAGCGTTGCTCGCCGACCCGGAACCCACCGCGCTGCCCGACATCGTGCGGGACCCCGCCCGGCGGTGGGAGCGTCGACGCACCGACGCCGACTTCCTGCGGCTGCGCATCGGGCTCGGGCCCCACGACTGGCACGGCCTCAGCCTGCCGAAGGACAGCAACCCCGTCGAACCGTTCGACGAGCTGCTCGCCGACGAGCTCGCACAACTCCGCCGCCACTACTCGATCGTCCGCGACCTGCCGGCCACCATCGGCATCGATCGCGTCGGCGACGTCTCCCTCGTCGGCCCCCGCAGCCGCACCCTCGCACTCGCCCGCTCCCTCTACGCCCAGGCCGTCGTGTTCCACGCGCCCGACGACCTGCAGATCGCGCTCGTCCACGCTGAGCACCTCGCCGCCGACTGGGACGGCCTCGACCTCGCCGCACACGTCCAGATCGACGACGTCTGGGACGGCCCAGTCCGTGCCCGGCGCGTCGCCCCCACGCTCGAGCGGCTCGCCTCGCTCATCGCTCCGGACCTGCGCGGGCGCAGCGACACGGCCGCCGCCGCGCGGCGCGGCGGTGGCCGCAGCCAGGACGGCTTCGCGGCCCCCCGACTGCTCGTCTTCGTCGACCACGGCGACGCGACCGCCGGCACCCTCCCCGTCCCCGACCGCACCATCGGCATGCGCGAACTCGGTATCACCGTCGTCCACCTCGTCGACGACCGGCTCAAGGAGCCCGGGGAGGTCTCCGTCCGCGTGACGAGCGCCGAGGACGAGGTGACCATCGACGACGTCCGCACCGACGCTCCGCGCGGCGCGATCCGCCCCGACACGACGCCACCGGCACTCGCCACCGGCATCGCCCGCGCCACGGCACCCATGCGCCTCAGCCGCGCGGACGCGCGGGAGCAGGGCGACGCACCCGACGCCGTCGGCGTGCTCGAATCGCTCGGGTTCGACGGCCTCGACGACACCCACCTCCGGCGGGCCTGGCTGCCCCGCACCGAACGCGACTTCCTCACCGTGCCGATCGGCGTCGACGACAGCGGCCGCCCCGTCCAGCTCGACCTCAAGGAATCCGCCCAGCTCGGCATGGGCCCGCACGGCATCGCCGTCGGGGCCACGGGCTCGGGAAAGTCCGAACTGCTCCGCACACTCGTCCTCGGCCTGGCGCTCACGCACTCGCCCGACGATCTGTCCATGATCCTCGTCGACTACAAGGGCGGCGCCGCCTTCGCGCCGTTCACCGAACTGCCCCACGTCGCGGGCGTCATCGACAACCTCGCCGACGACCCCCAACTCACCCGCCGAGCCCAGACGAGCATCGCGGGCGAGGTCCGCCGCCGCCAGGAGCTGCTGCGCGACGCCGGCTCGCTCGGCTCCATCACGGCCTACCGCGCACAGCGCGCCGGCACACCCGACATGCCGCCCATGCCGCACCTGCTACTCGTCATCGACGAATTCGGGGAGCTGCTGACCGCCGAGCCCGACTTCGTCGACCTCTTGCTCACGATCGGCCGCATCGGCCGCTCGATCGGCATCCACCTGCTGCTGTCGAGTCAGCGCGTCGAACAGGGAAAGCTGCGCGGACTGGACACCTATCTCTCGTACCGGATCGGTCTGCGCACCTTCTCCGAATCCGAGAGCCAGCTCATCCTCGAGACGAGCGACGCGTTCCACCTGCCCGCACTGCCGGGCTTCGGATACCTCAAGGTCGACACGACCCAGTACACGCGCTTCCGCGCCGGGTACGTCTCCGGCCCCCTCCCGACGGAGGTCGAGGAGGCACCGGTCGAAGAGCGCGACGAGCCACTCCTGCTCCCCCGCTACAACACCATCGAATCCGACGCCGCGGGCCGCCCCGAGGACGAGGCCGAAGCCCGCCTCTCCGCCGCCGCGGGCGGCGGCCGCACCGTGCTCGACACCGCGATCGAGCTCCTCCGCGGTGCCGCCGAGGCCGTCCCGCCCGTGTGGCTCGCCCCCCTGCCGGAGCGATTCGCGTTCGAACGCGTCCGCGCCGCCCACCGCACCGGGCCGCTGCAGGCCCCCATCGGGCTGCTCGACGACCCCGCCCGGCAGCGCCAGGAGCCGTGGTTGCTCGACCTCACGAAACTCGGCGGACACGTCGCCGCACACGGCGCGCCGCAGACCGGACGATCCACCTTCCTGCGCACCCTCGCGACCAGCCTCGCCCTCACCCACACCCCCGCCGAAGTGTCGATCTACGGGCTCGACGTCTCCGGCGGCGGCCTCGCGCGAGTCGAACCGTTCCCCCACGTCGGCGGCGTCGCCACCCGCGCGGACCGCGAACGGCTCGCGCGCCTGCTGGAAGAACTCGGAACCATGCTCGCGACGCGCGAGCGCATCTTCCGCGACCACGGCATCGACTCGCTCGGCGTCCTGCGGGCGCGCCACGCGCGCGGCGAACTGCCCGAACTCGTCTCGCCCGACGTCGTCCTGCTCGTCGACGGCCTGTCGATCCTGCGGGCCGAGTTCGAGCAGCTCGAGGAGCCGCTCATGGAGCTCCTCTCGCGCGGCGGCTCCTTCGGCCTGCACGTCGTGCTCACCATGAATCGCTGGAACGACCTGCCCCTGCGCCACCAGGCACACATCGGCCAACGGCTCGAGTTCCGCGTCAACGACCCGATGGAATCGCAGCTCGGCCGGAAGCTCGCCGACTCGATGCGCAACGCGGGCCCGGGCCGCGCCGTCACGGGCGAATCGCTCTTCGGCCAGATCGCCCTCCCCGTGCAGGAGGTCGTCGACGACGAAGAGGTCGGGCCCGAGCTCGAACGCCTCGCGACGCGATTCGCCGCGGGCTGGAGCGGCGCCACCGCCGCACCGATCCGCCTGCTCCCAGAACATCTCGACCTCGACGAGCTCCCCGACCCGCTCGAGGAGCCGGACCGCATCCCGATCGGCATCCGGCAGAGCGACCTCGGTGCCGAATTCTTCGACCCCGCCCGGGACCAGCACCTCGTCGCATACGGGGACGCGGGCGCCGGGAAGTCGTCGCTGCTGCGCGTCGTCGCCGAGGGCTTCATGGAGCGCTACTCGTCGGACGAGCTCGTCATCGGCGTCATGGACGTCCGCGGTCAGGTGGCGCCGGCGGTCCCCGAGGACTACCTCGGCGGGCACGCGTCGAATGCCCGCACCGCGACGGGCCTCGCGGCGGCGATCGCCCGCGAGCTGGAGCGCCGAAGCGACCCGGAGGAGGCGGCGAAGAACCCGGGGCCGCGCGTCGTGCTGCTCATCGACGACCACCACATCATCGGCTCGGGCGGGGACGATCCGCTCGCCCCGCTCATCCCACACCTGCCCTCGGCTCGCGACCTCCGGCTGCACGTCTTCCTCACCCGGCCGGTGGCCGGTGCCGCACGCAGCTCCTTCGAGCTCGGCATCCAGACCGTGCGCGACACCGGCGGCATCGGGCTCGTCATGTCGGGCGATCGCTCGGAGGGCCAGATCTTCCCCCGGGTCTGGGCCGAACGGATGATCCCCGGCAGGGGGCGACTCGTACGTCCCGGCCGACCACCCGCCGTCGTGCACATCGCCGAGCCGCCGCTGGACGCCGGGGGCCGCAACGCCACCGACCCCGGCCACGAGGCACCCGCACCCGAGAGTTCCTCGACCCCACCCGGAGAGCCGCATGCCACGTGAACTGACGCTCGTCACCCGCAGGCCGCCGACCGTGGACGAGCTCCGCGACGCCGCACGAGAGCACGATCCCGACGCCATCGTCGCGAACGTGCGCAACGGCGCGGTCCAGATGGTGCTCGACGCGCGGCGCGACGTCATCCTCTCCATGCAGTACTCGACGTTCGTCGGCGTACCCGACGAGATCGCCACTCGGCAACCGGCGGCCGCCACGGCGGTTCCCGGCCCCGCCTTCTGGACCGAGGTGTGGATCCCCTTCGGACCGACCGGCCACCGCAGTGCGGCCATCGCCCGCGGCATCGCCGAGCGCTGCCAGGGAGTGTGTGCGGACGAGAGCGGTGAGCTGCTGTGACCGAGCAGCCGCCCCGAAACGGATCCGGGGCCTCGCTCCCGCCACCGGAGCGTGGCCGGAACGAGGTGCCGAGCGAGGGCCGTGGGCGCATCACGGACGCCCGCGCGGCCGGCCTGCGCCGGAGCGGCCGGCGTGCCGCGCCCCCGCCCGCGACTCCGCCCGGTGGGGAGGCGCCGGCCACGGGCGACCTCAGCGACTCGTTGGGCTCGATGCTCACGGCGGCCGCCTGGCCCGGCGCCGGAACCGCGCCCCTGTTCGGGCCGGTGCCCCCCGAGCCCACTCCGCTGACCGGCCCGCAGGCCGCCCCGGCACCGACCCCGGAGGCGAGGCGGTCGCCGATGCGGCCGGCCGTCGTCGTGCCGCCCTCGAGCGATGGCAGCACGTCGACCACAGTCAACCGCAGCCCCGTCCCCGCCGACGTGAACGCCACGTCCGAGGCCCTCGCCGCCCAGGAGGAGACCACGGACCTCGGACATGTCCGCGCGGCCCTCGCCCACCCGGACTCGTCGCCGCCCCCGTCTCCGATCCAGGTCCACGTCCAGGGGCAGAGACTGAGACAGGCCGAGCGCCTTGATCAAGGGCCGGGACAGAGCCAGAGCCAGAGCCAGGCCTCGGCCCAGGACCACGGGCATCTGCACAGCCGGATCCACGGCCAGAGCCGAGACCAGGGGCAGGCGACCAGCCGACTCGACCGGGACGAGCTCGCCCGCGGAGCCGCCACCCCCACGGCGCCGCCGGGCGCAGCGCGCGAGCAACGTCCCTCGCTCGTCATCAGTGCCCTGTCGGGCGGAGCGGGTGCCTCCACGATCACCGGCCTGCTCCGCGCGGAACTGTCTCGCCGCTTCGGCGGCGTCCTCCCGCTCCGTCACCGCGACGACGACGACGGCGCCACCCGCGTCACCCCGCCATCGCTGCCCCCTGCCCCACCCCATCTGCCGACCCTCGTCGACGCCGGCCCGCACGGCCTGGATCGCACTCGCATCCGTGATGGTCCGATCGTTCTCGTGTGCGACGCCGCGCCCCACGGGGTCGCCGCGGCGACTGCGGCGATCCGAGAGGCACGCGCCGAGGGCGTCCCCGTCCTCGCGCTCGCCGTCGTCACGACCACCCGGCGACGATCCCGGCAGATGCGTGACGACGATGGGACAGGCGCGGTGACGCGCATCGACATCCCCTTCGATCCGGCGCTCGCGAACGATGGGCCGCTCGACGCGGCACACCTCGCCGCGGAGACGACGGCGGCGATCGGCGAGCTCGCCGACGCGATCCTGACGGTACGGGCGCCGGCGCGCACGGCATGAGTTCGACGTCGACGGGCGGCCCCTCGGCCGATCGTCACCCGTGCCGACCGGCATGCGACCCGGTCGGGCCTCGACTCGCTCGGCACCCTGGCCGATCTGCGCCCGAGCCGAGCTGCACCCAAGCCGAGCTGTACCGCGAGGCACGGCGGCTCGCTCGTTCACCTTGCCGGCGATCCGGTGCAGCGCGGCGACCGACGAGCCGCCCGACCGGAAGGCCGGTGACCCGGCCGTGCCCCACCGCGAGTAGGCTCACGGCCGACGGTACGCAGCTGCGCCGCATGGAGGAGTCGTCATGATCGAAGCCGCCGATGCCGGCATCATGGGTATCGCAGGCATGACGTGGACGGTGTTCGTGCTCGTCGTGCTCGCCGGGCTCGCGGCCGGCTGGATCGATGCGGTCGTCGGCGGTGGCGGACTGCTCCAGCTCCCGGCGCTCCTGCTCGTCCCCGGCCTCTCACCCGTGCAGGCGCTCGCGACGAACAAGCTCGGGTCGATCGCCGGGACGACGACGAGCGCGATCACGTTCTACCGGCGCGCGAAACCCGATCTGCGGACCGCGATCCCGATGGCGGTCGTCGCACTGTGCGGCAGTTTCGGCGGGGCGATGGTCGCCACACTGCTTCCCGCGAGCGTCTTCAAGCCCATCATCATCGTCGCGCTCGTCGCGGTCGCGATCTTCACGCTCGCGAAGCCGAGCATGGGGCAGGAGACCGAGCTGCGCTTCGACGACCGCCGGCACTACGTCGGGGCGGGAGCGATCGGCGCGGCGATCGGCTTCTACGACGGACTCATCGGCCCCGGCACGGGGACGTTCCTCGTCATCGCGATCGTCAGCATCCTCGGCTACGACTTCCTGCAGGCGAGCGCGAAGGCGAAGATCGTGAACTTCTCGACGAACCTCGGCGCGCTGCTGCTCTTCATCCCGACGGGCGCCGTGCAGTGGCGACTCGGGCTGTGCCTCGCGGCGGCGAACATGGCGGGCAGCTACCTCGGCTCGCGCATGGCGATCGCGAAGGGCACGACGTTCATCCGCATCGCCTTCCTCATCGTCGTCGGCGCGCTCTCGATCAAGCTCGCGTACGACGTGTGGACCGAGAACCTCGCCCCACTGCTCCTCCCCTGACCGCCCCGCCCCGTCCGTACCCCGCCCCGCCTACCCTTCGGCCCACCCGGATTCCGGGCGGTTCTCGGGGTTCCGGGTGCCCCGGAACCCCGGTTTTCGCCCGGAACACGGAGGGCGAGGGCCTGGGCTGAGGGGTCAGGGCTGGGGGAGGCGGACGATCTCGGCGCCGCCGAGGCCGTCGAAGCGTGACGGTTGGCACGTCAGGAGCACGACCTGGGCCGTGCGGCCGACATCGCCGAGCACCGCGCCGAGCGAGCGCAGACGCTCGGGGTCGGCGAAGCCGAGCGTGTCGTCGAGCACGACGGGCGCGCCCTCCCCCGGGTCGACGAGCTGCGCGCACGCGAGCCTGCCCAGCAGTGCGAGCTGCTCGCGCGCGCCCGCCGAGAGCGATTCGAACGGCACCGTGCGGCCCGCGAGGGTGCGCGACTCGATCACGAGCTCGGGACTCACCGTCACCGCGAAGTCCGAACCGAACACGACGCGCCCGAGCCGCTCGATGCGCTCCGTGAACGGCGCCACGTACTTCTGCTGCGCCTCGTCGCGATGCCGTCGCAGCGCCTCGCGCAGGGTCTTCACGGCGGTCGCGGCACGCTCCGTGCGCTCGGCCGTCTCGGTCGCCGCGTCGAGTGCGGCACGCGCATCGGTCATGCGATCGTAGATGCCGCTCGCCGCACGATCGTCGACGAGCGACGCGAGCCGATCGACGGTGGAGCGCGTCTTCGCCAGATCGTTCGTCGTGCTCGTCACGAGCTCGTGCGCGTTCGTCCGGCGGATGCGGAGCGTCTCCGCATCGGCCGCGTCGAGCGCCGCGCGGTCGGTGGCGAGTTGCTCTCGTCGCTCCCCGAGCACGCGCTCGGCCGCGTCGACCTCGGCGTCGAGCGCCTCGTCGTCCCGCTCGAGGCGGGCCCGATCGAGTCGCTCCGCGATGCGATCGCGTTCGCCCTCGCCGTTTCGCAGTGCCTCGCTCCCCCGCACCCAGGCCTCGCGTGCGCCGTCGGCCGTCGTCCGCTTCGCGTCGACCGCCTCACGCACGCGATCGACCGCCGAGCGCGCCTCGTCGGCGCGAGTGCGCGCCTCGTCGGCGGCGGTCTCGAGCAGGGCGATGGCCGTCGCGTGCGCGGTCGGGCCGGCGTCCTCGACCGCCGACGCGGGACGACGAGCCTCGAGCACGGCGAGCCGCTCTTCGAGGTCGTTCAGATCGTTACCCCGCAGCACGGCCGTCAACTCCCCGGCGAGGCGGCGCTGCTCCGCCTCGGAGCGGCGTCGGTGTTCGGCGACGCGTCGCGCCGAGTCGACGGAATCGACGTCGAGTTCACGCAGGGCGTCGGCACGCGCCCCGCGCGCAGCCGTCACGGCGCGTTCGAGTTCGGCCGGCGGTGTACCGGGGTGGACCTCGACCGTCAGCACCTCAGCGAGCTCGACCCGAAGCGTGTCGTGCACCTCTGCCTCGAATGGCTCGCCACCGCGGATGCGCCTGCCGTCGACGGTCACGGAGCGCGTGCCGATCGGCTCGACGACGACCCGGGCGGTCGCGGCGGCCCGCGCGCTCTCCGCGACGCGCAGGACGGTCTCGAGTTCGACGAGGCGTTCGAGCGCCTCGTCGTCGACCGTCGCCTCGTTCGTCCGGGCCGCGGCCGCCCGACGCGAGGCGTCGAGCTCGTGGGCCCGGGCCACGCGCGCGCCGAGCTCCTCGTGCTCGGCGCGCTCGCGCTGCAGCCGGAGGTGCGTGGCTGCCTCGTCCGCCTCGTCGACGGCACTCGTGAGTTCGTCCTCCAGACGGGCCCGCTCGTCACCCGCCGCCCCGAGCGCCTGCTCGGCGCGTGCCCGCGCCTCGTCGAGCAGCTCGACCTGTTCGCCGAGCTCGGTGAGCCGCTCGCCGCGCTCGGCGAGTTCGTCGCGCAGCAGGCGCCGGTCGTCACGCGCCGAGACGGCCGCGTCGCGGACGCGCTCGGCATCCGTGACGCCCGCCGCGGAACGCTCGGCCTGCCGTTCGAGTTCGTCGATCGCGCTCGAGCGCTCGTCGAGTTCCGCGGCATCGGCCTTCGCCGCCGCGAGTCGAACGGCGAGGTCATCGAGGAGCCCGGACGCGCGTGCGTGCTCCTCGACGAGTCGATCGAGTTCGGCACTGTCCGCCTCGAGCGCCTCGACCGTGCGAACGGCCTCGTCGCGTGCGGCCAGGATGCGTGCGAAGCGGACGCCGGGTTTGCCCGTCGGCGTGAAGTACTGCTCGAATTCCGTGTCGACGCGTGCGACGAGCTCGTCGTGGCCGTCGAACGCGCCGCTCGTGTCGTCGAGGGCCCGGTGCAGTGCCGAGACCCGCGCGAGGTCGGGGCGCTCGAGGGAGGTGCCCTGCACCACGTCGAGCGCATCGAGCAGGTCGAGGTCGACCGTCTCGGCGAGGATCGCGTTGAACCGCTCGTGGGCCTCGTCGCCCGAGCGCGGTTTCTCGTGCGGCGTGCGCACCTCGAGTTCGGTCAGGGGCGAGCGCAGCCATCGCTTGCGGTAGACGAGGTGGTACGGCCCCGTGCGCAATTCGAGTTCGACGAAGGGTCCGGTGTCGCGGCCGAGGGGCTGGACGTCGACGATGTCCTGTCGACGCGAGCTCGACTTGAACCTGCGCAGGAGCCTGATCGCCTCCGCGACGGACGACTTGCCCACCTCGTTGGGCCCGGCGACGACCGTGACCCCCTCGCCGAACGTGATGGTCGAATCCGTGACGCCGCGGAAGTCGCGCAGCGTGATGCGGACGAATCTCATCGGGCACCTCCCGCGAGCCGGTAGAGCAGTCCGAGCGCATCGCCCGCGGCCGCCGCGTCGTCGCCCTCCCGGGCGGCGCGCTCCACGAGTTCGTCGAGCGCGGCGCGCGCGAAGCCGCCGAGTTCGAGATCGGCGAAGTCGTGCCCGTCGGGGACGACGACGAGATCGGTGTGGCGCGCCCAGTGTTCGAGCCGCGCGAACACCTCGCGCTTCTCGTCGAGCATCGCATCGAGTCGCGCGGCCGCGGCGGTCGACAGCGTCCCACCGAGTGCGAGCCAGACGGCCGTGCGGTCCTTGTCGGACAGCTCGTCGAGGCGACGTTCGAGCGCGTCGACGTCGTCGGCCGAGTCGAGACGGGCCTCGACCGTCGTGAACCGCCACCGGCCGACGTGCACGGGCTCGATGGTGACGGCGTCGCCGTCGAGGTCGACGACGAGCACGTTGCCCGGGTCCTCCTCGCGCCGGGCCGTGACCTCGGGGGTACCGGGGTACCGGATGCGCTCGTCGACCTCGGTCGTCGAGTGACGGTCGCCGAGCACCACGAAGCTCGCACGACCGTCCGAGACGACCCGGCGGAGCGCGTCGACGTCGATCGTCGCGACCGAGTCGCGATCGGGCGCGAGCGTGCTGACCGCGCCGTGCCCGGCGATCACTCGGACGATCCCGTCCGGTGCCGCTTCGAGCGGTGCGCACGCGGCCGCGACGAGGTCACCCGCGGGCCGCTTGGAGAACCACGGCGCGCCCACGACCTCGACGCCCGGGACGACCTCGAGCGGCGTCGAGTCCCGCAGGACCCGCACGTGCTCGGGCACCCGCTGCGTGAACGCGTCGGCGTCGTAGATGGACGAGGCGTCGAGCGGATCGTGGTTGCCGGGCAGCAGCACGACGGGGACGTGCACGGCGCGCAGGGCCTCGAAGGTGCGCGCGAGGATCGCGCGGTCGAGCTGGTTCGACTCGAACACGTCGCCGCACACGAGCACGAACGCGGCACCGTGCTCGTCCGCCACCTCGCCGATGCGGACGATCGCGTCGAGTCTGGCTCGTTGATATCGGGCGCGGGCGTCGTCGTCGAGGAAGTGGGCCGTCATGCCCAGCTGCCAATCGGCGCTGGCGATGAAACGCATCGTGTCTCCCATCCGGGGGTGTTCCCCAAGCCTATTGATCCGGGATGTCGCGTGGTCCCGGCCGTCACGGGGGCGGGCGAGTGTGCCGGGTCACCGGTGCCCCCAGTGCCACGGCGGCCCGTCGAGCGGCCCCCACCCCTCGACGTGCGTTCCCGCGCCGCGGTTCACGAGCTCGTACCGGTCACCGCCCTGCGCAACGAGCGCCGCCGCGAGCCGTTCGGCGTGCGTCACCACCATGACCTGGCTGTCCGCGCACGCGGCCGCGACGAGCGCAGCGAGCGGCTCGAGCAGCTCGGGGTGCAGGCTCGACTCCGGCTCGTTGAGCACGATGAACGGGGCCGGCCGCGTCGACAGGAGTGCAGCGCACAACAGGAGGTAGCGCAGCGTCCCGTCCGAGAGCTCCTCGGCACCGAGCGGCCGGAGCAGGCCGGGCTGTCGCACCCGGAGCGCGAAGACGCCGTCGTTCGCGACAACCTCGACGCGCGTGCCGGGGAAGGCGCGGTCGACCTCGCGGTCGAGCGCGGCGCCGCCGCCCGCCTCCTGGATCGTGCGCCAGACCGCTGCGAGATCGTGCCCGTCGTCGGCGAGCACGTGGCTGCGCGTGCCCGGCCGCGGTCGCCGCGCCGGAGCGCCGGCGTCGGCGCGGAACGAGTCGTAGAACCGCCACGATCGCAGCATGCGGCGCACGCCCAGCAGCTCGAGCCCGGCCTCGGCGTCGGCCAGATCGGTGAGCAGCCCCTCGTCGGGTGCGAGCCACTGCTCGACCGTGCGCCACGTCCGGTCACGAACCCGCACCGTTCGCCCCGCGCGGTCGACGACGAGCGACGCAGGCTTCGCGACGGGCCCCGCGAACACCTGTTCGCGCTTGAGTTCCGCATCGCGACCGAAGAGGCTCTCGCTGTTGGGCACCGGGAGCCCGAGATCGACGAGGTAGCCGAGCTCGTCGGTCGCCGCGCCGAGCAGGAGCGACACCGGCCGCGTGCGGCGCGTGCCCTGGGCGCCGGCGCCGGACGGGGACTCGGGCCCCGCCCACAACACGGAGTCGAGGCCGCCCGAGGCGATGAGCTCGCTCGCCGCGCGGCCGCTCCCCGCGGCCGCGAGCAGGCGCACGGCCCGATACAGGTTCGACTTGCCCGCACCGTTCGCACCGGTCACGACCGTGAGCCGCCCGATGGGCAGCGCGAGATCCACGAGGGATCGGTACCCTGACACAGCGATGGTCTGCAGCATGCGGGAACCGTAGCCGTCACGTCCGACACCGCACCCGGCGTCGGGATCGCCGCGGACGCGAAACCGGGAGGGGCGGGAATGAGCGAAGGCGCCGAGCTCGCCGCGACCCCGCCGCGGGACGCGTCACGGGACGAGTCGCAACCGCCGTCATCGCGCGACGTGGGATCACCCACGTCCGCCTCCCCCGCACCCGCATCGCCCGCACCCGCATCGCCCGCGCCCGCGTCCGCATCCGCATCGCCCGGCCCGGCCCCATCCGATTCCGCATCACCGCCCCACCCCGCGCGTGCCTCGACGCTCGCCTGGATCGCGCTCGCGTTCGGGGCGGTCGCGCTCGCCGTGGGCCTCCTCCCCCACATCGGCGCCGCCGCGCTCGTCCTCGGCTTCACGGGCGTCGTGATAGGGGTGCACGCCGTCGTCCGCGACGCCCACCGGCCGCGCGCGATCGCGGCGAGCGGCGCCGTCCTCGCCGTGGCGGGCATGCTGCTCGGCGTCGTGAACCCGTTCGTGTGGGGCACGATCCTGCTCGAGGACGAACGCACGTTCGACGTGCAGGTGACGGTCGGTGTCGACTGGACCACGAAGCGGGTGCCGAGCGTCGTGACCGCCCAGCTCCCCTGGACGGCCGACTCGAGCTCGGCCGTCACGACGCTCCCGTGGACGAGCTCCGGCTCCGTCACGGCGCCCCGGACGGGCGGCGACTTCCTCGGGCTCGGCGCCGACTACGGGATCAGTGTGGACGTCACCGTCGACCCCGACACGTCGACGGGCTCCACGGTCGTCCCGGACGACCTCCTGTACTGGTGCGAGATCGAGGTCGACGGCGAGGTCGTCGTGTCGACCGCGGACCTCGGCAGCACGCACTGCTCGTGGGGTGCCTGACCGGCCGGACACGTCACGTGGTCGGCGCGGACGTCACATGCGGCCCGCGATCGGCGGCCCGCGAGCGCCGCCGACGGCGTGTCGCTTCATAATCCGTCACGAATTCCGTCGCCGCACGACTCGGACCGTACGGTCGAGGCACACCGTCCCATCGGTCCGGCCCCGGTCGCACGCGCGCCCCGCACGCGCGTCCCGGCCCGACACGTCTCCAGGAGAGTCGCACATGTCACGTTCCAGAAGCACGCGCGCGTTGATCGCGGTCGCGGTCAGCTCCGCCCTGCTCCTCGCGGGCTGCTCCGCGGGGCAGACCGGCGGGGGCGGCGCGACCGAGCCCCAGACCGGTGGCACGCTCAACTACCTCGAGCACCAGCCGCACACGAGCCTCTACCCGCCGTCGGGCGGCTTCTACCCCAACGGCGGCATCGTGAACAACATCACGGACCGCCTCGTGTACCAGAACCCCGAGACGCTCGAGTTCGAGCCGTGGATCGCGACCGACTGGGAGAGCAACGACGACGCGACGGAGTACACGTTCAACCTCCGCAGCGACGTGACGTTCTCGGACGGCACGCCGCTCGACGCGGACGTCGTCGCGAAGAACTTCGACCTGTACGGTCTCGGCGACCCGGACCGCGCGCTGCCCGTCTCGGAGGCGATCAACAACTACGAGCGCAGCGAGGTCGTCGACGCCGACACGGTGAAGTTCTTCTTCACGGCACCCGCGCCCGGCTTCCTGCAGGCGACGTCGACGATCAACTCCGGCCTCGTCTCGGACGCGACCCTCGACCTCTCGTTCGAGGGCTTCGGCCCCGGCAACTCGCAGAACATCATCGGCTCCGGCCCGTTCACGATCTCGGGTGAGGAGATCGGCACGCGCGTCGACCTCGCGGCACGCGAGGACTACGCGTGGGCACCGCCGAGTTGGGAGAACCAGGGCCGCCCGTACCTCGACGGCATCACGATCACCGTGACGCCCGAGGACAGCGTCCGCGTCGGCGCACTCGTCTCCGGCCAGGCCGACATCGTCCGCAACGTCGAGGCGCAGGACGAGGCACAGGTCGAGGTTCCCGGCTACTCGATCCTCGCCGCCCAGACGAAGGGCGTGAACAACGGCCTCAGCCTGCGCATCGGCAACGAGAAGCTCAGCGACATCCGCGTCCGCCAGGCGATCACGGCGGGCATCGACCGCCAGGCCGTCATCGACACGATCTACAGCGCGAACTACCCGCTCGCGACGTCGGTCCTGAGCTCGTCGGCGCCCGGCTACGTCAACACCGAGGAGTACTTCGCGTACGACCAGGCCAAGGCGAAGAGCCTCCTCGACGAGGCCGGTTGGGTCCCGGGTGCCGACGGCATCCGTGCGAAGGACGGCCAGAAGCTGACCCTCGTCGTCAACGAGGCCGCGCCGCAGCCGCGCTCCTTCGAGGCACTCACGCTCATCAGCCAGCAGCTCGCCGAGATCGGTGTCGACCTGCAGATCCTGAAGGCCGACGCGGGCACGTACGCGGAGGCGATCCTCGACGCCGACCAAGTGCAGATCTACCACTCGATGGTCGGCCGCACGGACCTCGACGTCATCAAGAGCCAGTTCTACTCGTCGAACCGCAACGTGCTGCTCAACAAGAACAACAAGACGGGCGAGATCGTCGACCCGAAGCTCGAGGAACTGCTGCTCGCCGTCGCCTCGACGCCGGCCCCCGACGCGCGCATCGCCGCGAGCCAGGCCGTGCAGACGTACCTCGCGGAGCAGGCCTACCAGATCCCGCTGTTCGAGGAGCCGCAGGTGTACGGCCAGGCCGACTACGTGCACGGCTTCCAGACCGAGTCGATCGCGCGGCCGATCTTCTCGCAGGTCTGGCTCGACCGATAGCCGACCCACGCGGCTGCGGGCCGGTCACCGACCGGCCCGCAGCCGCGTGCCCGTTCCCGTGAACCGCCACCCCTCATCCGCCCGATTGGACCCCATTCGATGAGATACGTCCTCGGCCGCATCGGCCAGGCGCTGATCGTGCTGCTCGTCGCGTTCACCGCGGCGTTCGTCCTCCTGCAGGCGATGCCGGGGGACGCGATCATGATCAAGTTCGAGAACCCCGAGCTCGGGCTCTCGCAGGAGCAGATCGCCGCGCTCCGGGAGAGCTACGGCGCCGACACGCCACTGCTCACGCAGTACGTGCACACGCTGTTCGGGTTCCTCGGCGGCGACTTCGGCTACTCGATCCAGAACGGCACACCCGTCAAGCAGCTGCTCGGCGCGGTGCTGCCGAACACGCTGCTGCTCGCCGTGCTCGGCTTCATCGCGGCCGTCGTGCTCGCCGTGCTCGTCGCGCTGCTCGCGAGCCTGCCCGCGTTCGCGAAGGTCGCCGAGTTCATCCGCGCGCTGCCGTCGCTGTTCATCGCGGTGCCCGTGTTCTGGCTCGCGATCGTGCTCATCCAGGTGTTCTCGTTCCAGCTTCGCCTCGTGCCGGTCATCAATCCCGGGCCGATCGAGGGGCTCATCCTGCCCGTCCTGACGCTCGCCGTGCCGATCTCGGCACCGCTCGCACAGATCCTCATCCGTTCGATCGACGAGGTGCGCGCGCAGCCGTTCATCGCGGTCGTTCGCGCGAAGGGTGCGAGCCCGTGGTGGATCCTCAGCCGCAACGTCGCGAAGAACGCGATGCTCCCGACGCTCACGATGGCCGGCGTGCTGTTCGGTGAACTCATCGCGGGCGCCGTCGTGACCGAGACGGTCTTCGGCCGCTCCGGGATCGGCCGCATCACCGAGCAGGCGGTCACGAACCAGGACACACCCGTGCTGCAGGCGGTCGTGATCGTCTCGGCGTTCGCGTTCGTCGCCATCAACCTCGTGGTCGACCTGCTGTACCCCGTCCTCGACCCCCGGCTCGCCCGCACGCAGGGGAGGCGCGCATGACCATCGCACCCGACACGAAGCCGGCAGGCGACCCCGTCGACGGCGGGGCCGCGGTGAAGACCCGCGTGCGCCCGACGGTGCTCGAACGCCTGCGGAAGCTCAGGCCGACGCTCGTCCTCTCGTACCTCGTGCTCGTGGTCGTCGTCGCGTGGGCGTTCCTGCCGGGCCTGTTCGCGCCCTACGACCCCATCGCGGGCTCCGGCCCGGCGCTGCAACCGCCGAGCGCGGAACACCTGTTCGGCACCGACGTGACGGGGCGCGACATGTTCTCGCGCGTCGTCCACGGCGCGATCCACTCGCTCTCGGGCGCACTGCTCGCCGTCTCGGTCGGCTTCGTGCTCGGCACCGCGATCGGTGTGCTCGCGGGCTCGCTGCGGGGCATCATCGACGACGTGCTCATGCGCATCGTCGACGTGCTGCTCGCCGTGCCGTCGCTGCTGCTGTCGCTCTCGATCATCATCATCCTCGGCTTCGGCACGACCCAGGCGGCGTTCGCGGTCGGGATCACCTCGGTCGCGGCGTTCGCGCGCCTCTCCCGCTCCGAGGTCGTGCGCGTGCGCGGCACCGACTACGTCGAGGCGGCGTTCGCGAGCGGCGGCCGGTTCTTCCCGGTGCTCGCGCGGCACGTCCTCCCGAACTCGCTCACGGCCGTGTTCGCACTCGCCGCGCTCCAGTTCGGGACGGCCGTGCTCGCGATCTCGACGCTCGGGTTCCTCGGGTACGGTGCACCGCCGCCGACCCCCGAGTGGGGGCTCATGATCGCCGAGGGCCGCGACTACGTGGCGACGTCCTGGTGGCTCACGCTCCTGCCCGGCCTCGTGGTCGTGCTCGTCGTGATGAGCGCCAACCGCATCAGCGCGGCCATCGCGAAGAAGGGGCGGATCGAATGACCGCAGTGCTCACGATCGACGACCTGCGCGTCGGATACCTCACGGGCGGCGAACGCATCGACGTCGTACGCGGCGTCTCGCTCGAGCTCGAAGCGGGCAAGGTGCTCGCGGTCGTCGGCGAATCCGGCTCGGGCAAGACCACGACCGCGCAGGCGGCGACGGGACTGCTCGCCTCGAACGGCAGCATCACGGGCGGCAGCGTCCGCATCGACGGGACCGACGTGACGGGCTGGACCGACAAGCGGTTCCAGACGATCCGCGGCGAGACGATCGGCTGGATCCCGCAGGACCCGAACAACTCGCTCAACCCCGTGAAGAAGATCGGCGAGAGCGTCGCCGAGGTGCTGCGCGTGCACAAGTGGAAGGACCGCGAGGCGCGTCGCGCGCGCGTGCTCGAACTGCTCGATCGCGTCGGCATCCCCGACCCCGAGCTGCGCGCGAAGCAGTACCCGCACCAACTCTCGGGCGGCATGAAGCAGCGCGTGCTCATCGCCTCGGCGATCGCGCTGCAGCCGCGCCTGCTCATCGCGGACGAGGCGACGAGTGCGCTCGACGTGACCGTGCAGAAGACGATCCTCGACCTCATCGACGAACTGCGACGCGAGTCAGGCACGGCCGTCCTCATGGTGACGCACGACCTCGCGGTCGCCGCCGACCGGGCCGACGAGCTGCTCGTGCTGAAGGACGGCACGGTGCAGGAACGCGGTGAGACGGTGCACGTCCTGCTGCACCCGACGAGCGAGTACACGACGCGCCTCCTGCACGACGCGCCCGCGATCGCGACGATCCGGGCGCGCGAGACGGAGGAGATCGTGGGGCCCGACGCGCCGAGGGACCCCGAGGCGGCGCCCGTCGTCGTCGCGCGCTCGCTCGTGCAGGAGTTCGGGCCGAAGCGTTCGCCGCTGCGGGCCGTCGACGACGTGTCGTTCGAGATCCCCGCGGGGACGACGCACGCGATCGTCGGCGAGTCCGGCTCGGGCAAGACGACGACGGCGCGCATCGTGCTCGGATTCCAGCGACCGACGTCGGGCTCGGTCGAGATCCTCGGCAAGGACATCACGTCGCTCCGCGGTCGTGGGCTGCGCGAGCTGCGCCGCTCGGTGCAGATGGTGTACCAGAACCCGTACAGCTCGCTCGACCCGCGACAGACGATCGAGCAGATCGTCGCGGAGCCGCTGCGCAACTTCGGCGTCTCGTCGGCGGCCGAGCGGCGAAAGCGCGTCGAGGGCATCCTCGACCGCGTCGCGCTGCCGAGCTCGATGCTCACGCGCCGCCCGCGCGAGCTGTCGGGCGGGCAGCGCCAGCGCGTCGCGATCGCGCGCGCGCTCGTGCTCGACCCGAGCATCGTCGTGCTCGACGAGGCCGTCTCGGCGCTCGACGTGACCGTGCAGGCGCAGATCCTCGAGCTGCTCGGGGAACTGCAGCGCTCGACGGGCGTCAGCTACCTGTTCATCTCGCACGACCTCGCGGTCGTACGGCTCGTCTCGCACACCGTGTCGGTCATGCGCCAGGGCGCGGTCGTCGAGGCCGGCCCCACGGCCGAGGTGTTCGACGCCCCGCAGGACGAGTACACGCAGCGACTCATCGCCGCGATCCCCGGCCGCCGTGCGGCCGAGACCGGCACCTTCCTCATCTGACCCGCTTCCCTCACCCGACCCACATCCGCGTGCGCGGGTCCCCCGCTCGGGACCGGCGCCGTCCCCGCTCCACCGAATCCCCACCCACCGGAGGCCCCGAACCGTGCCCGATCTCGCCTTCTTCACGCGACTGCTCGACGATGCCGAGCCCGCCGAGCGCTACCGGCTCGCGACGGAGCAGATCCGCCACGCCGAGCGCTTCGGGTTCGACAGCGCGTGGGTGGCGCAGCACCACTTCCACGGGAACGAGGGCGGACTGCCCTCGCCGCTCGTGTTCCTCGCGCACGCGGCGGCGCACACGAGCACGATCACGCTCGGCACCGGTGTCATCACGCTCGGGCTCGAGGATCCGATCCGCGTCGCGGAGGACGCCTCGGTGCTCGATGCGCTCTCGGGCGGACGGCTGCAGCTCGGGTTCAGCTCCGGCGGCACACCCGCATCGTTCCCGCCGTTCGGCGCGGTCTTCGCCGATCGGCACCCCGTGTTCGACGCGAAGATCGCGGCGCTGTTCGCGGCGCTCGGCGGCGACGACCTCGGCGGGGGCAACCACCTCTACCCGCCCGCGCACGGACTCGCGGAGCGCGTGTGGTTCGCGACGTTCTCGGCACCGCTCGCCGTCCGCGCGGGCGAGCTCGGGCTCGGACTGCAGCTCTCGCGCACGCAGCCGCGGCCCGAGGGCGACCCCGAGTTGCCGCTCTGGGACGTCCAGCACCCGATCGTCGACGCGTACGAGGCGGCGCTGCCTGCGGGTGCCGAGCGGCGCGTGTCCGTGGCACGGAGCGTGTACGTCGCCGACGACGGCGAGGCCGCCCGCGCGCTCGCCGAGGAACGCTACCGTCGTTCACCGCTCGCCCGTTCGATCGTCGGGGACGCGGTCGACGACCTCCCCCGCGACGAGCTGCTTCGTCGACTCGACGTGCACGTCGGCTATGTCGACACCGTCGTGGCGTCGCTCGCGGCCGACACGCTCCTGCCGCGCGCGACGCAGCTCTCGTTCCAGGTGCACTCGGTCGACCCGGCGCACGAGCTCGTGCTGCGCTCGATCGAGCTCATCGCGACCGAGGTCGCGCCGCGCCTCGGCTGGCGCGGTGCCGACGCCGAGGGCCCGGCGACCGCCTGAGCGCGCCGTCGCTTGAGCGCATGGGCGCCCGAGTGCGCCGTCGCTTGAGCGCGCCACCGCCCGAGTGCGCCGTCGCCCGAGCGCGCCACCGCCCGAGCACACAGCCGCCCGAGCACACAGCCGCCCCAGCGCCGCCACCGGGCTTCCGCCGAGACCCGCCCACCGGCCCATCCCCCGTCCCTCGAGTGCGACCAGGGACGGAGCCGCGCGCCGCGCCATCTCCCCCGGACGGGGGAGGCGCGATTCGTGAGCCGATCGTTACCTTCGAGGGAAGGCGGTGATTCGGATGCAGGCACGGTGGCACGCGGTGCTGTTCGGCGATCGGGAGGATCCGCGGCTCAGGCTCCAGGAACTCTTCGGCGGCAAGCTGCCCGATTCGGGCCAACCGCCGGCACCGGCGCTCGCGTGGGCGCGACGCGTGCTCGGCTGCCCGAACGGCGCACACGTGACCGATGTGGCGGTCGCGACGAGACTGCTGCGGGAGGCCGATCCGCGACTCATGCTGCGCCCCGCCGTGTTCCTCGCCGAGGCCGCCGTGCGGCGTGGGCTCGAGGTCGCCGACGCCTGAGCGCGCAGCACCCCGCCGCGCTTCATATGACGTCACGGAGCGGAACGCGGCGGCATCGCGCTTGTAGGTTCGAGCCGCACGGCAGCCGTGGTCCGGGCGCGTCACGCCCTCGACCGCGCGCCATCGGAAGGAGTGCGTACGTGTCAGACGACGTCATCGACGAGGTCCTCGCCATCCTGCCCGGCGATCCGCTCGACGCGATCCGCGCGGCGCGGCCGGCGGCGCGCGAGAACGCGCAGCGCAGCTACGAGGCGCTGTTCGAACCGGTCGACGCGAGCGAGGCATCGCTCGCCGAACGCGCACTCGTCGCACAGTTCGTGACGGGTGTCTCGCGCGAGCCGCTGCTGACCGACTGGTATCGAGCGGCTGCCGTCGACGCGGGTGCCGAGAGCCAGGCGGAGGTCGTCGACGCGCTCGTCGCGACGAGTGCCACGACGGGCCCGTTCGGTGCCTACGCCGAGGTCGGGCTCGCCGAGGAGTCGACCGACGGGCTGCGGCTCACGATCGACGCCGCGACCCGTCAGCTGCTCGGCGCGCGCCTCGCGTCGGCGATCGAGCACGCCCACCTGCTCGTGTTCCGGCCCCGCGAGGCATCGGCGGCGGCCCTCGACCGGCTGCTCGACGCGGGCTGGTCGACGACGGGCATCGTGACGATCTCGCAGCTCATCGCGTTCGTCAGCTTCCAGCTGCGCCTCGTGATCGGCCTCGGCGCACTGCAGGCCGACCTCGTCGAATCCGGGGCCACCGCCCCGACCGGAACCGCGACCCCGAGGAGCGACTCGTGACCGAGCACACCGTGCAGCACCCCGACCTCGAACGCCCCGAGCGGTTCACGCAGGACTCGCTCGGCTGGTCGCCCTGGCTCGAACCGCTCCCGAAGAGCGAGTTCACCGACCGGCACTGGGAGGCGGTCGTCGACCGGGCCCGCGCCGACATGCCGTACTTCGCCCTGCTCGCGAGGGATCCCGAGATCCTGCTCGCCCGCACGCGCACCGACAACGACATCTTCTACAACACCGAGGGCGGCGCCCCGCGGGCGGAACGCGAGCTCGCGGCGACGGCCACGTCGAGGCTCAACGGATGCGTGTTCTGCGCGTCCGTCCACTCGCGTTTCGCGACACAGAACTCGGATCGTGGCGAGGACGTGCAGCGTCTGCTCGACGAGGGCGTGACGGCGACGCTCGATCCGCGCTGGGACGCGGTCGTCGCGGCGTCGGTCGCGCTCACCGAGACGCCGAGCGGTTTCGGCACCGAGCAGATCCGGGCGCTGCGTGAGCAGGGACTCGACGACGTCGAGATCGCCGACGTGATCGCGGGCTCGGCGTTCTTCAACTGGGCGAATCGCCTCATGCTCTCGCTCGGCGAGCCGCAGGTGCCGAAGCGTCGGAGCGCGTCGTGAGCGTCCCGAGTCTGCTCGACCACGTCGTGCTCGCCGGGCCCGATCTCGAGGCCGCAATCGACCACGTGCACCGGCTCACGGGTGTGCGCGCGGAACGCGGTGGGCGCCATCCGGGCGGCACGGCGAACGCGCTCATCGCGCTGACGCGTGACGGGGCGCGGGGCACGCAGTACCTCGAGATCATCGGCCCCGATCCCGACCGCGAGGGCAACGAACTGCCAGAGACGTTCGGCATCGCGACGCTCACCGAGCCGCGGGTCGTCGCGTACGCGATCCATCCGCGCGACATCGAGGCGCAGGCGGCCCAGGCGGCGACCTCGTCGCACGACCCGGGGCCTGTCGAGCCGCTGTCGCGTCGGACCGAGCAGGGCACGCTGCTCGAGTGGCGACTCACGCGCTCGCGTGCGGCACTGCCGGCGTATCTGCCGTTCCTCATCGATTGGGGCGAGACGCCGCAGCCGGGTCTGACGACCGGCCCGGAGCTCGAGGTGCGCTCGTTCACGGCGACCGTGCCCGATGTGTGGTCGGCCGCGGAGGCGGCCACCGCGTTCGGTTCGGACATCCGGTTCAAGACGGGTGACGGGGTCACGCTGCGGCTCACCGTCGACGGCCCGAAGGGCGAGGTGACGCTCATCTGAAGCGGCACCCGCTCCGGGCATGCGGTTCGGGCATCCGGACCGAGCATCCGGCCCAAGCATCCGGCGCACGTACCCAGTCCGAGGTTCCGGCCCGAGCATCCGGCCTGAGCACCCGGTCCGAGCATCGGGCCCGAGCATCCGGTCCGGGCATGCGGTCTGAGCACCCGGTCCGCATCGCACCGGGTCGCGACGCCTCGCAGGGTGACCACAGGGCGCGTACCTGGGCCGGGTCGGGCCGGGATTCCGTGGCGGCGACACCCGGCTACCCCGTGCGCGAGCGCCACGTGTTTCCTGGGCTGATGAGGTGGGTGCCGCAGCGCTACGCTGGCGCGCATGACCTCTGTCCCGGAGACGTGTTGATCGCGACGGCAGACCACGAATCCCGCCGCGACGAGCGTGCGGTCGGTCCTGTCGCGTGGCCGCGTCTCGTCGTGGCCGCGTGCAGCGGTGCCATGCTCGCGCTCGCCTATGGGCTCGAGCCGGTCTGGTTCGCGGCCTGGCTCGGCGCGATCCCGTTGCTCGTCGTCGCGGCGTCGCTGCGGCTGCGTTCGGCGGCCGCACTCGGTGCGGTCGCGGGCGCGGTCGCTTCGGTCTCGCTCTTCGGACTCCACTGGAACGAGGCCGGCCCGGTCGACGCCGTCGTGCTCGCGTTCGCGCGGTCCGCGCAGTGGGCATTCGTCGCCTCGGCGGCACGTGTCGGTTCCTCGATGCTGCCGACCGGACTCGGCGTGCTCGCGGCGCCGATCGCGCTCGGGGCGAGCGAGTTCCTCTCGAACTCGGCTCCGTCACTCGGAGGCGTCGTCGTCGTGGTGGGGCACCTGCACGCGCTCCCCACGCACATGCTCGCGGCGCTCGGCGGTGCGCCGGCGGCGGCGTTCCTCGTCGCGCTCGTCGCGAGCTTCGCGACCGTGGCGTTCACACCGGCGCAGCGCACGGTGCGTCGCGTCGCGGTGCCGCTCGCGAGCCGAGTCGGAGCGTTCGGTGGCGGTTGCCCACGTGTGAAGGCGGCGAGGGCGTCGACGCCCCGCCCCGGGACGACGCGCCGTGTGGCCGGTGACGCGACGACGCCGGGCGCGATCAGGCGGCAGTCCAAGGGGGCCGCGGCACGTCGGCCGTCGCTGCGCCGGGCACGTTCCGAGGAGCGTCGCTGACGTCCTGGTCGTTGACCCCGCGATGGCTCGCCGCTCGGTCGACGATCTCCTGATCGCGCACCTCCCGGTCGGTCACCCCTCGGCCACCCGCCCTCGCGACCACTCACCTCTTGCCGGCTCGCCGCTCGGTCGACGATCTCCTGATTGCTGACCCCCGGGTCAATCACCTCTCGGCCACCCACCCCTCGGCCGCTCACCCCCTCGGCCCCGCCCACCTCGGCCGCTCACCTCTCGACAACCGACTCCTCGAGCCGACGTCCGCCGGTCCGCTGATCCGCCCGCAACTGCCTCGAGGCGGTGGCTTCCGGCCTATTCCCCACCCGAGGCCCGGTCGATCGCACCGCTCAGTGGTGGATCGCGAGTTCGACGACGAGGACCAGGAGGCCGAGCGCGACGGTCGTCACGAGGGCGAGCAGCTTCTGCCAGCCGGGGACGCGGAGGCGACGCACGGTGATGAAGGTCACGACGCCGAGGGTGATGATGAGGATGCGGCTGCCGACGGCGAGTGCGGTCGTCAGCTCGAGGACGCCCGCGAGCGAGAGTGCGAGCATGAGGATCGGGGCGATGACGACCGTGAGCGCGCCGAAGCTGACCTGCGCCATGTGCGTGACGACGGACTTCGAGGGGAGCGCGTTGTAGGCGGTCATGTGCGCGATGACGTCGGCGACGAACACGGTGAGGACGGTGCCGAACGCGGTGAGGGCGATCGTCGCGATCGATGGGAGTGCCTCGACGGCCCCCTCCTCGGCGTTGCGCACGAGCGCGAGAACGACGGCGAGCGAGGTGAACGTGACGTAGATGCGTTCTTTGAGTGCTTCGGCACGTCGTTCCGGGTCGGGATCGTGGTGTGCGCGCGTGCGTCGTGGTGGCGTAGGTACGTCGGACATGCCGTGCAGCGTACGCCCGCCGTGGGGTCGTGTCCCGCCGTCGCGCCGTCGCAGCGGCACGAGTGCGTCTCACGAGTGCGTGTGGGCGGTGGATCGTAGGGTGAGCCTGCACGTGTTCCGCACGGGAGCGCATCCGGGAGGAGATTCCATGGTGACGTACGAGCAGTTCGTCCGTGAGGTCGCGAAGACCGACCACGTTCCTGTCGATCTGGAGTTGCTGGTGCGCAGCACGATCGACGGCGCACCGTCGCCGTTCGACGATCTGGGTGTCGTCGCCGTGCTTCCGGGTGAGGATGTGAACGACACGTCGTATCTGAGCGAGTCCGAGCTCGCGGACCCGGATATCGCCGAGAACATCGCGGCGATCGGGCACGTGCTCGAGCGCGCGGTGATGGTCGCGAAGTCCGAGGACGGCGTGCATTTCGGGTACTGGGTCGATGGTCGGGACGGTGACCTCGAGGGGGCGCCGATCGTGAGCTTCGATTCGGAGGGCCAGTTCGCGCTCGAACCGGGCGCGAGTCTTGCGGAGGCGATTGCATGGCAGGTCACCTTCGGCGATCCCGATGAGTGGGGCGAGCTGCGGGACGGTTTCGCGGAGCACGGCATCGCGTTCTCGGTCGACGATCCGGACGAACTCGGTGACGAGCCCGTCGCCGCGCCGAGCGATCCGCGTGCACTGCACCTCGCATTCGTGAACGACTCGCGCGTCGCCCGCGGGCTCGACCCGATCGGCTGACTCTGACACCACGTCGGCGTGCGGGCTCGCTGCGCGCGCCTCCTTGCCATGATTCGGTATCGCCGTAATTCGGCATTGCCGTAATTCGGTATCGCCGGCATTCGGCGCCCGAGGGCCGGTGCCGCTTCGGCCGAACGGGGCAAAATGCAGACGAGCGATCGCAGGGTGAAGTCGGCCCTTCGGGTCAGGAAGTCGGCCCTTCGGATCAGAAGGGGGCGGGATCGTTTCCGTCGTCGGCTCCGGCGTCGTCTCGGGCCCGCCTTCGCCGTGGCCCGTGGGTGCCGTGTCGGCGCTGAGCGCTCGGGCGCGCGTCCACGGATTCCCCGCACGTTGATATCCGGAGAGTGGACTCGGCGTCGAGATAGTCGTCCGTGTTCGTGGGTGGTGGTTCGTTGACTGGCCGGATGGTCGGTGCGATCGAACGTTCGGGAGTATCGAGTGCACAGACCAACCCGGCCGGACGCTCCCGAACGTCGCGGCTGTCGGTCGGGCCGTCGTGGTCGTCGTGGTCGACTGCCCAGGAGGGTCGGAACCTGGGCCCGACAGGGATGGGCCGGTCTGAGTAGCGATCGCCGTTCGGTGAGAACCACACCAACCGCCCCGGCTCCTGCTGTTCGACTCGCCAGCGGGTGGCGTGTTTGAAGGTGTGGTGTCGGCGGCACAGGTGCGCCATGTTCCCGAGCGAGGACGTGCCGCCGTCGGTGACCGCGATGGTGTGGTCGATATCGCAACGCCTGGCCGGGCGCGTGCAGCCAGGGAAGCGGCAGTGCCCGTCGCGCACGCGGAGGAACTCGCGCTGCGCCGCCGTCGGGAAGCGCGTGTCGCTCTCGCGAGCGACGCCCGTGATCGGATCGGTCAGTACGCGCAGGAACGACGGTGCACGCGAGGCGAGTTCCCGCGCCTGTTCCACCGGCACCGGCACGACCCCGTCGAGCAGTGCAGGGTCATCGCCACCACCGAGGAGTGAGAGCACCGGGACGGTGATCGCGACGCGCGCGTTGATGCCGCCGGCCGCGCCGTGCGGTGACCCGCACCCCTCGGCGGGGTCGCTGGTGAGGACGAGTTCGCACAGCAGGTCGGCGCGGATCTGATCGTGGGTGCGGGGTTCGTCCGGCCCGGTGAGGGCTTTGGCCTGTTCGGTGAGCCGGTCGAGCATTGCCGCGCCGAGGAGTGTGGGGATGTGTGCTTCGAGTCGGCTCATGCCGTCGTCCTCGTGCACGACCCGCACCCCGCGCTGTTCGCGAGCAATCTCGTGCCGCTCGTCGAGACTCTCCCGCATGAGCGTCTGCGCTGCCCGCCGCGCGCGAGCCCGCAACCTGGCGGGCGTCTCCCGCGAGGCCCCGTCCACCACGGCCCGTTCGTACGCTTTGCGGGCGTCGTCGTCGGGGAGGCGTCGTCCTTCGGCGAGGATCACGCGAACGTGGGCGAGTGAGAGGTGCCCATCGCGGAGCATTCCTTCCGTGTCGGGGAACGCGTCGCGAAGCATGAGGCTCTCGCCGAGCTCGCGCGACACGACCGGCTCGGGCCGGCTGGTCGCGAGCGCGAGCTGGGCGGTGCGTTCACGCATCGCCGTCACCACCGCATCATCGCTCCCGGGAAACTCCTCCCGAGCACTTGCGAGGGTCGCTTCGTGAATGAACGCGAGCAGCTCGGCGCGGCGCGCTTCGGCTTTCGCGATGAGCTTGTCCTCGGCACGGATCGCGTCGAGCGCCAGGTCGAAGGCTTCGTCGTGGGCACCGATGCCGTCGAGATGTTGCAGGTGCATCATGAACGCAACGTGCGGCGCGAGCCGCGCCTGACCACGCGGCCGCGGGCACGCTTCACCGCCGGCCGCGGGACGCGAGACGGCATCCGAGGCCGGGGCCGGTGCGGCAGCGGTGCCGTCGGGCTCGTGATCGTTCATACCCACACCCCATCACCACCCACGGACAATCCGACTCGAGCCGAGAGCGGCGTCGGAAACGGGCACGGTGATGCCGTCGAGCGGCTGCGGACTGGACCACGAAGTCGCGTCACGGCGCGCGTCACCGCAGGCCGCGGGACGCGAGATGGCATCCGCGTCCAGGGCCGGTGCGGCGTTGGTGCCGTCGGGCTCGTGCTCGTTCATACCCACACCCCACCACCACCCACGGACGAACAGGGCCGACCCCGGAACGGACTCGTGAACGGACATGAGATCGGGGACATCGTCGAACGGGAACGCCCTCGAGAACGAACGCACCCGTCGGCGCGTCTCACCGCGGGCCGCGGGGCGGGCGACGGCGTCCTGGGCCGGAGCGGCAACTCCGCCGTCGGGCTCGCGATCGTTCCTGTCCACACGCCATCACCGCCCTCGGCGGAAAAGCTCGCCCAGGGGTCCGAGCCGACGGCACCGTCGCACGCCGGCAATCTCCATCGTGAACGTGCGCCGCGACGAACGCCGCCGCGAACGAACGAACGGCCAGACGCATGACGGCACGACCGACTGCGCGGAAGCGCGGACGCGGCCGCGGCCGCAGCCGCAGCCGAGCTGGGTCGGCCGTGCCTGCAGACTGCTGATCCGCGAAACTCGCGTCCCTTCGCCCCCTTCGCCGGGTTCGGACGCGCCGGTTCTGGACCGCGTCGCGATCCATCGAGCCGCCGCGTGGAACCTGTGCCCTCCCGGCCACGCTGCGCCACTCCGCGAGCACGTGCACCGGCGCCGACCGGCCGTGCAAGAAAGCCGGGTTGTTGCTACCGGGCCCGGGGCCCGGTAGCAACAACCCGGCTTTTTCCGCGGGTGCGCCGCGCCCGGCACGGTGCTGCCCGGCACGGTGCTGCCCGCCGGGGCGGGACCCCGCCGGGTCCCATACACTGAGGCGAAGTCCGGGCGGTCCCCTGTCGCGACCTGTTCCCCTGACGGCCACCCGTCACCCGACGACACCGTCACGCGACAGCGACCCGTCACCCGACAGCGCACCGTCACCCGACGGCCACCTGTCACCGCGAGCGGGGCCACGACGACGGCCGGGGCAACGCGGGGCCGTACACCGGGATCGGAGGGCGATGGACGTGACCGAACGCCCGCCCGTGCACGCCTCCCCGCGGCGATTCCCGTTGCAGATGCAGCAGCCGATCGAGCCGGCGCGGATCATCGACCGCCTCGCGATGATGATCGGGGCGGCGGCCGCGGTCTGGCTCGCCGTCATCATGGCGACCCAGGGGTTCCGGCACTGGTACAGCCCGATCCTGCTCGTGCCCGTGTGGGCGATCATCGCCTACCTCGCGCTGCCGCGGCTCCACCGCATGTTGAGCGACCTGTACGTGCCCGACTACTTCTTCGGTCGCACGCGGACGGGCGACGGGCTGCTCGGCGATCCCGTCAACCTCGCCGTCGACGGCTCGTTCGCGCAGCTCGACCACGTCATGCTCGAGGCGGGCTGGCACCGTGCCGACGAGATCACGCTGCGTTCGACCTGGGGGATCATCGTCTCGACGGTCCTCCGCCGTAGCTATCCGACGGCACCCGTCTCGCCCCTGTTCCTCTTCAACCGGCGGCACGACGTCGCGTACGAGCAGGAGGTCGCGGGAGATCCGAAACAGCGACACCACGTGCGGTTCTGGCACTGCCCGCCCGGGTGGCTCCTGCCCGGCGGGGCACGCACCGACTGGCTCGGCGCGGGCACCTACGACACGAACGTCGGCGTGAGCCTGTTCACCCTGCAGGTCACCCACCGCATCGACGCGAACACCGACGTCGAGCGCGACTTCGTCGTCTCGGGCGTGCGCGCCGCGGACCCCGCCGTCGGGCTGCGCACGCTGCACGATTTCACGACCGGCTACCACTCACGCAACGGTGGCGGCGACCGTTTCATCACGGACGGGGACCTTCCGGTGCTCGAGCTCGGCACCGTCGAGGTGCCGCGTCACCTCGCGCCGCAGGCCGACGAACGCATGCGCACGGTCGCGCTGCGCGCACCGCTCAGCATCGTCCTCGGCCTCCTCGCGGTGATCGGCGGCGTCGTCTACGAGATCGCGACGATCATCGCCGTCGTGCTCCAGGTGCGTCCCGAACTCGCGGACGTCGAGGGGTCGGACCTCCTGCTCGGCGTCGTCGTCGGCGCCCTCTCGCTGCTCGCGCTGAGTCAGGTCGTGTTCGCCGTGCTCGTGCTCCGCGGGGGTGCGCGCGGCTCGCGGTTCGTGCTCCTCGTGCTGCTCACCGCGGGTGTCCTGCTCTCGGCGATCGGTTACGCCTCGGGCGACGTGCCGCTCGAGTTCGACTCGACGCTGCTCGGGAACACCGTGCACTGCCTCGCGCTCATCGCGCTGTCGAGCGAATCGGCTGCAGCATGGACGCGACGTCCGCGCCCGGGTCGGACGAGGCAGGACGACCCGAACCGAGGTGACGCGCCCTCGCGCCTCCCTCCCGTGGGTGATTCGACACCACCCCGTGGGAGGGAGACGCGTGCCCCGGGCTCGTCATGACGGGCGATTCGCCGCGAGGGCCGCGTCCGTATCGTCGATGACATGACGACGACGCACCTCGCAGCAGACGCCCCAGGCTCCGCACCCGCGTGGCAGCGCGGGATCTCCCTCGCCACGTGCCTCGCGATGGTGCCGACGATGGCCTCCCCCGCCCTCACCCTCGCCGGCATCGACCCGTTCCTGTCGGTCATGCTCGGTCTCGGGACCACGCTCGTCACGCTCGTGGTCGGCGGCACGGTGCTCGCGCGTCGCATGCGCTCCTCGTCGGCCCGCGCGGACACGGCGGCCGCCCGCCACGACGAGCTGTCGGCGGACGAGTTTCGCGCAGCGCACGTGAACGACCGACTCGTCCCGTCGGCGCACCGGTAGTCGACGCGCCACGCGCCGGAGCTCAGTAGTACACGGCGAGCGGGCCCGTCGGCCCGTCGACGACCTGCACGGGAGTGTCGAACACGCGCGTGAGCACCTCGTCGGTGAAGATCTCGTCGCGCGTCCCGAACTCCACGACGCGGCCGTCCTTCACGGCGCAGATGCGATCCGCGTAGTGCCCCGCGAAGTTGATGTCGTGCAGCACGATCACGATCGTGCGCCCCAGTTCCTCGGCCGCGCGCCGCAGGTGGCGCATCATCTGCACCGAGTGGCGCATGTCGAGGTTGTTGAGCGGCTCGTCGAGCAGCACGTACTCGGTGTCCTGCGCGAGCACCATGGCGACGTACGCGCGCTGCCGCTGCCCGCCCGAGAGCTGATCGAGGAACCGTCCCTCGAGCGCCTCGAGGTCGAGGAAGTCGATCGCCCGACTCACGATCTCCTCGTCCGCCGCGGTCAGCCGCCCCTTCGAGTACGGGAAGCGCCCGAACGCGACGAGCTGACGCACCGTGAGCCGCGTGATGAAGTGGTTCTCCTGCCGCAGGATCGACACGATGCGCGCGAGTTCCTTCGACGGCGTCCTCGACACGTCATGCCCCGCGATCTCGATCGTCCCCGCGTCGATGCCGAGGAGCCGGCCGACCATCGTCAGCAGCGTCGACTTCCCCGCACCGTTCGGGCCGACGAGCGCCGTCACCCCGCCCTGCGGGATGCGCAGGTCGATCGGCCCGATCGCGACCTCGCTGCTGTAGTCCTTGCGGACGTCCTCGATGCTGATCACAGGCGGCCCTTCCGGAGGATGACGATGAGGAACACGGTGCCGCCGACGAGCTCGATGATGATCGACACGACGCCCTGGGCCGCGAACACGTTGCGCAGCACGAAGTACGCGCCGCTCAGGATCGTGAAGCACGTGAGCACGGCCATGAGGAACACGCGGCGGTGATCGAACGTGTCGGCGAACTGGTAGGCGAGCGTCGCGACGAGGAAGCCGAGGAACGTCATCGGCCCGATGAGCGCCGTCGACACCGCCATGAGCACCGCGACGAGCAGCAGCACGCGCATGAGCTCCCGCCGGTGGTCGATGCCCAGGCTCATGCTGACGTCACGCCCGAGCGCCAGCACGTCGAGTCGCTTCGCGCGCCACACGAGGAGCGTCGCGGCGACGATCACGAGCGGGATCGCGACGGGCAGATCGGCCGCGTCGGCGTGCGAGATATTGCCGAACAGGCGGGCCGCGAGCACGTCGAACTCGCTCGGCGTGAGCAGTCGCTGCATGAACGTCGAGACCGATCCGAGCCCGCCGCCGATGATGATGCCGATGAGCAGCATGATCTGCAGGTTCGCGTAGCGGCCGGACAGGAGCCAGCCGTAGAGCAGCATCGCGAACCCGACCATGATCGCGATCTGCAGCACGAACTGCCCCGTGCCCGCGACGAACGTGAGCCCGGCGACACCGAAGACGTACACCGACGAGGTCTGCACGGCCACGTAGAGCGACTCGAATCCCATGATCGACGGCGTGACGATGCGGTTGTTCGTCACGGTCTGGAAGCTCACCGTCGCGAGCGACTGGCACACCGCGACGACACCGATCACGACGATGCTCGTCGCGCGCAGCGACGCGATGCGCCAGAACCCGTCGGTGCCGAAGGGCAGCGGGTTGTCCCACGCGAGCAGACCGAACGCGAACGCGAGCGACAGCACCCCGAGGAGCCCGATGATCGACCAGTAGCGCACGCGCGCCCGCCGCGTCGGCAGGGGCGCCGAACTCCGCTCGATCGCGGACGCGATCGGCGGCGTCACGCGCTTCGTCGTGCGCTCAGCCACGACGACGCTGCCGCAGGAGGAGCAGGATGAACACGACCGCACCGACGATGCCGAGGATGAGCGAGACGGGCACCTCGAACGGCATGATGATCGTGCGCCCGACGAGATCGCACAGTGTCACGATGCCGATGCCGAGCAGCGCGACCCACGGCAGATTGCTGCGCAGGTCGTCGCCGCGCAGCATCGACACGATATTCGGGACGATGAGCCCGAGGAACGGCAGATTGCCCACGACGACCGTGACGATGCCGGTCGCGATCGCGATGAGCGCCGTGCCGAGCAGGATGACGCGGTTGTAGTCGAGGCCGACGTTCGTCGCGATCTCCTCCCCGAGCCCCGCGACCGTGAAGCGGTCGGCAGCGACGAACACCGCGACGCACACGAGCGCGACGAGCCAGAGCATCTCGTACTGACCGCGCAGCACCGAGGTGAAGCTGCCCGCGAACCACACGCCGAGGTTCTGGAGCATGTCGGTCGCGAGCGCGACGTAGGTGGAGACAGCGCCGACGACGGCGCCGAGCATGATGCCGACGATCGGCACGATGAGCGAGGAGCGCAGGGAGATACGCCGCAGCACGAGGAAGAACACCATCGTGCCGACGAATGCGGCGAGGACCGCGCCGACCATGCGCAGCGGGATCGGCGCGTTCGGGACGAGGATCATGACAACGAGCAGCCCGAGGCCCGCCCACTCGGTCGTGCCCGTCGTCGTCGGCTCGACGAAGCGGTTCTGGGTGAGCAGCTGCATGACGAGACCGCTCATCGCCATGGCGGCGCCCGCGAGCACGAGGGAGATCGTGCGTGGCACGCGCGTGATGGCGAACATCTCGGCACCGTCGTCGGCCCCCGCGACGTCGTACACGCCCGTCGTGAGCGAGAGCACGAGCAGGCCGCCGACGACCGCGACGCCGATGAGCAGCTTCCAGTCGAACAGCCGCCCGCGGCTCGCGGCGCGCGGAGTCGGTTTCGCCGTGGTCATGCGCCTGCGGCCTCCCGGTTCGTGGATCGTGATCGTCACGGCGCGCCCGGGCGGTCCCGTCCTGCAGGACGGGACCGCCGGTGGGACGCCGCGGGGCGGACGTCTACTTCTTCGCGCCGAGCGCGTCGGCGAAGTCGCCGAGGAAGACCGTGTAGGTCTGGATGGACTCGTTCGTGTAGGTGTCCGCGGGCATGTAGACGATCTGGTCCTGCTGCACCGCCGTCACACCGGCGAGCGCCTCGCTGCCCGCGAGCACGTCGGCGGCGGGCTTGAAGTCGGGCTCGCTCGCGTTGATCGCGGCGTCGCGGTCCATGACGAGGATCCAGTCGGGGTTCGCCTGCGCGATGGCCTCGACCGAGATGTCGTCGCCCTGGTGGTCGTCGCTCGCCCCCTCGACCTCGAGCGCCGGGGTGAGGGAGAGCAGGTCGAAGACCGGGCCGAGCGTGCGGCCGACACCGGGCGCGAGGTAGCCGATCTCGCCACCGGACGTGTTGACGGCCATGACGGTCTGGGCCGGGTCGTAGGCCTCGGTCGCGCGCGTCACCGACGAGTCGAACGCCGCACCGAGGGCCTGCGCCTCGGTCTGCTTGCCGAAGATCTCGCCGAGCACGGTGACGCCGTGCTTGAGTTCGTCGACGAGGGGCTTCTCGCCCTTCGGGCTCACGTCGATGACGGTCGCGTCGGGGACGAGCGACTTGATGTCGTCGTAGTAGTCGCTGAAGCGGCCACCGGTGATGACGAGGTCGGGCTCCGCCGCGGCGATGACCTCGAGGTTCGGCTCGCGGTGCGTCCCGACGTCGAGGATCGACTCGTCGTCCTTGTACGGGTTCGTCGACGGCATGAGCGCACGCGAGGCGGCGCTCAGCGGGATGTTCCAGTCGGCGAGCGTCTGGAACGTCGAGTTGTCGAGCGCGACGACGGATTGCGGCGGCGTCGCGACGGTCTGGGTGCCGAAGTTGTCCTCGATCTGGACCGTGCCTGCCGCGGCCTGTGAGTCGACCGGTTCCGACGCCGCGTCACCGGACGCGCACGCGCCGAACAGCAGGGCGGACGCCGCGGCGATCGCGACGGCCGCGAGTGGGCGCTTCATGGACATAGATGTGTCTCCTCGCTGAAGGGGGCGTTCTGTCGCCGGGCACGCCGAAAGACGTCGGTCGGTGACCGGCGAGAAACCCATGTCGACCGCGGCCGGAGCTGTGAGCTCGCCGCGGATATAGCAAGGCTAACCTAAGCTTCACGTCGCGTTCAACCGCGCCCTGTCGCGTCGCGCAGAGCGCCCGCACGGACCGCGCACGCGCTCGGCCGCTCGACGGGCTCGGCCGGCACTCCGCCCGAACTCATGGAATTCCGCCATGACCAGCGCTTCTCCTTGATCGTCGACGGAGCCGAGTGCGCGGCCGTGAACATGAGCCCGCCCCCTGTTCACGGGGCATCACTTTTCGTGCCTTCACGACACGCGAGTGGGCACGTCGCGCACGTCGTCGCGCGTGTCGCCACGGTGACCGCCCGTCCGGACACGCGTCGGAGGCGGGCGCGCGGCGTGCGCACCCACCCCCGACAGTGGATCCGACGAGCAGGTCAGGCCGTCTTCTCGGCGTGCGCCGTGTACGCCTCGGCGTCCAGCAGGGGGCCCTCCTCCGTGACCTCCACGACGAGCAGCCACCCGTCGTCATACGGGTCGCCACCGACGATCGTCGGGTCGTCGATCGCGGCCTCGTTCCGTTCGAGCACCGTGCCCGTGACGGGCGAGAACAGCTCGGCGACGCTCTTCGTCGACTCGATCTCGCCACACACGACGCCTGCGGTCACGGCCGCGCCGACCTCGGGCAGGTCGAGGTAGACGAGGTCGCCGAGGGCATCGGTCGCGACGAGCGAGACGCCGACGCGGGCGCTCGTGCCCTCGAGGGGCAGCACCCACTCGTGGTCCTCGGAATAGCGTCGGTCGGTTCGGATGTCGGTCATCTGGTCACGCTCCTGCGTTCTCGGTCGGCTGTGCGGGGTTCTGGGGCGGTTGCGCGGGATCCTGTGGCTGTGCGGCTGCTGCCTGGGGCGGTTCGGCCGGGCTCGTCGCGCCGGTCGCCGTCGGCGTCGCGCTCGGCCGCTTCGGGCGCGGCAGGAAGGGCAGCGTGGCGACCTCGAACGGCTCGGCGCGGCCACGCACGTCGACGTCGAGCGCCGTCCCCGGCTCGGCGTGCGCGATGTCGACGTAGGCGAGGGCGATGGGTACGCCGAGGGTCGGGCTCGGCTGGCCGGAGGTCACCTCGCCGACGACCTCGCCGTCGAGCTGCACGGCGTACCCGGCGCGCGCGGCGCGGCGGCCGGTGCCGCGCAGGCCGACGAGCGTCCGGCCGCTCGTGGTGCCCCGCCCCTCGGCCGCGTGCGCGGCGAGCGCTCGCGAGCCCGTGAACGGTTCGGGCTTGTCGAGCACGACGACGCGGTCGAGTCCCGCCTCGTACGGCGAGCGATCGAGGTCGAGCTCGTGGCCGTAGAGCGGCATGCCTGCCTCGAGCCGGAGGGAGTCGCGCGCCGCGAGCCCGGCGGGAACGAGGCCGACCGGTGCGCCGGCAGCCGCGACCGCGTCCCACAGCCGTTCGGCCCCGTCCGCGTCGGCGAACAGCTCGAACCCGTCCTCGCCCGTGTACCCGGTGCGCGCGACGAGGGCATCGACCCCGGCGACGGTCAGCGGGATCGCGGCGTAGTAGCGCAGCTCCCGCACCGCGTCGGCGTCGTCGTCGGACACGAGCTCGAGCAGGATGCGCTCGGCGACGGGCCCCTGCACGGCGACGAGTGCCGTCCGTGCCGTCAGATCGGCGACCCGCGCGTCGAGCCCGTTCGCCGCCGATGCGAGGAGTCCCGCGACGTTGTCCGCGTTGCCCGCGTTCGGGACGACGAGGAACCGGTCCTCGCCCGTCCGGTACACGATGACGTCGTCGACGACGCCGCCCTCCTCGGTGCAGACGAGCGAGTACTTCGCGCGTCCGACCGCGAGGGCGGACAATCGACCGACGAGTGCCCGGTCGAGCAGGCGCCCCGCCTCGGTGCCGGTGATCTCGACCTCGCCCATGTGCGAGAGATCGAACAGGCCCGCGGCCTCGCGCACGGCACGGTGCTCGGCCGTCTCGGAGCCGTAGCGCAGCGGCATGTTCCAGCCGCCGAAGTCGGTGAAGCTCGCGCCGAGGCGCTCGTGCACGGCGTGCAGCGGCGTCGTGCGGGGGCCGGTCCCGGTCGCGCTCATGCGCGCACCTCCTCGCGTCGGGCGGGTTCGGGCGGGACGTCGTCCGCGTTCTCGGCGAGCGCCTCGATGGGCGGGCACGAACACACGAGATTGCGGTCGCCCCTCGCGGCGTCGATCCGGCTCACGGGCGGGAAGTACTTGTCCTGCCGGTCGACGCGGCCGGGGAACGCGGCCTGCTCGCGCGAGTACGCGCGCTCCCACGTATCGCTCACGACGTCGGCACTCGTGTGCGGTGCGTGCCGCAGCGGCGAGTCGGCGACGTCGATCGTGCCGTCGGCGATCTCGTCGATCTCGGCACGGATCGCGATCATCGCGTCGACGAAGCGGTCGAGTTCGGTCAGGTCCTCCGACTCGGTCGGCTCCACCATGAGGGTCCCGGCGACGGGGAACGAGAGCGTCGGCGCGTGGAACCCGAAGTCGATGAGCCGCTTCGCGACGTCCTCCGCCGTCACCCCGGTGCGCTTCGTGAGGGCGCGCAGGTCGAGGATGCACTCGTGCGCGACGAGCCCCTGCTCGTCGGTGTAGAGCACGGGGAAGAACGGGTCGAGCCGCTTCGCGACGTAGTTCGCGGTCAGGAGCGCCGCGCGCGTCGCCTCGGTGAGCCCCTCGCCGCCCATGAGCTCGAGGTAGGCCCACGAGATCGGCAGGACGCCGGCCGAGCCGGAGCGCGATGCCGAGACGGGCACACCGCCCTCGTCGTCCGGCTCCCACGTGGTCGCGTCGGCGGGCAGGAACGGTGCGAGGTGCTCGCGTACCGCGACGGGCCCGACGCCGGGACCACCGCCGCCGTGGGGGATGCAGAACGTCTTGTGCAGGTTGAGGTGCGACACGTCGCCACCGAACTCACCGGGCTTCGCGAGGCCGACGAGCGCGTTCATGTTCGCGCCGTCGATGTACACCTGGCCGCCCGCGGCGTGCACCGTGTCGCACACCTCACGCACATCGGCTTCGAAGACGCCGTGGGTGGAGGGGTAGGTGATCATGATCGCCGCGACGCGTCCCTCGTGTGCGGTGAGTTTCGCCGCGAGGTCGTCGAGGTCGATCGTGCCGTCGGCGGCGGTCGCGACGACCACGACGCGAAGCCCCGCGAGCACGGCCGAGGCGGCGTTCGTGCCGTGTGCGGAGGCGGGGATGAGGCACACGTCGCGCTCGGCCTCGCCGCGCGAGCGGTGGTAGCCGCGGATCGCGAGGAGGCCCGCGAGCTCGCCCTGCGATCCCGCGTTCGGCTGGATCGAGACGCGGTCGTAGCCCGTGACGGTCGCGAGCCGTGCCTCGAGATCGGCGACGAGTTCGTCCCAGCCGACGGTCTGCGCGGCGGGCGCGAACGGGTGGATCAAGGCGAACGCCGGCCACGTGATGGCCTCCATCTCGACGGCGGCGTTGAGCTTCATCGTGCACGAGCCGAGGGGGATCATCGTCCGGTCGAGCGCGAGATCGCGGTCGGCGAGGCGCCGCAGGTAGCGCATGAGGCGCGTCTCGGAGCGGTACTCGTGGAAGACGGGGTGCGTGAGGAACTCGCTCGTGCGGCGAAGCGCAGGGTCGATGCCGAATGCGGCGGCCACGTCCTCGCCGCCCGGGCGGACATCGCCGTCGCCGTCGCCGAGCACGCTCGCGACGGCCTCGACGAGGCGATCGACGATCTCCACGGTCGTCGTCTCGTCGCACGCGATGCCCACCGCGTCGGCGTCGACGTGTCGCAGGTTGATGCCCACCTCGTCCGCCGCCGCCACGATCGCGGCAGCGCGGCCGGGGACGCGGATCGTGACGGTGTCGAAGAAACTCGTGCGCGTCACCGTCGCACCCGCGGCGGTCAGGCGGCGGGCGAGGTCGAGCGCGTGTTCGTGCACGCGCTGCGCGATCGCGGCGAGGCCCTCGGGGCCGTGGTGGACGGCGTACGCGCCGGCGACGATCGCGAGCAGTGCCTGCGCCGTGCAGATGTTCGATGTCGCGCGCTCCCGCCGGATGTGCTGCTCGCGGGTCTGCAGTGCGAGGCGGTACGCGGGGCGACCCGCCGCGTCCGTCGAGACGCCGACGAGGCGCCCCGGCAGCTGGCGCTCGAGCCCCTTCCGAACCGACATGAACGCGGCGTGCGGACCGCCCGCGAACAGCGGCACCCCGAAGCGCTGGGCGCTGCCGACCGCGATGTCGGCACCCTGCTCGCCGGGGGGCGTGAGGAGCGTGAGCGCGAGCAGATCGGTCGCGACGGTCACGAGCGCGCCACGCTCGTGCGCCGAGGCGATGAGCTCGCTCGCGTCGGAAACGTTGCCGTCGGTACCGGGCTGCTGGATCACGAGCCCGTTGACGGGACCGTCCGGCAGGCCACCGGCCAGGTCGGTCGTGACGACCTCGAAGCCGAGCGCGAGCGCACGCGCACGGACGATCGCGATCGACTGGGGGTGGAGGTTCGCGTCGAGCACCGTCACCCCGTCGCCGGCCTCACCGCGGCCGTTCGCGCGGCGCATGAGCAGTACGGCCTCTGCGACGGCGGTGGCCTCGTCGAGGAGCGAGGCGCCCGCGATCTCGAGACCGGTGAGATCGGCGACGGCGGTCTGGAAGTTGAGGAGCGCTTCGAGACGGCCCTGCGAGATCTCGGGCTGGTAGGGCGTGTACGCCGTGTACCAGGCGGGGTTCTCGACGATGCCGCGACGGATGACGGCAGGCGTGATCGTGTCCGAGTAGCCCTGTCCGATCATCTGCACGCGCGTGGTGTTCCGGGCGGCGAGATCGCGCAGCGCCGCGAGCACCTCGGCCTCGGTGCGCCCGGCGGGGAGCTCGAGCGGCCCGTCGAGCGCGATGGACGGCGGAACGGCGGCGGCCGCGAGCGCGTCGAGGGAGTCGAAGCCGACGGTCGTGAGCATGCGGTCGACCTCGTCGGCTCGTCGCGAGCCGATGTGTCGGTCTGCGAAGGTCGCCTCGTGGGGGCGGATCATGGGAACTCCAAGTTCTGGCCGCGTTCGGCCGACGGATGTCGAGTTCCTCCCCGCTCTGTCACGGACCTGAGAGATTCCGTCCTCGCGGACTTGCACCGTCGGTGAGCCGACGCGCGTCGACTGCTTTCCAGAGTGCCCTGGCGTGGCGGTACGGGTGCCTGAGAGATTCCCGGAGAGGTGTTGCTCCTACGGCGCCGCTCGGCTCTCGCCGGGCGGACTCTCCCGCCACGCTGCGGGCGGTGTTCAATTGTGTGCCTCGGCGCCGAGCATACACGGGGCACGTCCGCGGCCCCGGCGGACCGAACGCGACACGGGGATCCCCCGACGGAGGGAGGGTCGATCCTCGCAACTCGCCCGTTCGGATGATCCGTCGAGGCGGGATGGCTCGTAACGTCGAGGCATGTCCACGCACTCGACGCCGACTGCAGCATCGGAGCAGCGGCACGCGAACGGCCGACTTCCCGGCTGCGAACTGGCGATCACGGCCCTCATGGCCTCGTCGCTCCTGGTCTTCGCGGGGGTGGCCCCGCCCGGGGCGGTGCTGATCGGCGTCGTGGCCGCGGTCGTCCTGTTGATCGTCGGGCGGCGCAGCGTCGCCGCCCTCACACGCCGGAGCGCGTGCGCGCGCGTGAAGGCGGCCGCGACGGCGACGATTGCCACCACGGATACCGACGGGCCGGACCGGTCGGACGCCGGCGAGCGCGAGCGGACCGGCGCGAACGTCGCCTGACGGCGCGGCTCGGCCCGATGGGCCTCGGCTCGGCTCCCGGTCGTGCGGTCCGCTGCGGCGCGGAGCACGAACCCGCCGGTCCCGGCGACGACACCCACGAACGACGACGCCGGGCCACACGTCTCGTGGGGTCCGGCGTCGTGCGTGCTCAGCTGTCGCGTCGCGTGACGAGCGGCATGGTGCTCGTGTCGAGGAACTCGTTCGTGTCCTGACCTCGAACGAGGTCCTCGGCCTCGCTCGACGTCGTGACGGTCGGGAGCGAGCCGATGAGCGGTCGCTTGCCGGACTCGGGCATGAACATGAGTGCGACGCCCGCGAGTGCCGCGAACAGCATGATGTAGAACGCGGGCATGAACGTGTTGCCGGTCAGCTCGATGAGGCCCTGGCTGAACAGCGGCGTCGTCCCGCCGAAGAGCGATGCGGCGAGGTTGTACGTGATGCCCATGCCCGTGAAGCGCGACGCGGTCGGGAACAGCGCGGGCAGGGCGGATGCGGTGAGCGACACGTAGAACGCGGTCGGGATCGCGACCATGGCGAGCGCGATGAACACGGCCCACTCCTGGCCGATCTGCATGATCGCGAACGCGGGCACGAGCAGGACGAGGCTCGAGACGACGGCGATCGTGTAGACGGGCTTGCGACCGATGCGGTCGGAGAGGCGACCGATGAACGGCAGCAGGAGCGACATCACGATGAGGACGGGGACGGTCGCGATCGCCGCGTCGAGCGTCGAGAGGCCGACCTCCTTCTCGAGGTACGTCGGCATGTAGCTCGTGAGCGCGTACGCGACGGTGAGCTCGGCGGAGACGATCGCGATGCCGATGAGCACGGAGCGCCAGTGGTGGCGGAGCACGCCGAGGATGCCGTGACGTGCGAGCGGGTCGTCGTCGCGTCGGGCGCGGGCCGCGGCGTCCTCGACCTCGTCCTTCGAGTCCGCGTTCGCGGCCTCGCTCGCCTCGAAGCTCGGCGTCTCGGGGATGCGGGCGCGGAACCAGATCGCGACGATGCCGAGGGGGATCGCGAGGAGGAAGGGGATGCGCCAGCCGAAGTCGAGCATCGCGTTGTCGCCCGCGAGCGAGGTCGTGATCCAGGTGGTGATCGCGACGGTCGCGGCACCCGCGGCGAAGCCGAGGTAAGAGCCGACCTGCAGCAGCGACGACCAGAAGCCACGGGCGCGGTCGGGCGAGAACTCGGCGACGTAGGTGGATGCGCCGGCGAACTCGCCGCCCGTGGAGAAGCCCTGCAGCATCTTGAGCAGGTAGAGGGGCACGATGACCCAGAGGCCCATCTGCGCGGCGGTGGGGAGCAGGCCGATGAGCGCGGTCGAGATCGCCATGAGCGCCATCGTGAAGAACAGGACGCGCTGACGACCGAGCCGGTCGCCGAGCGGACCCAGCACGAGCCCGCCGATCGGGCGCACGAGGAACGAGACCGCGAAGCCGAAGAGCGTGACGAGCAGGCCCATGCGCTCGTCCATGCCCTCGGTGAAGACGGTCGTCATGGTGACGGCGAGGTAGCCATAGATCCCGAAGTCGTACCACTCCATGAAGTTGCCGACGACGGTGCCGCCGATGGCCTTCCGGATGCTCTTCGGGTTGACGACGATGACGTCGTCGACCTCGAGGCGTCGCTGTCGCCCGGGTCGACCGGCGTCGTCGGCGGTTCGCTGGATGGGCTCGTCGGTCATGGGAACTCCTCGCGCTCGCTTCCGATCCGGCCAGGATCGCGTCCGGCGGGGCGCGAGTGGCTCGACCGCGCGGGTGAGCGGCCCGACGACGGACTCACAAGTATGCCGAGCGTCTCGAGGGATGCAAGCCCGAAGATCGCGGGGCAGCCGCGTCAGTCACGTCGATCGACTGTCACCGGCTCGATTGGATCCGCGCGCACGACGTGGCTCCCTCCGATCGTCGTGATCGACGCGACGCGGTAGCCCGCGGTCTCCAGCACGGCGAGGTAGTCGGCGAGAGCGAGAGGGGGCGGCTCCGTCGCGGCGTCGCCCACACCCGGGTCGGGGCCCCTTTCGGTGCCGAACACGGCGCGCAGGTCCGGCCGCTCGGTCGTCTCGCACCATCAGCGGGCCCACGGGCTCTCGAAGCTGCGGGGACCCGACAGCGGCACCTGTCCCAGTCGTGGAGGCATGCCGCTGCGACGGGGGCTCCGTCGGGGCGACCAGGGTGTTCAGCGCGTGTCGTGTCGAACCGTGGGTCCGGGCGTGTCGGAATAGTCGACCGACATGTCGAAGTGACCGCGTCGGGTGCCGTCATCGGCGCCGTGAGCGTGTCGGCGACGGCGAGCTGCATGCCGACCGAGCGCGCGCAGCAATTCCTCCCGACCGTGAAGGGTGCTGCGGCGGGGATTTCCCGCCGGAGGGGCTACCGGGCGTGGGAGCCCGTGCCCGCGGTCACTGACCCGGGACATCCGCGCGGGGCCCCGGTTCCTCGTCACAGGGGGACCGCCGCGACGAGGCGCTTCGTGTACTCGGCGCGGGGGTGGAAGTGCACCTGCTCGCTCGTCCCGGCCTCCCGCACGCACCCCCGATCGAGCAGGCGGCACCGTGGGTGATGCTGCGGAGGACCGCGAGATCGTGGGTGATGAGCAGGTAGCTCACGCCGAGCCGTTCCTGCGTCTCGACGAGGAGGTCGAGGATCTGCGCCTGCACGGCACGTCGAGCGCCGAGACCGGTCCGTCGAGCACGATGAGCGAGGGTTCGACGGCGAGGGCGAGGGTTCGACGGCGAGGGCGAGGGCAGGGCACGGCACGGGCGGGCTCGACGCGCTGACGCCGACCACCTGGGAGCTCGGCGGGCCGTCGAGCGGCGAAACCGGCCGCCCATCGAGGTCATGCGCGGTCGGTTCGCGTCACGCGACGTCAGGTCGACGAGGTGTGGCGCGTTCGGGTCGGCGGGACGCGAGCCGGGGAACGGCGCAGTGCACCGCGTCGCCGACGCCCCGTGGCGTCGTGTGTGCTCGCGCGTGGGCGAGGCCGGCCCGGTCGTGGGGTGCCGGAGGACGCGCGCGTCGGTTACGCTGACCGCGCTACATGCTCCGGGGTCGGTGCGATTCCGAACCGGCGGTGACAGTCCGCGACCCGCCTACCTGGCGGTCGATCCGGTGGAATTCCGGGACCGACGGTCAAAGTCCGGATGGGAGGCGCATGTGCGGGCACGGGTCGTCCGGCCGTCGTTCGACGACGGTGGCACGAGCTCCGGTCGCGCCCGCCCGAGGGACTCACCCCGGAGTGCCACGGAAACGAGGGCTGACGATGTTCACGGGAATCGTCGAGGAGTTGGGGCGCGTCGAGCGGATCGAGGTGCGTGCCGAGGACGCTCGCATCACGATCGCGGCACCGCTCGCGGTGAGCGATGCGTCGACGGGTGATTCGATCGCGGTCGACGGGGTGTGCCTCACGGTCGTCGATCACGACGCCGAGCGGTTCACCGCCGACGTCATGCGCGAGACGCTGCGCGCCTCGACGCTCGGCGAGCTGCGCCCGGAGGATCAGGTGAACCTCGAGCGCGCGATGCGCGTGGGCGACCGGCTCGGCGGCCACATCGTCCAGGGCCACGTCGACACGACCGCGGAGGTGGTGTCGCTCGTCGTGGCGGAGCGCTGGACCGTCGTGCGCTTCACGCTCGATGCCGAGCACGCGCGCCGCATCGTCACGAAGGGCTCGGTCGCCGTGCAGGGCGTGTCGCTCACGGTGAGCGCGCTCGGCACGGACTGGTTCGAGGTGTCACTCATCCCCGAGACACGGACCGCAACGACGCTCGCCACCCTCACTCCGGGCGACACCGTCAACATCGAGACCGACGTCCTCGCCCGCCACGTCGAGCGACTGCTCGAGACCGCGTCGGTGACACGACCCGGGGACGACTGAGCCTCGCGGTGGCGCTGCAGGCTCGCCGTACCGGCCGCGTGCCCACGGGCGGATTCCACGGCAGCCCAAGGTTGCAGATACAGGTGCAAGCGATCTAGCATGAGGCAAGCCGGACGCGATCGGCCCCGCGCACCACGCAATCCACCGTGTTGACCGGAGTCGGTCACGGCGACAGCGCCGTCCGCGTGTCACATCTTGCACAGCGGACGCGGCGCCTCGCTTCGCGCAGGGAAGGAAGTCGGCAATGGGACTCACGACACTCGGCCACGAGACCGTGATCGCCGACGACACCATTCAAGAGGCGGCCGTCTCCGTCATGGAGGATTTGCGCGACGACGAACCGGACGCGATCACGATCACGGCGGCCGGCACGTCACGCGCTGTTCCTCCGCAGTTGGCGGCTTTCATTCTGCATGTCATCGAACGCGCCGCCTGCGGAGCCACCACGATCGTCCGATCGTTCCCGGACGAACTCACGACGACCGCTGCCGCGGAACTCATCGGCCTGTCTCGACCCACGATCATGAAAATGGTCCAGGAGGGGCGACTGCCCGCGCGCAAGGTCGGCACCCACACCCGGATCCCGACCGTTTCCGTGCTCGAGTTCGCGGAAGCCCGACGCCACGAGAAGCGGGCCGCTTTCGACGCACTTCGTGACGCGTCGGACAACCTGGGCGGGATCTAGATCGGCGCTACGCTCCCGGTGTGGGCGTACAACGAGTACTCGTGGACGCAAACGTCCTGTATTCGAGGACACTGCGCGACTGGATGCTCATGCTTCGTCTGGAGGCCGACGGAATGTACGTCGTCCTCACCACCGAGGACATCCTCACCGAGGTGCTCTATCACTTCCGTCGAAGCCGCCCTCATGCCGACGGCGGCGACATTACCCGGCTCGCCGAGCATCTCCGCGAGAACATGGATGAGATCATCGCCGATTACAGGATCGACGCGAGCTACCCAGGCAAAGATCCTCACGACGGACATGTTCATGCCGCGGCCGTCGATGGGCGGGCGGATTACCTCGTGACGTCCGATGCGGGCCTGCTGGAGATGCCCGGAGACGAACTCCCCTACGAGATCTCCACACCCGACGCTTTTCTCACATTGGCCAACGACTCCGCACCGCGTGCGGTTTCTGCCGTCGTTCGAGAGCAACGCGGCTACGCGGAGCGGCGCGGTTACGGGAAGACACTCGATCAGGCGCTCCGTGATGCAGGATGCCCGACGTTCGCCGGGTGTATCGAGGAACACCTGCGTCACCAGAGTGGTGTAGCAGCACTCCCACGTGCGACTCGACGTCGCCGCCACTGAGCGACCTCGACACCCGGGCCGAGTCCGAAGAACCGGGCCGAGGATCGTCCGGATCGGGGCGAGGGACCACCGCCATCCTGCGGTCGTTCGCACTCGCTTGCCGTCTACCGCGCTTCACTCCTGCCGGAGCACCGGGCGGTGCGCCACGACCGCGACGCGCCGCCCGCCTCCACACCTCCGGCGCTTCGGCTCCGCTCGACCTCGCTACACGAGCCGCGTGGTCGGGGACGACTCGTACGTGCGCTCGGGGTCGGTGACGGCCACGGGTGCGAGCACCTCGTCGATACGCGCGACGACCTCGTCGTCGAGGACGACGCCCGACGCCTTGACCGTGTCCTCGAGCTGCTCGGGGCGGGAGGCGCCGACGATCGTCGCGGCGACATTGGGGTTGTGCAGCACCCAGGCGAGCGAGAGCTGCGCGAGGGTCAGGCCTGCCTCGTCCGCGATGGGACGCAGCCGCTGCACGGCCTCGAGCACGTCGTCGCGCAGGAAGCGCTTGATGAACTCGGACCCGCCGTGCTCGTCGGTCGCGCGCGAACCCTCGGGCACGGGCTGCCCGGGCAGGTACTTGCCCGTCAGGATGCCCTGCGCGAGCGGCGACCACACGATCTGCGAGATGCCGAGCTCCGCGCTCGTCGGTACGACCCTGCCCTCGATGACACGCCAGAGCGCGGAGTACTGCGGCTGGTTCGAGATGAGCTGGATGCCGAGCTGCGAGGCGAGGGCGTGCCCCTCGCGGAGCTGCTCGGCCGTCCACTCGCTGACGCCGATGTACAGGGCCTTGCCCTGCCGGACGATGTCGGCGAACGCCTGGAACGTCTCCTCGAGCGGGGTCTCGTGGTCGAATCGGTGCGCCTGGTACAGGTCGACGTGGTCGACGTCGAGTCGGCGCAGCGAGCCGTTGATGCTGTCCAGGATGTGCTTGCGCGACAGACCGGTGTCGTTCGTTCCCTTGGGGCCCGTCGGGAAGTAGACCTTCGTGAAGATCTCGAGCGACTCGCGACGCTGCCCCTTGAGCGCCTCCGCGAGCACCTCCTCGGCCGCCGTGTTGGCGTAGGTGTCGGCCGTGTCGAACGTCGTGATGCCGAGGTCGAGCGCCTTGTGCACCGTGGCGATCGCCGCATCGTTTGCCACCTGCGAGGCGTGGGTCAGCCAGTTGCCGTAGGTGATCTCCGAGATCTTGAAGCCGCTGTTGCCGAGATAGCGATAGTTGACCATTGCTTGAGGCTAGGCCCTCGGCATGGCCGGCCGTCGCCGTGTGAGCGCATGTGACGGCGCGGCCCCTCGATCGTGCTCAGGGCTTCCGGGTCCCGACGTCCGTCGGCACGACTCCGGCGTCCGGCACGGGCCTGCTCGGCGTCGCGAACCGCGCCCGGGCGAGCACGATCACGGCGGCGACCACGAGCGCGACGCCGAGCCAGTACGGTGCCGCGTGGGCGACGCCCGCGTAGAGCAGACCGGCGAGGACCGGCGCGATCATGCCGGTCCCGGAGCTGATCGACTGGCCGACGCCCGCGATCCACCCCTGCTCGTCGTCCGCGACCGAGTTGGACATGACGCCGTCCATCGAGGCCTGCGTCGCGCCCTGGCCGGCGGCGATGACAAGGGCCCCGACGACGAAGAGCCACGGCTGGGCGAGGAGCGATGCGACGATCGCGAGCGCCGCGAGCCCGGCGGCCTGCGCGATCGCACCGGCGATGACGACGCCGCGCTCCCCCAGGCGCCGGAGCAGCAGCGGCAGCAGGGCGCCCTGGATGACGATGTCGACGATGCCGACGGCCGCGACGACGAATCCCACGCGCGTCGCGTCCCACTGGACGGCATCGAGCGCGAGCACGCTGAAGTTGTTGACGAACATGCCGAACGGGAGCAGCAGGAGCGCGAAGCCGATCAGCAGGGGCCGAAGTTCCGCGCGGGCGAACGCCGTCCGGAAGACCGCGAACGGGTGCAGCGTGCGGAGCCGGACGGTCGTGACGCGTCGCTCGGGCGGGAGGCTCTCGGGCAGCACGAAGATCGCCAGGATCGCCGACACGAGGGCGATGCCCGCGGTGGCGAAGACGGGCAGATCGACGTCGATCGCGGCGAGCAGCCCACCGAGCGCGGGGGCGACCATCGTCGCGACGCCCGTGATCGCGCCGAGCAGGCCGAAACGCTTGGCGCGCTGTTCGGGCGGCGTGATGTCCGCGAGGTAGGCGAACAGGGCGGGCAGATCACCGGCCGTGAGGCCCTGGATGACGCGGCCGAGGAGGAGCACCCAGAGGGCGCCACCGAGGCCGAAGAGCGCGTAGCCGATGACGGCTCCGAAGGCGGCGACGATGATGACGGGGCGTCGGCCGTAGCGATCGGAGAGGCGCCCCAGGATCGGCGCGACGATGAAGGCGCACAGTGCGTTGACGGCCTCGAGGAGGCCGACCCAGAGCGCGAGGTCCGACTGGTTGGTGTAGCGGAGCACGACGAAGGGCAGGACGGGGAGGACGACGGTCATCCCGGAGGCGGCGAGCGCGGTCAGGACGACGAGCATGATCCAGGCGCGGCGAGCGGCACGCGCATCCATCTGGATCGGAACAGAAGGTGAATCCATACCAACACTGTAACCGTACCAGTTTTGGTGTCAATACAGTTTCTGGCCGTTCGTGCGTACGATGGAGCCATGACCGAGCCCGCACCGATCGGCCGCCGCGAGCGGAAGAAGGCGGCGACCCGCAAGCACATCTCGGACATCGCGACGATGATGTTCCTCGAGCGCGGCTTCGATCAGGTGAGCATCCGCGAGATCGCGGACGCCGCCGACGTCTCGCCGACGACGGTGTTCGCCCACTTCCCGCAGAAGGAGGCCCTCGTGTTCGACGAGGGCGATGCGCAGCGCGAACTCCTCGTCGCCGCGGTCCGTGACCGGCCGGCCGGAACCGACATCACGACGGCGCTCGAAGCCTGCTTCCGCAAGGAGTACGACGACATGATCGCCTTCGCCGGGAAGTTCCCCCACGAGGCGATCGCCCAGTTCGGCACCCTCGTGCGCGAGACGCCGGCGCTCGCAGAGTTCGAGGCGAAGATGTGGGTGCAGCACGAGGACGCGCTGGCCGCGACCATCGCGGCAGAACTCGGCGAGACCGAGCCGGACGATCAGACGCGCGCGTTCTGCCGCTTCGTCCTGCAGGTCTGGCAGCTCATGAACGCCTCACCCGACCCGGACGGCATGCTCCGCGCATCGTTCAGCATCCTCGAATCCGGTTGGGCTCCGGGCTCGGCACGATCCACCGCCGAGGACTGAGACGGTCACCGACCCTCGCCTCGTCGGGCGGACCGGCGGCCAGGGATCACGAGAACGACGAAGGCCCCTCTTTTGGAGGGGCCTTCGTCGACTGTCTCAACACAGAGCGCGCCCGGAGGGATTCGAACCCCCAACCTTCTGATCCGTAGTCAGATGCTCTATCCGTTGAGCTACGGGCGCACACCCACCGCGCTCTCGCGAAGCGGACTACGTAACCCTACACGCGAGCCGCTCGCCTCGGCAAATCCGGCGCGTCGCGGCGTCGGCCGGGCGCGTCGCACGGGCGGGACGTCACGGCGCGGTCGTCGAGTGACCGCCCGACGATCCGCCCTGCTCGCCCGTCCCCGATCCGGGCGCCTCGTTGTTGTTCCCCGTCCCGCTGGTTCCCGAGCCGTCCGTGCCGGTCGTGCTGCCCGTCCCGCCGCCGGTGCCCGTTCCGCCCGTGTTGACCGGCCCGGTTCCGGTGTTCGTCGGGTTCTGGTCCGTGCCGTCCTCGGTGCCCGTCGTCGGCTGCGTCGTCTCCTGCGGCACGCTCGTCTCGGTCGGCTGGGTCGCGGGCGCCGTCGGCTCCGGCGTGCCCGTCGCCGGGGTCTCCGTCTGCTCCACGGACGTCGACGCCGCCGGCTGCGCGCCGTACGCCGCTTCCGCCGCCGCCCGGTCGTCGAGCGCCGTGCCGAGCACCGAGCCCATCAACGCCACAGCGGCCGCGGCGGCCACCAGCCACCGCATGCCTGCCGAATCGGGGGTGGAAAGACGATCGTTTGACAAGCGCGCTCCGTTCATGCCGAAAGCCCCCGAGACACTGCGACCGGATTCGTCGCCGCGGGGGCCGATGTGCATCCATGATCGCCCACGCGGCTCAACGAACGGTCAACGCGCTCGACATCACCCCGCCCCGTTCACGAGCGGCGAACGCCGCGATACCCGAGAACGACGCGCGGCGCGTGGCCCCGAGGGCCGCGCGCCGCACATCACGAACGAACGAACCGCTACTCGACGGCCGTGTTGAGCCGCTGCTCCGACTCGACGTCGAACAGGTGCACGTGCTCGGGCGTCGGCACGATCGTGACCGACTCCCCCCGCCTCCGGGTGACGGCGACCGTCCACGCGCACGACGAGCGCGACGCGATCTTCCTCCGTGTCGCCCGAGTGGCCGTAGAGGTACGCGTCCGCGCCGAGTTCCTCGACGAGGTCGACGACGAGCGTGATGCCCGGCTGTCCCTCGACGACCTCGAGGTCCTCCGGCCGCACACCGAACACGACGGACGTCCGGTCGCCGAGCACGTCGCGCTCGACGGGAACACCGCCGAGCCGAACGCGACGCCGCCGTCGACGACGGGCAACTTCACGAGGTTCATCGCGGGCGATCCGACGAAACCGGCGACGAAGCGGTTCGCGGGCCGCGAGTACAGCTCGCCGGGCGTCCCGACCTGCTGCAGCACGCCGTCCTTGAGGACCGCGATGCGGTCAACCATCGTGAGCGCCTCGGTCTGGTCGTGCGTCACGTACACCGTCGTCGTCCCGAGCCGGCGCTGCATCGAGGCGATATGCGAGCGCGTCTGCACGCGAAGCTTGGCATCGAGGTTCGAGAGCGGCTCGTCCATGAGGAACACCTGCGGCTGCCGCACGATCGCGCGCCCCATCGCGACGCGCTGCCGCTGCCCGCCCGAGAGCGCCTTCGGCTTGCGGTCGAGGTACGGCTCGAGGTCGAGCATCTTCGCGGCCTCCGCGATGCGCTCGTCCTGCTCCGCCTTCGGGGTCTTCGCGTTGCTGAGCGCGAAACGCATGTTCTCCGACACGGTCATGTGCGGGTAGAGCGCGTAGCTCTGGAACACCATCGCGATGTCGCGATCCTTCGGCTTCACGTCGGTGACGTCCTTGTCGCCGATGCGGATCGCGCCCTGGTCGACGGGCTCGAGCCCCGCGAGCATGCGGAGCGTGGTCGACTTGCCGCACCCGGACGGGCCGACGAGCACGAGGAACTCGCCGTCGGCGATCTCCAGGTCGAACTCGTCGACGGCGGCACGCTCGGCGCCCGCGTAGATGCGGCTCGCTCGGTCGAACGTGACTGTGGCCATGAGTGGTGGTCTCCTTCGGCCCGCGCGTCGTCGCGCGAGTGGTTCGTGGGTTGCTGGGTGATGGGAGCGGCGGTCGGTGACGCGCGAGCGCAGCGCCACCGGAGGTGATGCCGGTCAGGGGGACGCGGGATCGGCGAGCGGCGGGTAGCGCACACCGTCGGCCCACACGTCGCGTACGCCGAGCGCGGCGTCGAGCAGCACGAGATCGGCGACGCGGCCCGGTGCGATGCGCCCGAACCGGTCGTCGACGCCGATCGCCCGTGCAGGGACCGCCGTGGCGGCGTCGACCGCCTCGACGAGCGGGACGCCGGCGCGCTCGACGGCCGTGCGCACCGCGCGGCCCATCGTGAGCGTCGAGCCCGCGATCGACCCCGTGTCGACGGTGCGGGGCACGCCGTCGCGCACCTCCACGTCGAGGGAGCCGAGCAGGTACCGGCCGTCGGCCATCCCGGTCGCGACCATCGCGTCGGTGATGAGCGCGACGCGCCCCGGGGCCTCGTCGAACACGAGCTTCACCATGCGCGGGTGCACGTGCACGCCGTCCGAGATGATCTCGAGCGTCACGCCCGAGCGGTCGAACGCCGCGGGGAGTGGCCCCGGCGCGCGGTGCTCGAGGCCGAACATGCCGTTGAACGCGTGCGTCACGATCGACGCGCCTCGATCGAACGTGTCCGCCGCCCCCTCGAGGACGGCGTCGGTGTGCCCCACCGCGACGCGCACGCCCGCCGCGAGCAGTAGCTCGATCGCCTCGTCGGCGCCGGGCCGTTCCGGGGCGAGAGTGATCTGCACGAGCCGTCCGTCCGCGGCGGCGATGAGTCGCCGCACGTCGTCCGGGCGCGCGTCGCGCAACAGGCCGGGATCGTGCGCCCCGCGGTGCGCGTGCGCGAGGAACGGGCCCTCGATGTGGATGCCGAGCAGCAGCGGATCGGCCGCGCATGCGGCGGCCGCCGCCGCGGTTCGCGCTTCGAGGTCGTCGATCGAGGCGGTCACGAGCGACACGAGCGACCGGGTCGTCCCGTGCGCGAGGTGACCGCGCCGGGCGGACGCGATGGCCGCCTCGCCGTCGTCGAACGCGAAGCCGAAGCCGCCGTGGCAGTGCAGGTCGATGTAGCCGGGCACGAGCACGCCGTCGGGTGCCTCCGCGAGCACCTCGACCTCGGGGCGAGGCCCGTCGCCGAGCTCGACGACGACGCCGTCCTCGAGGAGCACCCACGCGTCGCGCAGCTCGATGCCGTCCGAGACGAGACGTCCGGCCGCGACGAGCCCCGAGTCCACTCGCCCGTTCACGCGATCACAACCTCGTAGCCGAGTTCGCGGATCGCGTCGACCTGCTCGGCCGTCACGCCCTCGTCCGTCACGATGCCGTGGAAGATGCGCGGCGAACCGACCGTCGCGAACGAGCGCACACCGATCTTCGACGAGTCCGCGACGATCCACGCACGCGTCGCGCGCGTCGCCATGTGGGCATTCACGCGCGCTTCGCGCTCGTCGGTCACGGTCGGCCCCGCCGCGAGGTCGAAGCCGTTCACGCCGATCAGCGCGACGTCGAGCGTCACGCGCTCGAGGATGAGGTCGCTGAACGGCCCAGACGCCTCGTACGAGCCGCGATGCAGCGCGCCGCCCGTGACGACGACACGGATGTGCGGCCGGATCACGAGGTCCTGCGCGATGTTGATCGCGTTCGTGACGAGCGTCAGACCACGCTCCACGAACGATTCACGGCGCCCGAGTTCGACCGCGACCGCCGTCGCGGTCGACCCGCCCGAGAGGCCCACCGACTGCCCCGGCTGCACGAGGCGCTCGGCGACCACGGCGGCGATCCTGCCCTTCTGCACGGCCATCGCGTCGCGCCGGTAGCGGGCGGGCAACTCGAAGTCGACGGACAGGGCGCTCGCGCCACCGTGCGTGCGCGACACGAGCCGGCGTTCGGCGAGCACGTCGAGGTCGCGCCGCGCGGTCGCGATCGAGACGTCGAAGGTCTCGGCGATGTCGTTCACGGCGATCGAACCGTGCGCGGAGAGTTTCTCGAGAATGCCGGCGAGGCGTTCGTCACGTCGCATCAGGACTCCCCAGGGGTCGGGCGAACAGGCGGATGAGCCGGTCCGCCTCCGCGGTGAGCAACTCGCGTCCCTCGTGCAGGTACTTCCGCGAGTCGACGAGCGCCGCATCGCGCTCGAGCCGCGCGCGAACGCCGCTCGTGAAGGCCTTGTTGAGCTGGGTCGAGACGTTGATCTTGCGCAACCCGGCGGCGATCCCGAGCCTGATACCAGTATCGGGCACGCCGCTCGATCCGTGCAGGACGAGTGGCACCGGTACCGCGACGCGCAGGCGCTCGACGAGATCGAGGTCGAGCTGCGCCGTGCGGTCCACCATCTGGTGCGAGCTGCCGACGGCCACGGCGAGTGCATCGACGCCCGTCGCCTCGACGAACGCCCGCGCCTCATCCGGGTCGGTGCGCGTCGCGTGGTCGAGGTGCACGGCGAGCGGCACGTCGGTCGCTCCCGCGACGGTCTTCGTCGCCTCGGCGATCGGGGCGAGCGACCCGTGGTAGTCGACGCAGTTCTCGGAAATCTGCAGCACGATGCCGTGCCCGGCGCGCGTCGCGGCCTCGGCGAGCGCCTCGACGGTCTCGATGTGGAGCACGTTGAACGCGGCGAGGCCGCGTTCCTCGGCATCGGCGTGGCGCAACAGGTCGAGGGTGCGGGCGCGTGTCATGGATTCTCCGTCGTCGTCTGCAGCCGAAGTCGTTCGGCGAGGTCGGTCGTGTCGGCGAGCGCGCCAGCCACGGGGGCGAGCACGGCCGCGGCGGCCCAGGTGGCGGCGGTCCGCAGGGTGGTCTCGATCCGTTCGGCGTCGAACGGCAGGAACGGGTCGGAGCTCGGCGCGGCATCGATCACGGCGGCGATCGCGGCGACGACGGCGTCCCCCGCACCGGTCGTGTTGCCCGCGACGGGCGCACCGGGGGCGACCGCGACGATCGGACCGTCGGCCCGGACGGCCGCGAGGCCGCGCGCCCCGAGGGAAGCGAGCACGATGCCACCGCTGCGGCGGGCGAGCGCACGAGCCCCCGCGAGCGGGTCAGGGAGTCCCGTGACGGCCTCGATCTCGTGCTCGTTGGGTTTCACGAGGTCGGCGCCCGCATCGACCGCGGCATCGAGGTACGCCTTCGAGGTGTCGACGATCACGACGGCACCGACGCGACGACCGGCGTCGACGAGGTGCCCGACGAGTGAGGTCGGCGTCCCGGGCGGGAACGATCCCGCGACGACCAGGACGATCGGCTGGTCCGGCCCGGCGGCACGCGCGGCGACGAGTCGCGCGTCGACGGCCGCCACGAGCGCGGCGGTCTCGAACGGTGCGAGCGGGCCGCCCGTCTCGTTGAGGTTCGTCGTCTCGGCGGGCGTCACGATCGAGAGCGTCCGGCGCAGGGGCGTCGCCACGGGCACCGCGGTGAACGGCACACCGGCGGCGGCGAGGTCGTCGCGGAAGACGTCACCCGATGCGCCACCGAGCGGGGCGACCGCCTCGGCGCCGACGCCCGCTGAGGCGAGCACACGTGCGACGTTGATCCCCTTGCCGCCCGCCTGCTCGGCGACGTCAGCGACGCGCTGGCTCGCACCGAGCCGGACCTCGGGCACGGTGTACGTGACGTCGAGGGCGGGATTCGGCGTGACGGTGACGATCATGCGCCAGCTCCCGGGCCGTGGTCCGCGTCGAGATCGCGCGCGAGGAGCGCGGCGCCGACGAGGCCCGCGCGCGGGCCGAGCGCGGCGATCCGCAGCGACGGTCGACGCTGGATCGTGATGCGACGGTCGAGTGCGCGTTCGATCGGTTCGAGCAGTTCGTTCCCGGCGGACGCGAGCCCACCTCCGAGCACGACGACCTCGGGGCCCGTGATCGTCGACAGGTGGCGCAGGGTCGTCGCGATGCCCTCGACCGCGTCCTGCCACACGGCCGCCGCGTCCGCATCGCCCGCACGCATGGCCTCCAACACGTCGCGCGATCCCGCGGCGGCCCGCCCGGTGCGCGTCTCGTAGCGGAGCGCGATCGCGGCTGCACTCGCGACGGCCTCGAGGCAGCCGCGTCCACCGCACACGCACGCGGGCCCGTCGGCCACGACCAGGTGACCGATCTCACCGGCATAGCCACCCGCCCGCAGCGGCGCGCCGTCGACGACGAGCGCCGCGGCGACGCCCGTCCCGATCACCACGACGGCGACGTCGCGTTCACCGGCGGCCGCGCCGAGGCGCGTCTCGGCGACGCCGGCCGCGCGCACGTCGTGTCCGAGCGCGACCGGCAGTTCGAGGCGCGACCGCAGGAGTTCTCGGAGCGGGAAGTCCCGCCAACCGAGATTGTGGCTCGCGACGGCGACACCGGCCGGTTCGTCGACGATGCCGGGCACGACGACACCGAGCGCGTCGACGCGCCCGACGAGGGCCTCTGCCTCCGCGCGCCAGGCGGGCGCCTGCTCGACGACCCACTCCGCCGCCCCCAGGCGCGGTGTCGGAAGCGTCTCGAGCGGCACGAACGTACCGTCCGCGCCGACGGCGGCGCGCTTGGTGTCGGTGCCTCCCACGTCGATCGCGACGACGGCGACACCGGCCCCGAGCGAGAGGCCCGGAGGGTTCGAGGGGCCGGGGGTCATCAGTTCAGGATGACCGCACGCGAGAGGCCACGGGGCACGTCGGGGTCGAGGTCGCGCGCACGTGCACGAGCGAGCGCGATGCGGTGCGCGTAGACGAGCTGTGCGAGGGGATCCGTGTCGGGGTGCTCAACGAACGTCGCGCCGAGACCGCGCACCTCGTCACCGAGCCCCACCGGCGGGGCACCGAAGACCCACGTGGCACGTCCCGGGCGGGCGATCGAGATGGGGCCGTGGCGGTAGTCCATCGCGAGGTACGACTCGGTCCACGACTGCGACGCCTCGCGGTTCTTGAGCGCCGCCTCGTGCGCGAGGCCGAGGGTCCAGCCCGTCCCCAGGAACGCGATCTGCTCGGCCTGGACGAGGTCGGCGTCGATTTCGACGGCGAGCATGCGCTCCGCGTCGGCGATCGCGCCGTCGAGCGACTCGCCGAGGTGCGCGCGCAGGAGGGCGAGGACGCTCGTCGCGAATCGGGTCTGGACGACGGAGCGCTCGTCGGCGAACGAGAGGGGCACGAGGTGGTCGACGGCGGTCGCGAACGGTGACGACCCGTCACCGACGATGCCGTACACGGGCACGCGTCCGGCGTTCTCGTCGATGACGCGGAGCACCTCGCTCGTCGTGCCGGAGCGGGTGATCGCGACGACGGCGTCGTACCCCCGGCCGAGTTCGACCTCGGTCGCCTGGTAGGCGTCGGTGAGGCCGAGCCCCGCGGTGTTGCGGAGGCTCGCGTAGGCCTGCGCCGTGAACCACGAGGTGCCGCAGCCGATGACGGCGACGCGAGCGCCGTGCTCGGGGAGCGCCGCCGTCGTGGCGATGTCCGCGGCCGTGGCCCAGTTCTGTGGCTGGGTCGAGAGCTCGGCGGCCATGTGGGCCCCGAGGGACGAGGCGGCCTCGTCGTGTGCATCGTTCGGCATGCGCAACATGATTGAACATGTCCGGCTCGCTTGTCTAGTGATCAAAAACAATCATCTCATGTTCACGAACACGCACGAACGCTTCCATGCACGTGAATTGCCTGATCAACGTTCAAATATTCACCTCGTCACCGCGCGCTTCATCACGGAGCGAGATGGAACGGTGACCTGGCCGAGCTTGACGTGCGGCCCGAGCCCGGGAATGCCGTCGCCAACGCTTGATTGATCTTGGGACTTACTCCCGACTTTCAAGCACCATGCGTCAACGAAGACACGCAGGGATGACGCGACCATCAGCGGTCGGGACCACCCGACCACGAGAACAAGGAAGTACCAACATGCAGCGTTCACGACGGGTCGGGTCGGCGATCGCCGTCGCCACCGCGGGACTCCTCGCGCTCAGCGCGTGCGGTGGCGGGGGTGCCGGCGGCGGAGGTGGTGACTCGGTCACGCTCAACATGCTCGTTCCGGGCTACTCCGACAACACCAAGGGACTCTGGGAAGGCGTCATCAGCGACTTCCAGGCGGCCAACGCCGGCATCACGATCAACCTCGAAGTGGTCTCGTGGGACGACCTCGACTCGGTCGTGACGACGAAGATCCAGGGCGGCCAGGCGCCCGACATCTACAACGGCGGCGACTACTCGAGCTTCGTCGCCGACGAACTCCTCTACCCGATCGACCAGGTCGTCGGCCCCGACACCCTCGCCGACTTCCAGCCATCGTTCGTCCCGAACGCCTCGATCGACGGCGTCCAGTACGGTGCCCCGCTCATCGCGTCGGCCCGCGCACTCTTCGTCAACACCGAGCTGCTCCAGCAGGCGGGCATCTCGGCCGCACCCACGACGTGGGACGAGCTCAAGACCGCGGCAACCGCGATCTCGGGCCTCGGCGGCGGCGTCGCGGGCTACGGGCTCCCCCTCGGTTCGGAGGAGGCACAGGCCGAGGCGGCCGTCTGGTTCTACGGCGGTGGCGGCGGCTACGGCGACGAGACGACGCTCACGATCGACTCGCCCGAGAACATCGCGGCGGCACAGTTCGTGAAGGGTCTCATCGACGCCGGCGCGACCCAGGCCGACCCGGGTGCGACCGACCGCAGCCCCCTCATGGACGTCTTCGTCCAGGGCAAGATCGGCATGCAGATCGGCCTCCCGCCGACCGTCGGCCAGATCGCCGACAACAACCCCGAGCTGAAGTACGAGATCGTCCCGATCCCGACGAAGGACGGCTCGCCCGTGACGCTCGGTGTCGCCGACCACCTCGTCGCGTTCGACAACGGCGACGACGCCAAGCAGGCCGCCATCACGACCTTCTTCGACTACTTCTTCTCGGCCGACGTCTACACCAACTGGGTCACGACCGAGGGGTTCCTCCCCACGACCGTCTCCGGTGGTGAGGCGCTCGCCTCCGACGAGGCGCTCGCGCCGTTCCTCGAGCTCCTGCCCGACGCCAAGTTCTACCCCTCGGCGAACCCCAACTGGCAGGCCGCCGCGAACGCGATGAAGACGAACTTCGGCCTCATCGCGACCCAGGACCCGGCGACGGTGCTCCAGAAGATCCAGACCGAGGCCGAGGCCGGCTAAGGAGACCGAACGTGTCGACCGACACCGCACTGCTGACCGCCGTCCGCCCGAACTCGCGTCGGGCGGACGGCGGGTGGCGGGAGTTCCGGCGGGCCCTCCCGTGGATCGCCCCAGCCACCCTGCTCATCACCCTCGTGGTCTTCTTCCCCGCGGGCCTCATGATCTACAACTCGACGCGCGAGATCTCCCGCAGCGGCGTCGACCGCGGTTCCGCGGGCATCGAGAACTACACCGAGCTCTTCTCGCAGGCCGTCCTGCCCGGGATCCTGCTGCGCACCCTCGTGTGGGTCGTCGTCGTGCTCGCCGCGACCGTCATCATCTCGCTCGCGATCGCGCAACTGCTCGACAAGGCGTTCCCGGGCCGCCGCATCGTCCGCATGATCGTCATCATCCCGTGGGCGTCGTCGGTCGTCATGACGACGATGGTCGTGTTCTACGGGCTCGAGCCGTTCATCGGCATCTTCAACCAGTTCTTCGTCGACGTCGGCCTGCTCGATCAGCCGTACGGCTTCACGAAAAACCCCGTGAGCGCGTTCGTCTGGTCGATGGTCGTCGCCGTGTTCGTGTCGCTGCCCTTCACGACCTACACGATCCTCTCGGGCCTCCAGACCGTGCCGAGCGATGTGCTCGAAGCGGCCGCCATGGACGGCGCGGGGCCCGTCAAGACGTACTTCCGCATCGTGCTCCCGCAGCTGCGCAGCGCGATCGCGGTGTCCGTGCTCATCAACATCATCAACGTGTTCAACTCGCTGCCGATCCTCCGCGTCATGACCGGCGCGATGCCCGGCAACGACGCGGACACGATCATGACCTACATCTACAAGTTCCTCGACGCGGGCAAGTACGACGTCGCGAGCGCCCTGAGCGTCGTCGGCTTCGTCATCGTGCTCGCGATCGTCGCGATCTACCTCAAGGTCGTCAAGCCCCTGGGAGACCAGTCATGACCACCACGACGAGTGCCCCGCCCGAGACCGCGGGCGCCCGCGCGACGCCCGCACCCCGCAAGCGTCGCTTCACGGAGGACCAGGTGCCGATCGGCAGCGTCCTGCTGCGGATCGGCGGCGGCGTGCTGCTGGCCGTCGTCTTCCTGATCCCGTACGCCGTCATGTTCTTCGGCGCGTTCAAGTCGAAGGCCGAGATCCGCTCGGTCGACCCGACGTACTTCCCGGTCGAGTGGCACCCCGAGAACTTCGTCACGATGTGGTCGACACCCGAGACGCCGCTCGCGCAGAACCTGCTGTCGACGGTCGTGATCTCGCTCGGTGCGACGGTCCTCGTGTTGCTCGTCGCACTGCCCGCCGCGTACTACACGGCGCGCGTCACGTTCCCGATGCGGCTCGCGTTCCTCTTCCTCGTGATCACGACGCAGATGCTGCAGCCGGCGGTCCTGACGGCGGGCATCTTCCGCGAGTTCACGCTCGTGGGTCTCAACGACACGTGGCTGTCGATGATCCTCGTGAACGCCGCGTTCAACCTGTCGTTCGCGACGTGGATCATGCACTCCTTCTTCTCGTCCATCCCGAAGGAGATCGACGAGGCCGCGCAGCTCGACGGCTCGGGCATGTGGAAGACGCTGTTCCGCATCAACCTGCCGCTCGTCTGGCCGGGCATCGTCACCGCGACGATCTTCACGTTCGTCGCGTGCTGGAACGAGTTCGCGGCGTCACTCGTGCTGCTGACCTCGGCCGGCAACCAGCCGCTCTCGGTCGCGCTCACGAAGTTCGTCGGCCAGTACGAGACGAGCTGGCAGTACGTGTTCTCGGTCTCGGTCGTCTCGATCGTGCCCGTCGTCATCCTCTTCATGCTCATCGAGAAGCGCCTCATCGGGGGGCTCACCGCGGGAGCCGTGAAGTAACGAACGTTCCCGACGAGGACAGACGTCGGGAACCATCGGCGGGGCGGGGATCGCGCGGAGCGGTCCCCGCCCCGTTCGTGCGCGCGCCGCTCGGACGAACGCCGCCGGGCGCACGCCGCGCCGTCGTGGACACGCCCCGTCGGAGTGCCCGGACGTGCCGCCGGTTCGAGGACGACACGACGGTCGGAGTAGCGTGGACGGGTGCCAGCCGTCCCAGCCGCCCCGAACGACGCGTCGGGCGGCGACTCCTGGAAGGGCCACGAACGCGGCTCGCGGGAGTTCGGCCGGGTGCGACTCGCGCTCTTCTTCGCGGGCGTCGTGACGTTCGCACAGCTCTACGCGCCACAGGCCGTCCTGCCCGAGATCGCGACGGAGTTCGGGATCGACGCGAGCCGGGCGTCGCTCATGGTCTCGACGGGCACGTTCGGCGTCGCCGCCTCGGTGCTGCCGTGGTCGCTCGTCGCGGATCGCGTCGGGCGCGTGCGCGTCATGTCGATCTCGGTGATCTCCGCGACCGTCCTCGGACTCGTCACGGCCGCGATGCCGCTCTTCGAGCTCGCCGTCGCGCTCCGACTGCTCGAGGGCATCGCGCTCGGCGGCATCCCGGCCGTCGCGCTCGCCTACCTCAACGAGGAGGTCACGCGCCGGGCCGCCCCGCTCGTCGCGGGTATGTTCGTCGCGGGCAACACGATGGGTGGCCTCATCGGCCGGATCGTCTCGGCGCCGATCGGGGAGCTGCTCGGCTGGCGGCTCGGCCTGCTCGCCGTCTCGGTCGTCGCGATCGTCGCGACGCTCGGCTACCTGTGGGCGGTGCCCGAGCCGCGCGGCTTCACACCACCGCCGCGCGGCACGAACACGCTGCGCGACGACGCGATCGAGACGCTGCGGCACGTCGGCCTCCACCTGCGCACACCGGCGCTCATCGGCACCTACGCGCAGGCGCTCCTGCTCATGGGCGGCTTCGTCGCGATCTACAACTTCCTCGGGTTCCGGCTCGTGGGCGCCCCCTACGACCTGCCGACGTGGCTCGCGAGCCTCACGTTCCTCGCCTACCTCACGGGATCGATCGCCTCGCCGATCGCGGGCAATCTCGCGACCCGCTTCCCGCGCAAGGGCGTCCTGCTGGGGTGCATCGCCGTCACCGCGTTCGGGCTCGTGCTCACGGTGTTCGAGCCGCTGTGGCTCGTGATCGGCGGGCTCGTGATCTTCACGGGAGCATTCTTCGCGGCGCACTCGGTCGCGGCGGGCACCGCGGGGAGCATCCCGACGCACGGCCGGGCGCAGTCCTCCGCGCTCTACAACCTCTGCTACTACCTCGGCTCGAGCGTGTTCGGCTACCTCGGTGGCCTCCTCTACGAGTCGTTCGGCTGGACGGGCACGGCCGGCATGGTGCTCGGGCTCGTCCTCGTCTCGGCGGCCGCGGCGATCGCCCTCATCCCCTGGCGGCCACCAACCGGGCTCATCGCGACGGGCGCGATCCCGACCACGGGGCCCCGCGGCTGACCCGCTCGCGACGGCACGCCCTGGCGAGCCGCGGGCCCCGCTCCCTAGGATGCGGGGAGGGAGCGGGGGTTCCCTGGACCGGGGGGCCACGCATGGACGACACGACGACGCGCGTCCTTTCGACGAAGGAGGCGGCCGCGTTCCTCGGCGTCTCGCGCACCGAGGTGCAGCGCGCGATCGCGCGCGGCATCCTGCCGTTCGTCGACCGGGCACCGGCGCAGCCCCGGCTCGGGGTGACGCTCGACGCACTCGTCGCGTTCGCCGATCGCCCCGTCGAGCTGGCCGCCTCACCCACCGTGCCCGCTCGCGACACCGCCTCGCCACTGCACGCCGGCTGATCCACGGGGGATCCGCGGGGAGCCACTGCGGCGACCGCGTGGCACCGCCCCACGTCGACCGTGCTCGCTACGTTGAGCGCATGGCCACCGATCCCACCGTGCCGGGCGACGCCGACGAGCGCACCCCGCACGACGCAGCACACGTCCACGACGACGCGGCCCACCCGGCCGCGAACGCCCCCGTCCCCCAGCCCGCCGACGACACCACGCGCCACCAGGACGACGACGCGACCCGGACCGCCGCGTCCGGCGTGGTCGCGTCCGTGTCGGCATCGGACGCCCCGAACGGCGAGGCGATCACGGAGCCCCACCCCACCGCGACGGGACGCCGCCCCGTCGGCGTGCGGATCGAGCGCCCCTTCGTGCTCGGATTCCTCCTCACGCTCGGCGGCCTCACCGCCTGGCTCCTCGGCACGACGCTCACGGACATCTCGACGATCCTCGTCTACATCGCGTTCGCCCTGTTCATCGCGCTCGGCCTCGACCCCGTCGTGCGCTGGATCATGCACCGCGGCCTGTCGCGCGCGTGGGCCGTCGTCATCACGATCGTCCTGTTCCTCGTCGTGTTCGTGGGTGTGTTCTGGCTCGTGATCCCGACCGCGGTCGACCAGATCACGCTCTTCGTGCAGTCCGTCCCGTCGCTCGTCACGGAGTTCATGCGCTCGGACTTCTTCCACTGGCTCGAGGGCTTCTTCGGCACCGGCCTGCAGACGCTCGTCACCGACGCGCAGTCCTTCATCGCCGACCCGGCGAACATCGCGGCGATCGGCGGCGGCGCGCTCCAGGTCAGCGCGACGGTCTTCAACGGCATCTCCGGCACGATCATCGTCCTCGTCCTGACGCTCTACTTCATCACGTCCCTGCCCGGCATCAAGACGTCCCTGTACCGCCTCGCCCCGGCGCGGAGCCGCGCGAGCATCTCCGAGCTGAGCGATCAGATCACCGACTCGATCGGCGGCTACCTCGGCGGCATGGTCGTCCTCGCCGCGATGAACGCGATCGTCTCCGGCGTCCTGTACGCCGTCCTCGGCTTGCCGTTCCCGCTGCTCATGGCGGTCATCGCGTTCTGCATCACGCTCATCCCGCTCGTCGGAACCGTCCTGTTCTGGAGCATCGGGTCGGTCCTCGCGGTCTTCTCCGACCCGCTCTCGGCGCTCGTCTTCGCGGCCGTGTACCTCGTCTACATGCAGATCGAGGCGTACCTGCTCACGCCGCGAGTCATGAGCCGGACGATCTCAGTGCCGGGCGCGCTCGTCGTGATCGGCGCCCTCGTGGGCGGCACGCTGCTCGGCCTGCTCGGCGCGCTCGTCGCCATCCCCGTCACGGCCTCGATCCTGCTCATCATCAAGAAGGTCTGGATCCCGCGCCAGGACGCGAAGCGCTGACGCCACGCCGGGCGTCGACCCGCGGCGGGCTCGAGCGCGTGTGCCCGCGCGGATCCGGGCCACCCGTGACCTGCCGGATCGGTCGGCCCGACGCCGGCGGACGGCACGACGTGGCTCACATGCTCGTCTCGGCGCGTTCGTCGGGCCCAGGGCGCCCCGCGCGCTCGTCCGCGACGTGGGTGTGCATGCGCTCGCCCACGTCGTTGAAGATGCTCAGCACGGTCGCCGCCCGTCCACCCGCCGCGCTCATCGCGTGCGGGATGCTCGTGTCGAACTCGGCGGCCTCGCCGCGCGTGAGCACGAGGTCCTGTTCGCCGAGGCGCAGTCGCAGACGACCCGAGAGCACGTAGAGCCACTCGTAACCGTCGTGCACGCGCAGCGCCGGGAGTTCGCGCACGGGCGGGTACACGATGCGGTACGTGCTCACGGGCGAGTGCTCGGGGGCGAGCGGTGTGATGACGAGCCCCTCGCGATGCACGACGGCCCGGCGCACCCGCGGGTCGGGCGCCTCGCGCACGAGGAGGTCGTCGATCCGGATGCCGAGACGTCGCGTGAGCGGCACGAGCAGCTCGAGGCTCGCCTGCCGCTTGCCGGACTCGAGGCGTGAGAGCGAGCTCGCCGACATCCCCGCGTCGGCGGCGAGCTCGTCGAGCGTGAGCCCGCGCGCGCGTCGCGCGGCCCGCAGTCGCGGGCCGAGCTGATCGAGTCCGTCCGTCATGGCTCCCTCCGTCCGTCGACGTCCCTCGCAGGCCACCACGACCCGATGTGCGAGCCGGCCGCATCCGTCCAGGACTTGCTGTTTCTGCAAGATCACTTGCCATCTTGTCACGCCGGGTCGAACCTGTCGACATGACGCAGAACGACGCTCCCACGCTCCACGACACGATCGTCATCGGCGGCGGTGCCGCGGGTCTCTCGGCCGCCCTCATGCTCGGGCGCGCCCGGCGGGACACGCTCGTGATCGACGTGGGCAGCCCGCGCAATCGCTTCGCGGACCACATGCACGGCGTGCTCGGCAACGAGGGCACACCACCCGACGAGCTCCTCCGCCGCGGCCGGGAGGAGGCCGCCGGCTACGGCGTCCGCACGATCCCCGGCACGGTCGCGACCGTCACCGACGTCCGGGCGGCGTCGAGGTGGGCCTCACCGACGGCCACCTCCTCCGCTCGCGTGCGCTCGTCGTCGCGACGGGCCTGACCGACGAGCTGCCGCCGGTCCCCGGCCTCGCCGAACGCTGGGGCCGGACCGTACTGCACTGCCCCTACTGCCACGGGTGGGAGGTGCGCGACGAACGCATCGGCGTCCTCGCGACCTCACCGATGGCGCTCCACCAGGCCCGGCTCGTGCGACAGTGGAGTGAGTCGAAGTGACGTCGGGGCGTCCGGGGCCGTTCGGCGGGCCCCGGTCGCGGTACCCGTCGGCGGGTCCCGCTCGCTCCGATGTCGTGTCACGACCGTGCCGGAGCGCGTTCCGGGCCGTCCAATACGGGCGCCCGATGGGTTCCCATCGGGTCACGCGATGGATCGTCGGAGCCTCGCGGGACGGCCACGGATCGGCGCCGGTCCGCGGATCTCGGCCGCGCAGCACCCCTCGCGGGTGTCCCGGGAACACGTCGGCGCCGAGGACTCGCGCCGTCACGGGACGACACGGGCACTCGGCGCCGGGTGGGGCGTCGGGCTCAGGCGGGGTCGCCCGGGGCGTCCCCGATCGCGACGGGCAGTTCGTCCCTGTTCGACCACTGGCTCCACGAGCCGGGATAGAGCGCGGGGTCGAAGCCCGCGAGCTCGAGCGCGAGCACGGTGTGTGCGGCCGTCACGCCCGAACCGCAGTACGCGACGATCGGTCGATCCGGCTCGACCCCGAGTGATTCGAAGCGTTCGCGGAGCTCCGCCGCGCTGCGGAACCGGCCGCGCTCGTCCAGGTTCTCGCCGGTCGGTGCGCTCCGGGCACCGGGTACATGGCCCGCGCGCGGATCGATCGGCTCGACCTCGCCGCGATAGCGTTCGGCGGCCCGCACGTCGAGCAGTACGCCGCTGCGCGGGACGCCCGCGACCTCGTCGAGGGACACGCGCGCGAGCGCGCCCGGTCGCACGCGCGCCGTCCCCCCGCCCGGCGGGTCGACCTCGCCTGCCTCGACGGGGAGCCCGGCCGCCTGCCACGCCGGGAAGCCGCCGTCGAGGACGCGCACCCGTTCGAGCCCGGCGTCCCGCAGCACCCACCACGCGCGCGCGGCCGCGGTCGCGCCCACCGCGTCGAGGACGACGATCTCCGTCCCGTCGTCGATCCCCCAGCGCGTCACCGCCGCCTGCAGCCGTTCGGCCGAGGGCAGTGGGTGCCGACCGAGCCGCGGGGTCGGCGGGTCGGACAGCTCGGTCTCGAGATCGACGAACAGCGCGCCGGGCACGTGCCCCGCGAGGTAGTCGTCGTGCGTGTGCGGATTCCCGAGCTGCCAGCGGACGTCGAGGACGCGGACGTCCTCTCCGGCCTCCAGCAGGCGCGCGAGTTCCTCGGCTTCGATGAGTTGGTTCGGTCGGTTCGACACGGTGGTCCCTTCGTTCGTCGGTCGTCTCGCGTCCCGCGCTCGCGGGCGGTCGGCACGCCGAGCTCGTCGCTCAGGGCGCGAGCGCGACGGCGCGCACCGCGCCCGCCGCCACCAGTGTGCCCACCTCGTCGTGCATCGCGCCGAGAACGCGCTCGTCGATCCCGGGCCGCCCCGCGACGTACACGCCGATCGTGCCGAGCGACGGGAGCCCCGCGACGGGCCGCAGGCCACGCGGGACGCCCGAGAAGGGGAGGGCGCCGACGCCGAGGCCCGCCCGCGCCGCCGCGACCACCCCCTCGTGGTTCGCCGCCTCGGCGGCGAGCCGCACGTGCGTCCCGCGCGCGTGCAGCAGCTCCGTCGCCCGGCGGCGGATGCCGCACGGTTCGCTGCAGGCGACGAGCGGCACCTCGTCGTCGAGGTCGCCGTCCGGATCGCCCGCGCTGAACCAGTCGAGCGCGAGGCGACCGGCGGGTCGCCCGGGTACGTCGCCGCCGAACCCGACGAGGACGGCCACGTCGACGGTTCCGCGCGCGAGCTCCGTGGCGATCGCGGCGGAGCGGCCGATCCGGAAGCGGAGGCCGCGGCCGGGCAGGGCCTCGGCCAGGGCCGGTCGGAGGCCGTGCGAGAGTTCGTCGACGAGGGCCCCGCTCGCCCCGACCACGACGGGGGCGGCGTCCTCGAGGGTCCCGAGTCTGCGCAGCGCGTCGTCGTGCTGTTGCAGGATCGCGCGCGCCTCCGCGAGCAGCCGGTCGCCCGCGTCCGTGAACACCGCGCGGCGCCCCTCGCGCCGGACGAGCGCCCGCCCGATCACGCCCTCGAGCTGTCGCACGTGCTGGCTGACGGTGGGTTGGCTGATGAACAGGGCGTCCGCGGCGCGGCCGAAGCCGCCGCGATCGGCGATCGCGACGAAGCTCCGCAATTGCGTCACTCCGAGCACCTGGTTCATGCGTGCAGGCTACGAAGCGTCCCGGGTCGCCTCAACGCGGCCGGTCGCCGGGCGTCGCACCGGGTTACGGGCCGTAACCGGACGTTCCCGCGACGACGACGGCAGCGGTGCGCAGGCGCGTCCCCACGACGACGACGACGGAGCGCAGATGCGCTCCGCCGCCGTCCGCCGCGCGCACCGGTGGGTCGTTCGCCCGCCGGTGCGCGCGCCGTGGATCAGTGCTCGTCGTAGTGGTCCTCGTGCACCGCGTGACGGTGGCCGTCGTGCACGTAGTCGACGTGGTCCTCGTGCTGCACGGCCTCGTGGCCGCAGTTCTCACCGTGGGTGTGCTCCGTGACGGTGTGCTCGGCGACGGACTCGTGCTCGTCGTAGTGGTCGCCGTGGAGCGCGTGGTGGTGCGTGCCGTGCACGTAGTCGACGTGGTCGCCGTGCTGCACGGTCTCGTGGCCGCAGTCCGGTCCGTGGGTGTGCTCCGCCGTGGTGTGCTCGGCGTGGATGTCGGTGCTGGTCATGCTGGTTCCTTCCGTTCGATGCGTGGCACGTCCTCCACGGCGGCCCCCTCGGTCGCATGGGGTTCCCGGACGTGCGTGAGCGCGTCCTGGATGACGTGTGTGACGTGGTGATCGGCGACCTCGTAGATTGCCTCCTTGCCGTGTCGGACCGCGGTGACGAGCCCCGCCTGCCGGAGCGTGCGCAGATGCTGTGAGACCAGCGGCTGCGACAGCCCGGTTGCGGAGCTCAGCGCGCTCACGGTGCGGGGTTCCTGCCCGATGAGGTGCAGGAGACCGAGCCGCGATGCGCTCCCGAGGACCTTGAACAGTTGCGCCGCCTGGGCGACGCCCGGTTCCACGTCCATGTCTTCATCCCATCACTCGCATAAACGGATTGCAATATGACTATACTAATTGAGAACGCTGCTCAGCGTTCGGAGGGGAGGCCGGGATGGCCGCGACGACCGACGGCAACCGTGACGCCGCACAGAAGCACCCGCCCGTGCAGAAGCGCAACACCGCGCAGAAAGCGGCCGTCCGGACGGCGCTCGAGCAGTCGCCGGGCTTCATCTCCGCGGCGAAGCTGCACCATCAGCTCATCGAGGAGGGCGGCACGATCGGGCTCGCGACCGTGTACCGGCAGCTCAACGCGCTCGCCGAGGCGGGCGAGGCCGACACGATCACGGTGCAGAGCGGGCAGCTGTTCCGCGTGTGCGAGCCGGACGGACACCACCACCACCTCGTGTGCGAGGTGTGCGGCAAGGCGGTCGACATCGAGCCGCCGAGCGAGGCGTGGATCCGGAAGGTGGCCGACGAGCACGGTTTCACGGTGACGGGCCACGTGCTCGAGGTCTTCGGCCGCTGCCCGGACTGCGCGGCGAAGCCCACCCCCGAAAACCCCTGACCCCGGCCCCTACCTGCCTGATCCCCTGCTCCCCTGATCCCCTGACCACCTGATCCCCTGACCACCTGACCACCACGGGCCAGACGCCACGCATCCAGCCGGGTTGTTGCTACCGGGCCGCGGGCCCGGTAGCAACAACCCGGCTTTCTGTGCCGCACAGGATGCGCGGAACGAGCAGCGCGGCCAGGAGCGAGGGGATCGCGAGCACGAGCCACGGCGCGGCGGCGGCCGCACCGGTCCCGAGCACTGGCCACGGGGCGGCGGCCGTCACCTCGGCCCCGAGCGCGAACAGCCGACCCACGAAGACGTTGCCGATGAGCACGGCCACGCCGCCCGCCGTCGCGAGCAGGCCGAAGAACGAGCCGGTCGGCCCGGCGACAGCGAAGCGATGCACACGCCCGAGCGCCGTCGGGTTCGCGGCGAGATGGCCGAGGATGATCCCCGTCGCGGTGCCGAACGCCGCGATGATCGCCGCCGTCCGCGACACGGGCACGATCGCCGATGCGGCGGCGAGCCCGAACCCGGCCGCGGTCACGAGGTACCCGAGGCGGAGCGCGCGTTCGTCGCCCAGTCGTGCGCACACTCGCGCGATCGGGAGTTGCGCACCGAGCGTGAGCACCGACACCCACACGAAGAGGAGCGCGACGACATCGGCGCCCGCGCCGACCACGGCCAGCGCGAGCGGCAGCGCCAGATAGAGCTGGTTGTACGCGAGAAGATCCGACGCGTGCAGTGCCGCGAACGCGACGAAGCGCCGATCCCGGAGCGCCGCCCAGCCGCGCGCGGGCGGGTGCTCCGCGGGGTCCTCGCCCTCATCCGGCTCGCCGTCGATCCGGGCACCGCCGTGCCCGTGGGATCCGAGCCCGTGGGATCCGCGCGCGTCCGCACGCGGGTCGCCGCGACCGCGGCGAGACCGGCCCCGGCCTCGTCCGCGCGTCGCGTCGGGGCGCGGCAGGAGCCAGGCGAGCAGGACGCCGATGACCACGAACATCCCCGCACCCGCGGCGGCGACCGTCGCGAAGCCGAGGCCGAGCAGGAGCGCCCCGACGACGGGGCCGATGACCGCGCCGACCTCCCCCGTCACCCCGAGCCACGCGAACAGCGTCGCCCGGCGCCGCGCACCCGCCGGGCCTCGACGCGACTCGGCGTCCGCGATGAGCACGTTCAGGCCCGGCGAGAACAGCGCCCCGCCGAGGCCCGTGAGCACGGTCCCCACGACGAAGAGCCACAGCGCGGGCTCGGGCGACCACAGCGAGGCGGCGAGCGTGAGGAATCCGAGGACGCGCACGCCACAGCCGACGAGGATGAGCGTTCGTGCGCCGAAGCGATCGGCGAGCACGCCACCGACGAGGAACATGCCCTGCTGCGCGAACGTGCGCACCCCGAGCACGAGGCCGACGGCGGTGCCCGCGAGCGCGAAGTCGTCGGCGAGCACGATCGCGATGAACGGCACGACGGCATAGAAGCCGATATTGAACGCCATTTGCGCCCCGAGCAGCGTCGGCACCTCGGTGCGGGGAGCGCGGACCGTCGACGCCACACGAGCGGACGCCACGCCGCCGGTCACTCCGGCATACGGTGCGCGCTCCTCGAATGCGTCGTCCGAGCTCATCCGCGTCCCGTTCCTCTCCATCGCTCCTCCTGCGGGCTGTGCACGCGCCACAACACACGCCGCCCCGAGCGCGGCCCGCGACGGATCATGCGTGACGGCCGGGCACGGCGTTCGGCCGCGATCCGGATGCGCCCGGCGGTCGGGTGCCGGCCGTTCGCCCACGACACGATCGCCCCGTCACCCGCGCGCCGGTGCGCACGGGGCGGCGCGTCCGGCGTGGCGGACGGAGGCGCACGGCGCTCCGGCCACGCCTCCCGACGCCGTCCTGCACGTCACGATCACGCGTTTCGCTCATCACGACACGCGAACGCGCACGGAGTTGCACGACGATCGCCCATAATCAATACTGATTATCAATTATGGGAGCCACGATGACCACATCCGCACGGGTGCACGACGAGCATGCCACGTCCACGCCGTCCGCGCCGTCCGCGCCGTCCGCGGACGCCGCGAGTCCCGCGAGCGACACGGCCCTCGTCACGCTGCACGACCTCACGGTCCGCGATCGAGCCGGCCGCATCCTGCTCGACGTCCCCGCGCTCACGATCACACCGGGCGAGCGGATCGTGCTCACGGGCCGCTCGGGGAGCGGCAAGTCGCTCCTTCTCGGCGTCCTCACGGGCCGGACCGCCCCGTCGCTGCGCGTGACGGGCACCCGCATCGCCAGGCTCCCCCGCATCGGGCTCGTGCCACAGCGCGGACTCGATGCGCTGCATCCCCTCGTCCCGCTCGCCCGACAGCTCCGCGCCGTGACGGGCTCGAGCCCGGAACGCGTCGCCGAGGTGCTCGACGCCGTCGGCCTGTCCGACCCCGCGCTCCGTCGCCGACGACCCGCCGAGCTCTCGGGCGGTCAGACCCAGCGCGCGGCCGTCGCGCTCGCGGCACTCACGCGCGCACCGCTCATCGTCGCGGACGAACCGACGAGCGCGCTCGACCCCGACTCCCGCGACCGCACGCTCCGTCTGCTCGAATCCGTCGTCGACGACCGACAGACGCTCGTGGTCGCGACCCACGACACGACCGTCGCGACACTGCTCGGCGACCGTCACCTGCGCATGTCCGCAGGCCGACCGACCGACGTGTCCCGCGCACAGTCGCCCGCACCTGCGGCACACGACGACGCGACGACCACCGTCGACGGCGCGCAGGCCGTACCGCGCGCGGCGGAGCGGAACGCGGGGACGGCCGCGTGAGCGCCGCCGCCTCCCCCGTCCTCGACATCGTCGACGTCACGGCCACCCACGGCCGAGGCTCGGGTGCGCGCCGCACGCTCGCCCCCACCTCGCTCCGCGTCGATCGCGGCGAGTCGGTGGCCGTCGTCGGCGCGTCGGGCGCCGGCAAATCGACGCTCGCCGACATCGTCCTCGGCCTGCGCCCGCCCGCCGACGGGCACGTGTCGGTCCGCGGCGAGACCTGGTGCACCGACCGCACGGCCCCCTCCCGTCGTGAGCGGCACATCGTGCAGGGGGTGCCGCAGGATCCGTCCGCGGCGTTCGTCCCACGATGGACGCTCCGGACGTCGATCGTGCACGCCGTCCGGGCACTCACCGACCACACCGACGTCGACGAGCGGATCGACGCCGCGGCGACGCTCGCCGAACTCGACCCGGCACTGCTCGACCGCAGGCTCTCCGAGGTGTCCGGCGGGCAGGCGCAGCGCGCCGCGATCGCGCGTGCCCTCGCGGTCGGCCCGGCCGTCGTCGTCGCGGACGAGCCCACGAGCGCCCTCGACCCGGAGACGGCCGTCCAGGTCTCGACCGCGCTCCTCGGGCTCGCGCGCACGACCGGCATCGCACTCCTGCTCGTGACCCACGACCCGGCGCTCGCCGCTCGCTGCGACCGCACGGTCACGATCACCGCCCCGCACGCCGCCTGACGGCTCCGCGGGATCCGCACCGATCGCGCCCACCGCTTCACCACCGCTCCACCCCGACGACGGGCCCCGTGCCCCGTCGCGCCCGCACGGTCTCGCCCACCGGCACGCCGGTCGGCGTCGAACGCTCCACAACAGGATCCCGAAAGGAACCCCACCATGTCCGCACCTCCGCGCCGACGCGCCCTGCGTGCCCTCGCGCTCCTCGCCCTGCCCGCCGTGCTCCTCAGCGGCTGCTTCGCCCAATCGGGCTCCGGAGCCGACGACGGGGAACGCATCTCCATCGCCATGCTGCAGCCGCCGCGCTCGGGGCTCAGCCCGCTGAGCGACGACGCGTTCAAGCTCTCGCGCTGGTCGACGGCCGAGACGCTCATCGTGCTCGACGCGAACGGCCAGGCGCAGCCCGGCCTCGCGACGGCGTGGGAGCGCGTCGACGACACGACGTGGCGCTTCGACGTCCGCCAGGGGGTGTCGTTCCACAACGGCGACCAGCTCACGGTCGAGTCCGTCGTGAATGCGCTGCAGCACGCGATCGACGCATCACCGGTGCCCCGCATCCTCGACGGCGTCGACATGCAGGTCGTGGCCGACGGCGACTCGGTCGTCGTCACCACGGACCAGGCCGACCCGCTCCTCCCGAACCGCCTGTCGAGCCCGCAGCTCGCGATCCTCGACGACGACGCCTACACCGACACCGGCGTGAACCCGGTGGGCACCGGCACGGGCCCGTTCGAGCTCGTCGCGGTCGACGGCATCGTCGGTGCGACGCTCGACCGCTTCGACGGCTACTGGGGCGAGCCCGCCACCGCGAGCGGCATCGACGTGTCGTTCATCCCGGACGGCACCGCGCGAGCCGCGGCACTCCGCACGGGCGAGGCCGATGTCGTCGAGGCGATCCCCGCCGGCCAGGCCGCGTCGATCGACGCGAACCTCATCACCGAGGTGCCGATGCCCCGCACCAACACGCTCTACCTCAACACCGAGCGCGGCCCGTTCGCCGATCCCGCCGTGCGTGCCGCGGCACGCGAGGCGATCGACCGGGCCGCGATCGTCGCCTCCGTCTACGAGGGCCGCGCCGACGTCGCCGAGGGACTGCTCGGACCGGCACTCCCCTGGGCGGCCGAACATCGCTCGGACGCCGCGTACGAGGAGGTCGTCGCGTCCCGCCCGCAGGCGGCGAAGGTCGACGGCGTGACGATCACGCTCGGCACGTTCACCGACCGCGCCGAGCTCCCCGAGGTCGCCGTCATGCTCGAACAGCAGCTCGAAGCGGTCGGGTTCGACGTCCAGCAGGACGTGCGCGAGTACCAGTTCATCGAGGCGGACGCGATCGACGGCGCGTTCGACGCGTTCATCCTGTCGCGGGCCACGGTGCTCGACTCGGGCGACCCGGTCGCGTACTTCGCGTCCGACTTCTCGTGCAGTGGCGGCTTCGGGATCTCGCAGCTGTGCTCGTCCGAGGTCGACACGGCGATCAACGCGGCCTCGGTGACCGAGGCGGGAGCGGATCGACAGAAGGCGACGATGCTCGCCGAAGCGAGCATCCTCGCGACCGACGCCGCGATCCCGCTGCTCCACGAGCGCGTCATCCAGGGCGAGGCGTCGAATGTCGTCGACGCTGCGCGTGACCCCGCGGAGCGCACGCTCATCACGGCGCGGACCCACCTCGATGCCGCGCCGTAGGACGTCCCGCCCCGGCGCACGACCGCCCGCGCTCTCCCTCCACGGTGACGTGGTCGGGACGATCTCGCGGGTGCTCAGCGGGATCGCGCTGCTGCTCGTGGCCGGGGCACTGCCCTGGCTGTCGCAGCGCGATCCCGCCGCGTCGGTGCTCCGGGCCCGCTACGCCGAACTCGAGCCGACCCCCGAGGCGCTCGCCGCGATCCGCACCGAGCTCGGCCTCGACGGCGGGCCGATCGTCATCAGCCTGCGCTGGTGGGGCGGCATCCTGCGAGGCGACTTCGGGACGTCGTGGGTGAGCGGCGCACCGATCGGATCGGGAATCTGGCACACCCTCGGCGTCTCGGCGACGCTCGCACTGTTCGCGATCGTCGTCGCGCTCGTCGTCGCGGCGGCGCTCGTCGTCCCCGCGGTGCTGCGCGTGTTGCGCGACCGGCCGCAGCGTGGCTCCGGGCCCGTCGGCGTCGCGCTGACGGCGCTGCCCGAGTTCCTCCTCGCGAGTGCCCTGCTCGTCGTCGTCGCCGTGCAATTGCGCTGGCTGCCGCCGTACGGCTGGACCGGCCTCGACACCGCGATCCTTCCCGCCCTCGCGCTCGGCATCCCCGCGGGCGGACTGCTCGGGCGGCTCCTCGCCGATGCGATCTCCGGTGTCGCGGGTGAGCGCTGGGTGACGGTGTGGCGCCTCGCCGGTGCGCCCGGCCACGTCGTGCTCGGCGGCGTGCTGCGCCGTGCCGCGGCCGCCGTGATCGACCAGCTCGGCCTCGTGCTCATCGGACTGCTCGGCGGTGCCGTCGCGGTCGAACAGGTCTTCGCGATCCCCGGCCTCGGGCGCTATCTGCTCGGCGCCGCGAACGCGCAGGACCTCCCCGCCCTGCAGGCGGGCGTGCTGCTCATGGCCCTCGTCGCCGTGCTCGTCGGCGTGCTCACCGGCCTCGCGCGGCGTGCGCTGCGCGGCGGGCCGCTGCCGCCCGGCGCGCTTCCGCAACCGCCGGAGGCGCGTGACGACGGCCGCTCGGCGACGTGGACCGCCGGGATCGCGCTCGGGCTGCTGCTCGTCATCGTCCTCGTCGGGTTCCCGCGCGATCCGTACGCGATCGTCCACCCGCGTCTCGCCGAGCCGTCGTTCGAACTGCCGTTCGGCGCGGACGCGAGCGGGCGGGATCTCCTCGCCCGCGTCGCGCACGGAACGATCGGGACCCTCGGGCCGGCACTCGGCATCGTGCTGCTCGCGATCCTCGTCGCCATCGCCCTCGCCGTGCTCGGCGAGATCGCGCGCGGCCCGGCCGAGATCGCGAACGCGACGCCGCCGATCCTCGCCGGCGTGATCATCGCCGCGCTCCTGGGCCCATCGGTCGGGGGTGCGGCGCTCGCGGTGTTGTGGGTGACGTGGCCGCCCCTCACGGCGCACGCCGCCGCGCTGATCGACGAGGCGAAGGCGATGCCGCACATCCGATGGCTGCCGCTCGCGGGCGCGTCCCGGTTCGAGATCTGGGTGCGGCACATCGTCCCCGCGACGCTGCCGCCGCTCCTGCGGCACGGCATGCTGCGGCTGCCGGGGGTCGCGCTCGGGCTGGCGGCCCTCGGGTTCCTCGGGCTGGGCGCGCAGCCGCCGCTGCCGGAGTGGGGCCTGCTCCTGTCCGAGGGCATCGACTACGTCGAGCGCGCACCGTGGACGACGGTCGGCCCGGCGCTCGCGCTCGTGCTGACGTCGGTGCTCGCGGTCGCTCTCGCGGGTCTCCGTCCGCCGGTGCGCCGCCCGGGCCGGTGGCGCCATCGCCCGTCGGCTCCGACGACCGACGAGAACGAAACGAAGCCGGAGGCGGCGACCCCGGTCACCACGCCGTAGCGGCACGGCGACGCCCACCACTGCCGCCGCGGAGACCCCGGGACAAAGGTCCCGGAGTCTCCGCGCTCCGCAACCCGCGGTCCCGGAGTCCCACGGCTCCACAGCACCACGGCTCACTGGCCCGAGCCCCTCCCCAGGCCCCCGGCGTTTCCGGCACCCCGCCCCGCGACAGCGAACCCCGCGGACGCAAGCCCCGCGACAGCGAACCCCGCAGGGCAAAGGCCAGCTGTAGCGGAAAGAAAAGCCGGGTTGTTGCTACCGGGCCCCGGGCCCGGTAGCAACAACCCGGCTTTTTGCGGCGCGCGCGGCTTGGCAGCGGTGCGCTTCAATCGCTCCGCGGGAGCGGGTCGTCGGGTGCGGACGCCGCGTTTCCCGCCACCTCGCTCGCTGGGCGGTCCGGCAGGCGGCGGAATCGCGGGTGCACGAGCACGAACACCGCGACGATCGCCATGATGACTGCGCTCACGATGATCGGCAGCGGTTGCCACAGCCCGTACAGCGCCGTGCCGGCCGTCGGGGCGATGATGAACGTCAGGCCCGTCGTCGCGCCGATCACCCCGGCGAGTCCGCCCTGCTCGTCCCGGTTCACGAGCATGGTCGGACCGGCCGTGTAGCCGGGCATCGCGATGCCGAGCCCGAGTCCGATCACGAGCACGGAGCCGACGAGGAGCACGGGGCCCGCGTCGACGACGAGGAGGACGAAGCCGACGAACGCGACCGCCGTGCCGACGCGCAACAGCACGGCGGGCGACCAGCCGCTGCGCGGCACGACGATCGCCTGGGCGACGATCATGCCGATGCCTGCCGCGAAGAGCGTCGCGCCCGTCACGATGCCGGTCGTGCCGGCGTCGAGGCCGAGCCGGTCCTGCACGATGAATCCCGTGATGACCTGGATGAAGCCAAGTGCCGTGAACATGCCGAACCCAGCGAGCAGGAACGGCCGCACGCGTGTGTCGAACGGGCTCACGCGCGCGGGTTCGGCGATGAGCTCGGTCCGCGGCTCGCGGCGCAGCCGGAACGCGACCAGTGCGAGCCCGAACACCAGGAGCACCGGCACGGCCACGAGCGGCGCGACGAGCCCGAACGCGGACAGCGCGTCGCCGACGACCGCGCCGCCGATCATCGCGATGCCCTGCACGGCCCCGACACCGGACATGCCCTTCACGCGCGTCGCCTCGTCGGTCGTGACGTCGGCGATGTAGGCCTGCGCCGTCGGTGGCACGGCAGCGATCGCCGTGCCGAACGCGACGCCGCGCAGCAGCACGAACCCGACGAACAGTCCGACGCCCGTCACGAGCCCGACCATGCCGAACCACGCGAGCAGTCCGAAGAGCGACATGGCGACGACCGCGAGCGCGAACGCGGCGACGAGGACGGGCTTGCGTCCCCACGCCTGCGAACGGCGGCCCCAGAACTGACTCGTGAGGACGACCATGACCGCGGCTGCGCTGATGGTCGCCCCGATCTGCCATTCGGCGAGCCCGACCTCGCGTGAGAGCGGGGCGATGATCGGGTTCAGGGTCATCTGCCCGAGATACACGAGCAGGACCGCGCCGAGCAGGAGTGGGATCTGCGGCTTCGCCGTCCGTGACGTCGTCGACGTGTCGCTCGTCATCGTGCCTCCCTCGTACCCGTGCCCGCCGCCGTCGTTGCATTCGTCGCAGTCGCAGTCGCGTGCTCGGCCTCCGCGGTCGACGTCACCGAAGACGGCACCACGACGCGTGTGCCGTCACCTTCGCCCTCGCCATCGCTGTCGCTGTCGGCGATCTCGTCCCCGCCGCCGTCGTCGAGGGACTCACGATCGGTGCCGGTTCGAGGCACGCCCTCGCCCTCGGGTCCGCGCACACGACCGAGACCCGTTCCCGTCGCAGCGTCGCCCTCCGGTCCAGGCACACCACCGGTGTCCGTTCCCGTCACACCGTCGCCCTCGCTCCCGACACGGAGAACCGCACCGGCCAGCGGCTCGACACCGGAGACCACCGCCGCGGCGGTGACGCCCGGCCCGCCGTCGCGGCCGCCGAGCCGCTCGAGGGTGAGCACGCGATCGGCGGCGAGCGACAGCAGGTCGTCGTCGTGGCTGATGAGCACGACGATCGCGCCGTCCTCGGCGACCCTGCGGATCTGGTCCGAGATCGACTGCAGGTGTCGGCGGTCGACGCCGGAGCTCGGTTCGTCGAACACGACGACGCGTCGATCCGAGACCCGGACGGAGGCGACGACGAGTCGCTGCTGTTGTCCGCCCGAGAGGCTGAGCGGATGCCGCTCGGCGAGGGCACCGAGGTCGAGCGCATCGAGCACCGCCGAGGGATCGGGCCGCTCGTGGCCGTCGTCGTCGCGTCCGGTCCGTGTCCGAGCGCCCGATGCGGCGAGGGCGATCTCGGCGTCGACCGTGTCGGTGAAGAGCTGTCGCTGGACGTCCTGCATGACGATCGCGCTCCGCCGCTGCAACCGTCCCGGCGTCATCGTCCGCCCGTCGAGACGGATCGTTCCGGTCGCGCGCTGCAGTCCGGTGACGATGCGCGCGAGCGTGGACTTCCCCGCACCGTTCACGCCGCGCACGGCCGTGACCTCGCCGGCGGGGAACGCGAGTCGTTCGATGTCGAGCACGGTCCGTCCGCCGAGTCGGCATCGCACGTCGACGAGCTCGAGTGCCCCGCCGGCCGCGGCGGACGCGTCGACGCCCCCGGCGACACTCGCGCCGCTCGCGGGCAACGGTGCGATCCGTGGGGCCCGGATCGCGCCGCGGAGCCCCTCGCGCGCGAGCGTCTCGTCGCTCACCTCGCGGAACGCCTCGGCGCTCCACTCGCGGCCGATCCGACCGTCGCGCATGACGGCGACGCGGTCGAGGAGCCCGTCGAGGTATCGCAGCCGGTGCTCGGCCACGACGATCGTCACGCCGCGCGCCTTGAGCGCCGCGAGGTTCGCGGTGAGCCGGTCGACCGCATCGGCGGAGAGGTTCGAGCTCGGCTCGTCGAGCAGCACGATGCGTGGTTCGTGCAGTGTCGCCGCGGCGATCGCGACCTGCTGCTGTTGCCCGCCGGACAGGTGCTGCAGCGACTGTTCGACGGGCACGTTCGCGGCGAGCTCGGTGACGGCCGAGCCGACGCGCTCGCGGATGGTCGCCGAGGGGAAGCCGAAGTTCTCCATCGCGAACGCTGCCTCCTCGGCCACGGTGTCGGCGAAGAACTGCCGACGCGGGTGCTGGAGGACGGTGCCGGTGACGAGGCCGAGCTCGTCGAGCTCCGCGGTCGCGGTCGTGATGCCCTCGACCGTGACGGTGCCGGTGAGCACGCCTTCGTCGTGGAAGTGGGGCACGAGCCCGTCGACGAGCCGGAGCGCGGTGGACTTACCGGATCCGCTCGCGCCGCAGAGCACGACGCACTCCCCCGGCGCGATGCGCAGGTCGAGGCCGACGAGCGAGGGGCCGTCGGCGTGCGGGTACGTCCAGGTGACGTCGTCGAGTTCGATCATCCGAGTGGTGAGGGGAGCAGGAGGCTCGCCGCGGCGAGCGCGGCGACGGCCAGGACGAGCAGGAGGTCGGCGATCCCGAACCGTGGCGGGATCATCGCGGTCGGGACGCGGTGCGAGCCGAGCCCCCGGAGGATGGCGGATGCGGAGAGGTCCTCTCCGGCGCGGAGGCTCGCGGCGATCATGGGCACCGTGAACCGTTCGATGCTGCGCAGCGGGTGACGGAGGAACCCGCCGATGCCGGTGAGTCCGCGCAGCCGCATGGCGTCGAGCACGGCCCGGGCCTCGATCGCGACGACGGGGAAGAAGCGGAGCATGACCGCGAGTGTGACCGCGATCGCGCGAGGGACGTGCCACGCACGCAGTCCGGCGCTGAGCTGTGTCGGCGACGTGGTCGCGACGACGTGCATGCCGACGCCGATGGCCGTCACGAATCGGATCCCGTACACACCGAGGAGCGACAGCGTCGCCGTCACGATGTTCGGCCAGAGGAGCGGGAGCCCCCACCCGATGAGCCACATGGCGCCCACCATGACGAGCAGTGTTGCGAGTCGCCGCCATGCGCGGTCCCACACCGCGAGACCGACGGCCAGGAGGATGCCGGGGAGCACGAAGCGCAGGCCGCCGGGTGCCATGACGAGCCCGCTCACGAGCACGAGGAGCACGATCTTCGTGCGCGGGTCGAGCCCCCGCCGACGTGCGGTGAGCACGTCGACGGGAACTCGCACCGCGGTGGTCGTCGCTGCGGTCACGGGTCAGGCGAGCCCGGCGCGGACGAAGTGCTTGCGGAGGATCGCGGAGCCGAGCAGGCCGCCGAGGAACCCGAAGACGAGGGTCGAGACGTTGTAGATCCACACCACGGTCAACGAGAAGAGCTGGTCGAACGCGGCGACGTACTCCGGCCCCATGACGGACATGCCCTGCGAGGCGAGGTACTCCTGGCGGTTGATGACGAGTGGCAGGAGCGGGCCGATGAACCAGAGCGAGTAGACGGCGTAGGTCCAGATCGCCGCCCATCGGGAGCGGTAGCGGCCGAGCCACAGCACGACCTCGGCGACGAGCGAGACGACGATCGTGAGCAGGAAGCTGATGAGCGGCTGCCCCGAGACGAGGTACACGGCACCGACGACGAGGCCGAACAGGGTGACCATGCCCGCGTGCTTCACGCGCGTGAGGAAGAGCATGTAGGGGATGCCGGCCGCGACGATCGCGAGCGGCAGGGTGAGCAGCATCGCGAGCGGCCCGATGATCCCGAGCATGGCGATCGCGTAGACCACGACGAAGTAGATGACGCCGAAGATCGCGACGCTCAGGAGGTCGCGGGCGCTGAACTTCACGCTGAAAGGTGGGCGGGCGGCGTCCGTTCCGCGCGCGGACGGGCTCGCGGGTGCGGCCGTCGCGGCGGCCGGTGCCGCCGTCGCGGTCGTCGTGTCGGTGCCGGTGTCGGCGGCCGTTGCGGCGCCGGTGTCGTCGGCGGACGCCGTGGCGCCCGCGTCCCGGGTGGTGTCGTCGGTCAACGTGGTTCCTTTCGACCGGTGGTGGTTCTGTTCGCTGTGTGCGCCGCGGGCGGCAGCGCGTCAGTTCTCGGCGGTGAGTTGCCAACCCGCCGCGTCGACGCGCTCGCGCCAGTAGCGGGCGTAGGCACCGTCATGAGCGAGCAGTTCGGCGTGCGTCCCCGCTTCACGGATGCCGCCCTCGCCGTCGAGCATGATGATGTGGTCGGCGGTCATGATCGTCTGCAGACGGTGCGCGACGACGACGAGTGTGCGGTCGGCGCGCACCTGGTCGATCGCGTCGCCGATCGCGATCTCGTTGCCGATGTCGAGCGCGGCGGTCGCCTCGTCGAGCAGCACGATCGGGGCGTCCTTGAGGAGCGCGCGGGCGATCGAGACGCGCTGGCGCTCGCCGCCGGAGAGGTTCGAGCCGCCCTCGCCCACGCGCGCGTCCCAGCCACCCGGCAGCCGCTCGACGATCTCGTCGACGCGTGCCCGGGTGGCGGCGGCGACGACCTCGTCGCGGGAGAGGTCGGGGTTGCCGATCCAGATGTTGTTGATGATGGAGTCGTCGAAGAGGTACACGTCCTGGAAGACGGGCGCGACGGCACTCTCGACGGCATCGGTGCCGAGCTCGGGCACGGGGATGCCGCCGATCGAGACGGTGCCGCCCTCCGGGTCGTAGAACCTCGCGATGAGCTTCGTGATCGTGGTCTTACCGGACCCCGAGGGGCCGACGATCGCGGTCATGCGTCCGCCGGGTGCGGTGAACGTGAGGTGTTCGAGGACGGGCGGGCCACCGTAGCCGAACGTGACGTCGTCGAACGTGATCGTGTGCCCGTCCGGGGTCGCGGGCGTGGCGGGCTCGGGGAGCCGGTCGACGGCGGCCAGCCGGTCGAGCTGGTCGAGTGTCGTCTTCGCGACCGCGACGCCGCCACCGAGCGAGCCCGAGTTCGCGATGGGCTCCGTGAACCGCACGCCGAGCACGAGCAGCGCGATGAGGGTGGCCGGGTCGAGCGAGCCCCCGATCGCGAGGTAGGCGCCGAGCACGATGACGACGGTGAGCGAGAGCTGCACGACGCCGCCGAAGGTCGCGATCCCGGCACCGCCCGTGATGAGCAGTCCGCGGTAGGCGCGGTGCTGGTGCTGCAGCGATTCCTCGACGAGCCGGTCGGCGACCGAGCCCTCACCGGCCGTCCGCAGTGCGGGCTGGACACGAGCGAACTCGATGACGCGGGCCGACGCCTCGCCGACCGCCTCCTGGTGGGCGATGTCGTCGCGCTCCATGCCCGTGCGCAGCCAGCGGTAGACGAACCACATGACGGGCACCGTCGCGGTCATCGCGAGCGCCAGCCGCCAGTCGAAGGCGTACATGCCGACGAGGACGGTCGCGGGCGTGATGAAGCCCGTGAGCATGAGGCGCACGATCGAGTACGGCGTGGACGACACGAACATCGCGCCCTGTGTGGCGATGTGCGACATGCTGCCGGAGCGATCGGTCGCGAACCACGCGATGGGCAGTTCGACGAGCCGGTCGCCGAGCCGCGTGAGGAGGGAGTCGAGGAGTTCGGTGCTCGCCTTCATACCGATCTGGCTCGCGAACCAGAAGGCGCCGACGTAGAGGACGGCGACGACGCCGAGCGCGATGAGCCAGGTGCCGACGGTCGCGAGATCGCCGGCCATGAACGCCCGCAGGACGGGCACGAGCATGAGGAACGCGATGCCCTGCAGGATCGCGGTCGCGACGATGAAGACGAGCTCGGTGACGAGCAGCCGTCGGGCGCTCGGGGATGCGTACTGGAGGAGTCGGCGGATCATGACTCTGCCCCTTCCGGCAGCGTGCGGGCGTGATTGGACTGGTAGTCGGCCCACATGGCGGCGAAGCGGCCGCCCGCGGCGACGAGTTCGGCGTGCGTGCCGCGTTCGACGATGCGGCCCTCGTCGAGCACGAGGATCTGATCGGCACCGACGATCGCGTGGAGGCGATGGGCGATGACGAGGACCGTGCGCTTCACGGCGAGGGTACTCAGCGCCGCCTGGATCGCGGACTCGGAGTCGGGGTCGGCGAACGCCGTGGCCTCGTCGAGCACGAGCACGGGTGCGTCGGCGAGCAGGGCGCGGGCGATCGTGACGCGCTGCGCCTCGCCGCCCGAGAGGTTCGCGTCGTCGCCGACGACCGAGTCGTAACCGCGCTCGAAGCGGAGGATGCGGTCGTGGATCTGCGCGGCGGTCGCCGCACGCTCGACCTCCTCGTCGCTCGCGTCGGGGCGCGTGAGTCGGATGTTGTCGCGCAGGCTCGCGCGCAGGAGTTGCACGTCCTGGAACACGAAGCCGACCTGTCGGTAGAGCTCGGCGGTCGGCACCTCGCGCACGTCGGCGGCACCGATCGCGACGTGACCGGTGTCGACGTCGTAGAACCGGGGCACGAGCTTCGCGAGGGTCGACTTGCCGGATCCCGAGGCGCCGACGAGCGCGGTGACCGTGCCGGGCGGGCAAGTCGCCCCGATCTCGTCGAGCACGCGGTGCTCGCCGTCGTAGCTGAAGCCGACGTCGACGAGTTCGACCGAACCCGAGGCGGGCGTGGTCGGTGTCGTCGGCCGGGGCACGGTGGGGAGTGCGAGGAATCCTGTCAGCGATTGCTGCGCCTTGACGGCGTTGCGCAGGAACTGGGCGGAGTTGCCGAGCTTCATGAGCGGTCCGGTGAGGCCGAGGCCGAGCAGCGCGCCGGGGAGCACGTCGATGGGGTCGGCCGCGCCTGCGCCGACGAGCCAGAGCCCGGCGGCGAGCAGCCAGAGGAGGACGACGACGGGTGAGGTGACGATCTCGATGATCGTGAAGATGACGGCCGTGTCCCGCGTCCACGTGCCGACGAACTCGACGTAGCCGTCCTGTTGCTCGCGGTAGCGGCGGTGACTGCGGCCGACCTGCCCGAAGCGCTTGACGACGGCGATGCCCTGCACGAACTCGACGGTCGCATTGGCGAGGCGCTCCGAGGCCTGCTCGTACTGCGCGTACTTCTCTTCCCCGCCCCGCATCATGAGCGGGTACAGCAGGACGGTCACGACGAGCGGCACGAGGGCCGCGAGGGCGAGCTGCCACTGCACCGCGAACAGGGAGACGAGGCTGATGAGCGGCACGGCGACCGCGGTGATGACGTCCTGGATCGCGTGCGCGACGAGCTGGTGGAGGGCGACGACGTCGTTCTCGACGAGCTTGCGCACGGTTCCGGAGGCGCGCCGGTCGAACCATCCGAGCGGCAGCCGCTCGAGGTGACGGATGATGCTCCGCCGGAGCGAGAGCTGCAGTTCGGCGTCCGCCAGGTGGCTCACCATCCCGGAGGCGAACGCGGCGACGAAGCTGACGAGGAGTGCCCCCACGGCGACCGCGACGACGATCCACACCCGGCCGGCATCGATCGGCGCGCCCGAGAGCGCGGGCAGCACGGCGCGCGCGAGCTCGACGATCGCGATGAACGGGACGATGCTCGCCACCGCGCCGATGAGACTTAGCAGGATGATGCCGGCGAGGCTACCGCGCACGGGGTCGAAGAACCCTCCCTCACCGTCGGCCGGTGCCGTGCGACCCTTCCCTCGCGCGGGACCGCTCCCGACCTCCGCCGCCGGGGCGTCCGCCCCGGGCGACACCTGCGTCTCGGCATCCGCATCCGACACGTGTCACACTCCTGTCCATCCACAGTTCTTGAGAACGATTATCGACTATACGCCGAACACTGTTCTAATCGAACACGAGTCGCGTGCCTTAGGCAAGCCTTACCTCGACCGGGTTCACATGTCGCATCACGCACACTGGTACGCGTCGAGAGGAGCTGCGCCATGGCCGGTACGTCCGCGAGCCCGTTCCACGTCGGCCTCACCCCCGCCCGCGTGATCGATTGCGCGCTCGAGCTCACGGGCGAATCGCACCTGTTCGGGTGGTCGATCCGCGATCTCGCAGGGCGTCTCGGGGTCGCACCGTCGGTCGTGTACCACCACGTCGGCGGGCGGGACCTGCTCGCGCGGCACGTCGTCGACCGGGTCGTCTCGCGCATGGTCGCGCCGAGCGCCGCGCTCCCCTGGCAGGACTGGTTCCGCGCACTCCTGCACGACGCCTACGACGTCGTGACGCCGTACCCGGGGGTCGCGAAGTGGCTGCTGATGCACGGCCCGACCTTCGATTCGGTCGTGTCGATCGTCGATCTCGGCACGTCCAAGCTCGCGGAGGCCGGCTTCGGCGAGCGCACCGCCCAGGCGTACTCCGCCCTGCTGAACAATGCGATGCTCACGGTCGGCATGGGTGACGACCGCCTCGTGCACGAGGAGGACGGCCCGCGCGACCACGCGACGATGATGACGGAGTTCCGAGTGATGTCGACGACGAGCCCGGGGTTCACGGCGCTCGCCGAGCAGATGATGCCGGCGTTCGTCGTCGGTGGTGACGAGGCGGCGCGAGGTCGGCGCGCGTACTACGACTTCGTCGTCGAGACGACCGTCGCCGGGCTCGCCGTCCTGCTCGCGGCATCCGACCCTGCTCACGACGCGACGGGATCAACCGAGTTCGATACCGCGCACTGATGCCGTTCGGTCCGACGCTCCCCAGCCTGTCGCCGGCCTCCCCAACCCGTCGCCGGCACCGCCGCCCGGCCGCCCTGTGGACAACTCTCCGACCACGGAGCACCCCACCGTAGGGTGCGAGCACACTCCGACCAGCCAGGGAGGCCGGCATGACCGAGTCCGCTTTCGGTGACACGTTCCCACCCTTCGACGGCACCGCCGACACCCTCGTGCGCAGCATCGTCACCTACCTCGTCGAGAGCACCGACACCCCGGACGACACACCGGAACGACTCGAACGCACGCTCGGCATCGCGCTTCGGGAACTGGAGGGAAGCGCTGTCGCCTCCGTCCACCTGAACCCGCACCCATGGCGGGCATCGGTTGTGTTCGATCCGATCGGCATCACCGGCCCGAGTGTCACACTTCAGATCGACACCACCGAGAACGACGCCGTGCTCCCGTTCCCGACCGTGGGCTCGCTCGACAGCGAGGGGATCGCCGATGTCATGCGGGAGCACGGGTTCCATCTCGTGGACCGAGGCAGCGCGCACGGACGTTTCGACGGCCGCTCCTTCGCTCGTGGGAACGTGAAGGGGTTCCTGGCCGTCCGGGGCCGGTCCCTCGAGGAACCGAACCGCAAGGTGGTCAACCACATCTCGGCTCGATGGACGAACGGCGATGACTGACCAGGGCGACCCGAGTACGCTCCTCGCGTCCGACCGGCAAACGTCACGACCCCGCCGGGTCATCGAGCAGCTGGCCCGTGCTTCTCGCTACGTGAGACATCAACTGGAAAGCGCCACTTCCGAGGACAGGCTCCGAACACTGCGCGTATCCACCGACCCCGGAGCCGCAAACATGGCCGCCTACTTCAATCCCAACGACCGCAGCATCGTCATCGATCGCTCGGTCACCGACACCGAAGAACTGAATGGCCTCGCATTCATCGTCGGCCACGAATTACGACACGCCCTCAACGGCCCCGACATGGAGCGAGAACTGCACGCCTTTTCACAAAGAACCCGATTCGCAGCAGCGAGGGGGCTCGACTACACCGCGGCCATGTCGGGGATATTGCAAGCCACACGCATCGATGAGGCAACCGCGAACATCGCCGGCTGGAACGCGTACGTCGACACCACAGCGACACTCGTGGGCCATGCACCGACCGCCCTGCAATTGTCGGGTCACTGGCAAGCCGATGTCGTGCTCGAACGTGCCGACAGCGGCGGGGCGAAGTTCAGAGCCGGCTACACCAGCACGGAGGACATGTTCTTGGCAGAAACGGCCACATCGGTCGAGACCATGGCACGTCGGTTCTACGATCGCCCGGGCGCGCTCACGGGTCTCGGCCCTTTGGGCGATTCCGACTACCTGCACTATTACGCCGCGTGGGCGATCGGGCACATCGGTGAGGTACACGTCGCCTACCAGCCGTACCGGGACGAGATGCGTCGCCGGCAGGGCCACAACCCGCGAGCTGCGGGCCCCTTGGGTCTCGATCCGCTTGCGCTCCCGTTCGAGAATCTCGGTATCGAGACCGGGCAGCTCCATCGCACCGGCATCGATTTCGGGGGCACACAGCACATTCCGTTCCTCGACATCGGAACGTCGAGGACGGGGTTCCTCACCGCAACCGATCCGAAACGACTTCCACCCCTACCGCTCCCCCGCCCGGTCCTCGACATGCGGGAGCGGATCACTGCGCCCTCTCTCGACGAACGAGCGACCCCACGGAGCGCGACACGAGCTCCCGGCAGCCGGAACGCGCAAGCGATCTCCGGCGAATCCGCCGTCGTGCGTGCCCGACGCACCACGACACCACGGACCGTCGCGCGCACCGGCACGACGACGCGCACGCCACGAGGACACGACCGCTGAACGAACCCGACAGCACCGGGGCACGTTCGTGAGTCCACCTCGAACGTGTCGACGCAGGGAGCACCCCGCCGAATCGCCGCCCGAAAAAAGCGGCTCTTCGGACATTCGGTGGGGGTGAGGCTCGCCGGGTGATGGTCGGCGGGTAGGGGTCGAGGTCCCCGAGGATCAGTAGCGCCAACTGCTGCTCCAACCGAGGACCTCGACGTGTCTCACGATAGTTCGGGGTGCGCTGACGCGTGCTCCGCCGCCTGCCCGTGTTCCCGCTGCGACTTGCTGCTCGGCCTCGATGGGGTCCATGTCGAGGACGTTGACCGCCGTGACGGGCTGCTGATCGTGACCGTCTCGAGCCCGGCGGCACCGACCGGCTGCCCGTCGTGCGGGGTCGTCGCGACCGGCCGCGGACGTCGCCGACGGGTGCTTCATGATGTGCCCGGCGTGACGCGGGTGCGGATCGTGTGGCGGCAGCGGGTCTGGCGGTGCGACGAGGTGGGATGCGTGCGACGGACGTTCGTGGAGCAGCTCCCGGGTCTGGTGGCCCGGCGCGGGTCGATCACCACGCGCGCCGTCGGCTGGGCGATCGGGCAGCTGCGCCGCGAGCACGCCACCGTGCACGGTATCGCCCGTCAGCTCGGAACGTCGTGGAAGACGGTGTGGCGGGCCGTCGAGCCCGAGCTGGTCAAACTGGCTGAGGACGAGTCCCGGTTCGAGAACGTCACCACCCTCGGCGTCGATGAGCACATCTGGCATCACGTCGACCCCCGAAAGCGCGGCCCGAAGGAACTGACCGGGATGGTCGATCTCAGCCGCGACAGCACCGGAAAGACGCGGGCCAGGCTGCTCGACCTCGTGCCCGGCCGCTCCGGGAAGGCCTACGCGTCCTGGCTCGCCGAACGCGGCGAAGCGTTCCGGCAGAACGTGAAGGTCGCAGCTCTTGACCCGTTCGCCGGCTACAAGACCGCGATCGACGACAAGCTCGAAGACGCCACGGCCGTGCTGGACGCGTTCCACGTCGTCAAGCTCGGCACCGCCGCTGTGGACGAGGTCCGCCGCCGCGTCCAGCAAGACACCCTCGGGCATCGCGGACGGACCGGCGACCCGCTCTACGGGATCCAGACCATCCTCCGCGCCGGCGCCGAGAACCTCACCGAGAAGCAGCGGACCAGGCTCGCGGCAGCGATCGAGGCCGACCCCGCGCACGACGAGGTGTTCGTCGCATGGCAGTGCGCCCAGCAACTGCGTTCCGCCTACCACCAGAAGGACCTCGTCGAGGGGCGGCGGATCGCCGAGAAGGTCGTCGACACATTCCACACCTGCCCGATCCCCGAGATCGCCCGCCTCGGCCGCACCCTCCGCCGCTGGCAGGCAGCGTTCCTGGCCTACTTCACGACCGGACGATCATCGAACGGCGGCACCGAGGCCGTCAACGGGATCATCGAGCTCCACCGCCGCCTCGCCAGAGGGTTCCGCAACCGTCACAACTACCGACTCCGCATGCTCCTCGCCGCCGGCGGACTCACCCCATGACCCCCACCAGATGTCCGAAGAGCCAAAAAAGCCGGGTTGTTGCTACCGGGCCGCGGGCCGGGTAGCAACAACCCGGCTCGATGAGCACGCGACACGAGACGATCTTCCCCGGAACTTCCCGAGCGCGGGTCGTCGCCGACGCCGTCTCGCCGCGGCCTCGCGAGTTCGCCTCGATCGCGGCGCTCGACCACCCCGCCTGTGGACAACTCGTGGCTCGCGGAGCACCCCACCGTAGGGTGCGAGCACACTCCGACCAGACAGGGAGGCCGGCATGACCGAGTCCGCTTTCGGTGACACGTTCCCACCCTTCGACGGCACCGCCGACACCCTCGTGCGCAGCATCGTCACCTACCTCGTCGAGAGCACCGACACCCCAGACGACACACCGGAACGACTCGAACGCACGCTCGGCATGGCCCTTCACGCTTCGGCCGCGCCGGGCAGACCACCCAGGTACTCGGGCAGCGTGCGACTGCAGCCGCAGTGGCGCGGGGTGGTGACCTTCACGCCGTCGAACTCGCCGGACCCGGCACTCACCCTTCAATTCGACGATGCGGCGGAAGACGAGTCGGTTGCCGAGTCGCCCGCTTTCCAACTCGTCGACCTCGAGTCGGTCACCGCAGCGTTCGAGAACGACGGGTTCTCGTGCACCCCTCGATACGGACTGCACGGCACCTTCGGTGGAGCGTTCGCACATCGCGGGGCACTTGTCGTCGCCCTGACCGCACGCCCGTCAGCTGACACGGCCCCGCTCCGTCGTTTCGTCACACATGTTTCAGCGACCTGGGGGCTCGAGCATGACTGACCGTGTGGCCAACCTTCTCGCGCCCGACGACGATTCGAATGGTCTCCGACGGGCGAACGCGAGGCGATTAGTGTGCGAGCTCACTCCGACCAGCCAGGGAGGCCTGCATGACCGACGTCGCATTCGGTGACACGTTCCCACCCTTCGACGGCACCGTCGACACCCTCGTGCGCAGCATCGTCACCTACCTCGTCGAGAGCACCGACACCCCGGACGACACACCGCAACGACTCGAACGCACACTCGGCATCGCGCTTCGACCCAGCCACGGCGCGAACGAGGAACCGTTGTTCTCGGGTGCAGCGAAGCTCGTGCCACCGTGGATGGCGTTCGTCTCGTTCGCGCCACCACACACACCTGATCCCGCATTCACTGTCTGGATTCGCGAGCGAGACGAAGGCGATGCCGACTCGCACTCCACCGTCGTGAGCAATGTCGAGTTCGAGGAAATCGCTTCGACACTCCGCGAACGCGGATTCCAGCAGTTACCACGTTTCGGGCTGCACGGTGGATTCGAAGGCGGCACCTTCCTCCTCGGAGGCCTTCGAGTCACCTTCGACGTCGAAGCGAAGTCGGCCACACAACCGACTCGGCTCGTCATCACTCACGTGTCTGCCGACTGGGCCCGAGACGATGACCGATCCGCGTCATAATCTTCTCCCCCTCGATGGCCCCGAGGGGACTGCGCGGACCGCGGCCGAGATCCGCATCATCGGTATCATCAGGTCGTCGCGTTCGATTGCGGGGCAGCTCGCTCGAACCGTTGCAGACGACGACCTGCGCGCCCTGCACGTCTCAGACCACGCCGGAGCACTCGGCATGGCCGCGTTCTACTCCCCCGAGGACCGGACCATCGAACTGGATTCGGGGTTGATCAACTCACAGGACGACCCGACGATCGCGTCGGTTCTGGGACATGAGCTTCGCCACGCGGAGAACCGATCGATGATGTCCGAGGCGAATCGAACATTCGCTCGCACCGTCAGGGAGAACGCCAAGGAAGGTGGCGACTACACGCGCGCGTTGATCGATGTCCTACACGCGACCCGGCGCAATGAAGCCGAAGCCAATATCGCGGGATGGAACGCGTTCGTCGAAGGCATCCACAGCCGAACTCCGGGCGCCTCACTCACACGATTGGCTCAGTACAGCACCAGCAGGGATGTACTCGAGTTCGGAGCAGACGGCCATGTACGATTCGCCTCCGGGTACAGCGCCAACGAGAACTTCACACTCGATGAATGCGACGAGAATGTCGAAACGATGGCCAGGAGGTTTTACGACCTGCCCGGCAGCAAGACGAGACTGGGGCCGCTCAGAGATTCCGACTACACACACTATTACGCTGCGGCATTCATCGGGCACATCGGCGAGGTACACGTCGCCTACCAGCCGTACCGGGACGAGATGCGTCGCCGACAGGGCCACAACCCGCGAGCTGCGGGCCCCTTGGGTCTCGATCCGCTTGCGCTCCCGTTCGAGGACCTCGGGATCGAGACCGGACAGCTCCACCGCACCGGCATCGACTTCGGGGGCACACAGCACATCCCGTTCCTCGACATCGGAACGGCAAGAACAGGATTCCTCACCGCAACCGATCCGAAACGACTTCCGCCCGTGCCACTCCCCCGCCCGGTCCTCGACATGCGGGAGCGGATCACCGCTCCCTCTCTCGACGAACGAACGACCGCACGAAGCACGACACGAGCCCCCGGCCGCCGGGACGCGCAAGCGATCGTCACCGAATCCGCAGCCGTCCGTGCCCGACGCACCACGACACCACGGACCGTCGCGCGCACCGGCACGACGACGCGCACGCTCCGCGGCCACGACCGCTGAACGATTCCGACATCACCGCAGTGCGCTCGCGAGCCCACCTCGAACGTCTCGACGCAGGGAGCACCCCGCCGAATCGCCGCCCGAAAAAGCCGGGTTGTTGCTACCCGTCCCGCGGCCCGGTAGCAACAACTCGGCTCGATCCGCTTCGGGTCAGGCGGGTCGGCGACCCTCGGTCCACCGCTTCGTGAGGCCGGTCACGATCATCCCGACGATCGCGAGGATCGGGATGCCGGGCAGCGACATCATCACGGCCGGGCCGCCGAGCACCATGAACGCGAGGATCGCGTATCCGGAGAATCCGCCCATCGCGACCGACGCGAGGACGCTGACCAGCACGCTCGTCAAGAGCGCCCACCCCATGGACGCGAACCAGTCGAAGTCGAGCACCCGCTTACCGCCCCTCGCGGCGATCAACGCGATGAGCGCCGCCACGACCACGACCGCCACGTTGGCGAAAAGGACCGCCGACAAGCCATCGAGCAGGAATCGATTCGGCGATGCACCGGGCGACTCGCTGTACAGGTCGGCGTGCGCCGGGAAGAGCGCGACGACGCAGCACACCCCACCCATGACGATGCCGGCATCCCACCGGCGCGGCCGCTCAGCCGACCGCGCTCGCGCCCGTCGGTGTGCGGCCTCGTCCCGCTCGGCGTCTGCGGCCCGCCTGTCATCAGCAGCCAGCCCGTCCGCAACAGGCAGCACACCCGCGGCCGCCCGCCTCTCGGCCGAGGCCCGCTCGACCGCCGCGACTCCGTCCGCGCCCGCCGCGCTCGACGTCGGCTCGCTCCCCGCCACCGACGACGCTCCCGCCACCGCATCCTGGGCCACCGCATCCTGGGCCACCGCATCGCCCCTCGTGGCCTCGGCGTCCGCAACGGACGTCGGCTCGGGATCGGACAAGGGGCTCTGCGCATTCTAGGTGGGGGTGAGGGGGTCAAGTCCGCCGGCGATCAGGAGCATGCGGAGCCGGTAGTTGTCGTAGTTGGTGAAGCCGCGGGCGATCCGGCGGGCGAGTTCGATGAGCCCATTCACGGCCTCGGTGCCGCCGTTGGATGAGCGTCCTGTCGCCCAGTAGGCCAGGAACGCGGCTCGCCACTGGGTGAGGGTGCGGCCGAGGCGGGCGATTTCGGGGATCGGGCAGGACGGGAACGATTCGAGAACCTTCTCGGCGATCTTGTGCCCTTCGACCAGGTTGGGGTGCCGGTAGGCGTCGCGGAGCTGCTGGGCGGCGTGCCAGGCGACTTCAACTTCAACGTGCTCCTCCCTCGTCGCGAACGCCGCGTCGAGCCGGGACCGCTGCCTGTCGGTGAGGCGCTCCCGTCCGGCGCGGAGGATGTTGCGGATCCCGTAGAGCGGATCTCCCTTGCAGCCGCGATGGCCGAGGGTGTCTTGCTGGACGCGGCGACGGACGTCATCAACCGCGGCGGTGCCGAGCTTGACGACGTGGAACGCGTCCAGCACCGCGGTCGCGTCGTCGAGTTCGTCGTCGAGGGCCTTCTTGTAGCCGGCGAACGGGTCAAGAGCTGCGATCTTCACCCCGGCACGGAACTGTTCGTCCCGCTCCTTGATCCAGTCTGCGTACGCCTTCGAGGATCGACCTGGCACCAGGTCCAGCAGTCGCGCCCGCACGCGTCCCGTGGCGTCTCGGGTCAGGTCGACCATCCCGGTCAGCTCCTTCGGACCGCGCCCGCCGTCGGCGACGGGCTTCGTGGACACGTGATGCCACAGGTGCTCGTCCACGCCGAGCACTTCTACGCCATCGAACCGGCCAGGGTCCTGCTCGCGGCGCTGCAACTCGGCCTCCACGTGCGTCCAGACCGTGCGCCACGCGACGCGCAGCTGCCGAGCGACACCGCGCACTGACGCGTTCTCGCGGCGCATCTGCGCCACCGCCCACGCCACCGCGCGAGCCGTCAGCGCTTTGTTGGCCGCCGCGACGGTCGGGTTCTGCTCCGTGAATGAGCGCACCCCGCACCCGTCCTGGCGACACCGCCAGCGGCGCTTGCGCCACCGGACCCGAACCGGAGTCCCGCCCATCGGGGCGTCCGTCAGAACGAGCACCTTCCGTCCCGCCGACTCCGCGACCACTCCGCACTCAGGGCAGCCGACCGGACCCGGCGGCGACTCGGCATCGATCACGAGCACGCCATCGCCGCGACGCTCGACCCCGGCCACCCGGAGCCCGTCGAGTCCGACGAGCAGGTCGCAGCGATCACAGTAGACAGCAGAACATGGGCGCGCGGCGGCGCAGCGCGTAGCATCAGGCACGGGTCGAGGTCTCCGGACGAACAGGTTGCTTGGTCGCTACCGATCCTCCGGGCCTCGACCCACCTCACCCCGTCACGCCACGCCCGAGCGCCTCACCCCACCCAGAATGCGCAGAGCCACGATCCGGGGTCAAGGCCCCTCTCTCCTCGCTCGCCCAGTCATGCCATGCCATGCCAGCGTGCGTGCGTGCGTGCGTGCGTGCGTGCGTGCCATAAGACCGCGTGACACGCCGTCAAATGGGGGTGAATCCTGTGAATAACTCGACCGCCCCGGGAACGACGAAACCCCCGAGATCCGCGTCATTCCGGGCGAGACGACGGTTCGAGGGCTTCGAGTGGCGGAGACGGAGGGATTTGAACCCTCGGTCCCCACAAAGGGGACTCCACCTTAGCAGGGTGGTGCACTAGGCCTGACTATGCGACGTCTCCAGACTCGCACCATCGTAGCGGGCAAACGCCGCGAGCACGAACCCGGATGCGCGGCGTGTGCGCGTCGTGTCGCCGGGTCGTGCTCGCGGGCGTCAGCGCCTGCGCTCCGGTGCCTCGTGCACCGTCACGATGTCGTTCGCCGCGGCCCACGCGGTGATGTCACGCCGCTCGATCGCCGCCGCCATGAGGTCGGGGAAGAGATCCGGCGTGCACGCGAACGCCGGCACACCGATCTCCACGAGCGCCGCCGCGTGCGCCGCGTCGTACGACGGACGCCCGGAGTCGGAGAGCGCGAGCAGCGCGATGAGCGTCGCCCCCGAATCGACGACCGCCTTCGCGCGGCGCAGCATCTCCTCCGCGATGCCACCCTCGTAGAGGTCGCTGATGAGCACCATGACCGTGTCGCTCGGCTGCTGGATCTGCCCCTGGCAGTACGCGAGCGCCCCGTTGATGTCCGTCCCGCCGCCGAGCTGCACACCGAACAGCACGTCGACCGGATCGTCCATCTCGTCCGTCAGGTCCACGACGTTCGTGTCGAACACGACGAGCCTCGTCCGCACCGAGCTGAGCGACGCGAGCACCGCCCCGAACACGCTCGAGTACACGACCGACTCCGCCATCGAGCCCGACTGGTCGATGCACAGGATGATGTCCCGCTCCACCTGAGACTGCCGCCGCGCGTTGCCCACGAGCCGCTCGGGCACGACCGTGCGGTACTCCGGCTGATAGTTGCGCAGGTTCGCGGCGATCGTGCGGTTCCAGTCGATGTCGCGCATCTTCGGCCGACGCGTGCGCGTCGAACGATCGAGCGCCCCCGTCACGGCCTGCACCGTGCGTGCCCGCAACCGCTCCTCGAGCTCGTTCGTGACGACCCGCACGACCTGCCGTGCCGTCTCCTTCGAGTGCTCCGGGATCACCCCGCCGAGCCCGATGAGCGTCGACACGAGGTTCACATCGGGCTGCACCGAACGCATCATCTCCGGCTCGAGCAGCAACTGGCGCAGCCCGAGCCGGTCCATCGCATCGGCCTGCATGACCTGCACGACCGACGACGGGAAGTACGTGCGGATGTCGCCGAGCCAGCGGGCTACCTTCGGGCTCGACCCGCCGAGGCCACCCCGCCGGGGTGCGTCGTACAACTGCGTCAGCACCCGGTCCCGGTCCGCGTCGTCCGCGGTGAGCGCGATCGGCTGCCCGCCGGACGTCACGCCGTCGGCCTCGCCGCCGCCGAGCAGCAGCCGCCAACGCGTCAACCGCTCCTCGTCCGACACGAGCACCTCGGCCTCGGGTTCCTCCGCGGATGTCGCCCCGTCGACGTCGAGACCGACATCCGTACCGCCCGCCCCGACGCCGTCCGCACCGGACTCCTCGTCGATCGCGCCGGAACCGCTCTCATCCGGTCCAACCACGTCCGCGCCGTCCCGACCGTCCACCGCGGCGTCGTCGACGCCACGCTCGTCGTCGCTCATGCGACCACCTCCCAGCCCGTCAATCGTGCGACCGCGGAGATACCCGGCGCGGCCTGCGCGAGGTCGACGACGACCACCGCCTCGCTCGCTTCCCCGGAGGGCATCGCGGGCGCCCTCGTGCCGATGTGCGACACCTGGCGGCCGATCAAGGCACGCTCCGGCTTCTCGAACGCCGCGAACGTGCGGCGCAGGAGCGGCAGCAGGTCGTCGAAGGTCTCCTCGCGCGCACCCGCGAGCCACGCGTCGACGATCGCGAGGAGCTGCGGATCGTGCACGAGCACGAGCGCATCGCCAGCGAGGAACCCGTCGAGCCAGCCCGCCGCATCGCACGGATCGGCAGCGATCGATAGTCGCCTGCTCATGCGCGTCGCGACGACGCCGCGGTCGAGCTCGCCCGCGTCGAGGAGCATGCGCACGGCGCGCCCGACGACGAGACCGGGAATCGTGTCGCGGTCCGCGACGATGCCGAGCGCCTGCCACCACCCGGCGGACAACTCGGCCTCGTCGATGAGCGAGAGACCGCGGTGGGCGGACTCCATCGTGCGCCGCAGCCGCAGCGCCGCGTCGTCGTCGATCCCCGTCGCGGCGCCCGGCAGCCCGACAAACGCGCGCACGGCGGTCGCGTCGAGGATCGCACGCACCTCGTCGGACGCCGCGCCGCGGACAGTGCCGTACCGTTGCACGCGCGCGAGCGGCTCGATCGCGGCGAGCAACTCCGACACGTCGCTCTGCACGGCCGCGCGACGCGCGAGCTCCTGCACGGTGTCGTGCACGGGGATCTCGGCGAGAAGGCACCGTTCGAGCAGTTCGGACAGCGCCTGGAGCGACCCCGCCTCGCGAGCGCGTTCGGCCGCTCGCGCCTCGGCCGCGCCGAGGACGGTCGTCCCGTGGACGCTCGCCTCGACGAGCGCAACGGCGAGCTCCGGCTCCCAACTGAGCTCCCACGCCTCCTTGAACGTGCCGCCCGTCCGCCCCGCGTCCACCACGACACCCCAGCCGATGCCGAGCAGCCGCAACCGGTGCAGGAGCACGGACCGCCGGAGGCCGGCGTCCGTGCGGAGGTCGAGCACGATCTTCTGCGTGCTCGCGCTCGGCTTGAGCCGCGTCGACTTCTGCTGCGCCGCGAGATCGGCGGCGAGCGGCACGAGGGGTGCCGACTCGGGTACCGTGCCGAGCTCGCGCCCCACGACGAGCTCCTCGTGCACGAGCGAGAGCGGCAGCGGGTCGCCGTTCACGAGCACCGAGAGCGCCGCGTCGTCGAGCTCGCTGAGGCCCGCGCTCGGTCGGCCCCGCAGCGCCGCGAGCGCCGTCGCGAGGCGAGCGGCCTCGACGACGGACGCCGTCGACGCGTCGACCCCCTGCTCGCGCAGTTCCCGCGCGACGCGAACGAGCCACGTCGTCTCGACATCGCGATCCGTGCCCGATGCCCAGTGCTCGAACAGGTGCCGGTACCAGCCGGGCGAGGCGACGCCCGCCCCGTAGCCGGAGCGGTAGCTGAGTCGCGACGAGGTCCACGGCGTCCAGGCCGCCGCGACCTTCGTCTTCGGCAGGCCGCGCAGCACGCGGTTGTCGCGCGCCGCGGGAGGGAAGCTCGCCGGGTCGAGCGCCGGGGCGTGCCACGCGCCGCACACGACGACCACGCGCTCGTGTCCCTCCTTGATGACCTCGCGCAGCCGCTTGCGCATGGACGCCTCGCGGAGCTCCGTCATGAGTTCACCGAGCGGGTTCTCGAGCGCGTCGAGATCGAGCGTCCCGTCGGGCGTGAGGGCCGACTCGGGGCGTTCCCGATCACGCCGCAGCTCGGCGACGCCCTCGGCGATCGCCTCGAAGCGATCGAGGACCGAATCGGTGCGGTGCTCGACCGCGTCCTCCCACCACCGCTCCGGATCGTCGTAGCCCGCGGCCGCCGCGAGCGCCGTGATCGGGTCCTCCGCGACGTACCGCGCGGCCTCCTGGGCGTCGAGTTCGTCGTCGGCCGGGTCCGCTGCGGGCTCGGGCTCGGGCGTCGCGCCGTCGACACGAACCCCGTCCGAGGTCGCCGGATCGGGTGCCGCGCCGGACTCGTCGTCGGGGCGGGTGCCGTTCGCCGTCCCGTCGCCCTCGGTGTCGGTGTCGGCCTCGCCGCTCGTCGCCACGTCCCGCTGTTCGTCGCCCGGTTCGTCGTCGCCGGATGCCCCGCCAGTCGCGACCTCGCGTTCGGCGGCCTCGACGAGCGCCGCCTCCCGCTCCTCGGCCCGCGCGCGCAACGCCTTCGCGATCGCGGTGCGGTGCACGGCGGGCAAGTCGATCGACAGTGCGGTCGCACCGTTGCGCAGCGCCCACCGCAGCGCGACCCACTCGGGCGAGAACGACGCGAGCGGGTAGAAGCTCGCCTGCCGCGGCTCGTCGACCGCGTACACGAGGCCCGCGATGGGCGGCTCCGTCTCCGCATCGGCGAGGATCTCGACGATGTCGTCGAACTCCGGCGGCCCCTCGACGAGCACGACCTGCGGGCGCAGCTCGTCGAGCGCCTCCGACACGGAGCGCGCCGAACCCGGCCCGTGGTGGCGGATCCCGAGGACGTGGATGTCGGTCATCGAGCGGGCTGGTCGGTGTCCAGCTCGCGGCACGCGCGGTACAGGTCGTCCCATTCGGGACGGTTGCGCACGACCGTCTCGAGGTACTCCTGCCACACGACCGCGTCCTGCACGGGGTCCTTCACGACGGCACCGAGGAGACCCGCCGCGACGTCCGAGGCACCGACCCGACCGTCCCCGAAGTGAGTGGCGAGGCTGAGTCCGCTCGTCACGACCGAGATGGCCTCGGCCGTCGAGAGCGTCGACGACGGCGACTTGATGGTCGTGCGACCGTCGGCCGTGACGCCCGAGCGCAGCTCGCGCATGACCGTCACGACGCGACGGATCTCGGACAGCGCCGCGAGATCGGCCGGCAGTTCGAGCGATGCGCCGAGACTCTGCACGCGGCTCTGCACGATCTCGACCTCGGCGTCGAGCGAGTCGGGCAGCGGCAGCACGACGGTCGTGAATCGGCGGCGCAGGGCCGCCGAAAGGTCGTTGACGCCCTTGTCGCGATTGTTCGCGGTCGCGATGAGGTTGAAGCCGCGCCTCGCCTGCACCTCGGTGTCGAGTTCCGGGACGGGGAGCGTCTTCTCGGACAGGATCGTGATGAGTGAGTCCTGCACGTCGGACGGCACGCGCGTGAGCTCCTCGAATCGTACGAGGCCGCCCGTGCGCATCGCGCGCATGACCGGGCCGGGCACGAGAGCGCTCTCGCTCGGCCCCTCGGCGAGGAGCTTCGCGTAGTTCCAGCCGTAGCGGATCGCCTCTTCCGGCGTGCCCGCGGTGCCCTGCACGACGAGCGTCGAGTCCCCGCTGATCGCGGCCGCGAGGTGCTCACTCACCCACGACTTCGCCGTACCCGGCACGCCGAGCAGGAGGAGCGAGCGATCCGTCGCGAGCGACGCGACCGCGATCTCGACGAGCCGTCTGCTGCCGATGTACTTCGGGGTGATGACCGTGCCGTCGGGCAGGGTGCCACCGAGGAGGTACGTCGACACGGCCCACGGCGACAGCTTCCAGCGCGGCGGGCGGGGGCGGTCGTCGGCCTGCGCGAGCGCGGTGAGCTCGTGCGCGTAGGCCTGCTCGGCGTGCGCGCGCAGCACCTGGTCGGTCGTCGGTTCGGTGGTGCTCACGAGAAGGTCTCCTCTGTGTCCGGTGAGAACGATGGGTCCGGTGCGAACGATGGGTCCGATGGGGACGTGCGCCGAGGTGGTCGGGAATCGTGCCGGATCGCCGACCGGAGCGCGCGAGTGCTCATGCGAAGGCCTCGCTCACGGCGGCCGCGAGGTCGCGCCTGCGCAGTTCGGCGACGAGCACCCGGCGGAACGCGTCGTAGGCGGTGTCGACCCTGGTCGACATGATGAGCTCGCGCATGCGCGGCTCGACCGTCGCGGGCAATCGCCGTCCCAGGAGCGGCCTCGAGACGAGCCATCGTCTCGAGGGCTGCTGCACGCGCCGGCCGTCCGCCTGCTCCGGCTGGGGTGGCGCGGGAATCGCGGCGGCGAGCGCGAGCTCACCGAGCTCCGTCGACCAGGGCCCGGGCGTCTCCACGAGCTCGTACCCGGGGACGTCGGTCGTGGCGGTCTTGCGTCGAAGTCGCTCGACAGCGAACCGCTCGCGTTCCGCGGGCGGGACGAGTGACAGCAGTTCGGGTGAGCCACCGGAGGCGAGCAGCGCTCGTGCCCAGTCGGTCGCGTGCTGTCCCCTGACGGCGGCGATCACCTCCATCCCCCGCCCACGGGGCAATTGCTCGACCAGGAGCGGGGCGATGCGTTCGAGCCGTCCCGGGACCACGTCGGTCCAGACCGAGAGCGGCGCGGCGCGCAGGATGCGGTCCAGCCAGGCCTCGAGATCGTGGCCCCGTCCGCCCGACTGCTCGGGCATTCCGTCACGCTCCGCCTCGTCGTCGATCACGTCGGGCAGGCGGACGGACACCCTGGTCTGCCGGAGGAGCCCGCCCTCGACCACGATGAGCGGTCGCAACCGGGCCGCCATCCGAGCGGCGAAGCGGCTGTCGGGAAGCTTCGTGAGAACGTGTCGTGCCTGGGCGCGGACGCCGGCCGCACGATCGTCGAGACACGCCTCGAGGAATTCCTCCGCGAGCGGATCGACCGCGCCGCGCCCCTCCTCGGAGTCGGCGGCGGCAACGGGCAGGCGGGGGAGGATCCGCGTGCGCGTATCGGCGGAGAGCGTCGACCAGACCGTGCGGATCGCGCCCACGACCGCCGCGGGCTCGGCATCGCTCAGCCGGAGCATCGCGTCCCCCGCCCCCGTCGGCGTGAGGTCCTTCAATCCCCGCACGAGCTCGTCGACGGAGGCGTCACCGAGCCCGTCGAGGAGGACCTCGTCATCGGATCTGGGACGGAGCCAGCGACCGCGCTCGCCCCACGCGAGTTGCGGCCCGAGCGGTCGCGACACCCCCTGGAAGCGGATCAGCCCCGGAAGGAGGCGAAACGGCACGACGACCCCGCGCGCGTCGGCGAGCTCGAGCCATGCCTCGACGAGGTCCGCGACCGAATCGCGCGGGATCCGCTCGCTCTTCCCCTCGCCCAGCAGCTCCTGGAGCACTCGAACGGCCTGTGGCGACGCATCGGGGCGCGTCTCGGGTGCCGCGGGTTCGAGCGGCTCCGCCGCGCCGACCCGCTGATCCGCGCGCCGGACGACGTCGTCGAACGCCGCGAGGTCGAGCAGCAATGCCTCGCGGCCACGCCCCTCGGGCGGCGCGACGCCGAGCGCGGCGGGCGGCGGGGGCACCTGCCGGCGCCCGGTTCCCACGAGCGCGGCGCTGCCGAGCTCCTCGCGCCATGCCGAGAACGCGGTCGTCGCCTGTGCGTCCGTCACGGAGTCGGTGCTCACGGCACGACCACCCCCTCGTCGGTGAATGCGCTCAGGGCACGCAACCGCCCCTCCTCGAGTTCGAAGACCATGTCGCACGCCTGTCCGCCCGTGTGCGCGAGCACCGTCGTCATGTCGCTGCCCCTGACGAGCGGCAGTGCGTCACCGTCGTCGTCGATCGCTCGGGGGTCGGTGATCCGATCGAAGCGGATTCCCGCGAGTGCGACGGGGAACCGGGTGCGCCACGGCGCCGTCGCGAGCGCTGCGGCCTGCTCCGCGACGGCGCCCCTGATGCTCGTCGTCGACCCGAGCCGCGGCGGCGCGTCGACCACCGTCGGGGGTTCCGCGAAGAGGATGCGGCGTGGCGTGGCGCCCGGATAGTGGTGCACGGCACCGTCGAGCACCGTTCCGGGCAGGTGGAGCACACCGAAGGTCTGGCCGGGGCCCTGCGTCTCGAGCAGGACGACGAACTCGCCGTCGCTGCCACGCAGCCACGTGCGACGGAAGGTCAGCGGTCCGCGCTCCTCGTGGGCGGTGCCGAGGACGGTCCACCGACCGCGCACGGGCTCGCCCTCACGGACGGTCGCGGTCTGGACGGGGTAGCCGACGGCGATGTGCAGTTCGGCGAGTTCCTCGGCCTCGAGCGTCTCCCGGCGTCGCCATGCGGAGGCGAGCGACCAGAGGCGCCCGAGCCGTCGCAGCAACCACCGCTCACGGCCGGACGAGGCGCCCGCGGCGACGTCGCGCAGGTGTTCCGCGAGCCCCGGCAACTGGGCGTCGACGAGTCGCGCGGCGGCGGCGTTCCACCAGGCGGACGGCTGGGCGAGTGCAGCGGCCGTGCCCGCGCGGACGAGATCCTCGAGCCAGAGCACGAGCTCGTCGACACCGGCGTCCATCTTCGCGACGCGCTCGTCGCGCCGCTTCGACTGCGCCTTCGCGTCGACCGGTTCGCTGCGTTCGCTCCGTTCGGCCTTCGCGGCGGCTCGCGTGGTGCGGGCCTCGACCCACTCGCGCGCGAACTCGGCCGCCGCGCCGGCCTCGGCGACCTGGCCCGACGACCACAGCAGCAGGAGCGCGATCGCGTGCTTGCAGGGGAACTTCCGGCTCGGGCACGAGCAGCGGTAGGCGGGTTCGGTCAGGTCGATCGACACCTGGTACGGCTTCTTGCCGCTGCCCTGGCACGCGCCCCACAGCAGCGAGTCGGTGATGCCCGACTCGACCCACGGCGCGGGCTTCGCGAGCTTCCGACCGGCCGCCACCGACGACGCATCGGGCGCGGCAGCGACGACCTGTTCCTCGCTCCACGGCGTCACGCTCGGCCACCCCCGCGACGGTGCGGAGCGTGAGCGGATGCGAGCGGCACGACGTCGGATTCGGGTGGCACGCGATCATCCTGTCATCGCGTCCGCGGCGATGCACGAGGAATCCGACTCCCGCTCACCGGCATCATCCGCTCGGATGACCCGGCGGCGCTTCGGCGAGCCGGTCCCGCGCGAGCCGCGCCGCGCGTCGCCCCACCCAGCCGACGAATCGCTCGAGCGGGCCGCGCACACGCAGTTTCATGAGCACGAAGCCGATGAGCAGTGCGCCCGCGATGTGGCAGAGCCAGATCCATCCGCTCACGAACCACCACGGGTGGCCCTCGGCGAGCGAACGGGACCAGTCCGCGAGCACGAGCGACGCCGCGATCCCCGCGACGAACACGTGCGTCGTGTAGACCGTGAGCGGGGCGGCGCCCGCGGCGAGCACGGGCCCGAGGACGCGCACGCCCGTCGCGCCGAGCAACGTCCCGAGCGCGAGGAGCACGCCGATGATCGCGACCGCGAGCCCCGCGGTGATCGCCAGATCGGGGAACGAACCGGAGTGCGGCGCAGGCGACGCGAGATACCACCAGCTCGTCCCGCCCGGGATGCCGTGCGAACCGTCGAGCAGTTCCTCCTGCGCGAGGTCGAGCCGGCTCGTCCCCTCCTCGGCCGCGAACGCCGCGAGCCCACCGAGGGGCCACAGTGCGAGCAACGACACGAGGAACGCCGACGCGCTCACGATCGTGCCCGTCGCGGCGAGGCGCACCCCGAGGTTCTGCACCGCGCCGCGCGTCCCCGTCTCGCGCGCGGCGATCACGAGACGTCCCACGACCAGGCCGACGAGCACGTAGACGACCCACGTGAGCGCCGGATACGCCCCCGTGACGAAGAGCCCGCGCACGAACACGAGCGGGTCGGTGAGATCGAACCAGTTCGCCGAACCGACCTCGAGCGAGAGGTCGGCGTCCCCGCGCAGCAGCATCGACAGCACCGGCCACACGAGCGCCCAGCCGGTCGCGACGGCGAGCAGGACGCCGTTGCGCCAGCGGAGGGCGGGGATCGCGAGCCAGAACGTGATGCCGTAGTAGACGAGGATCACGAGGATGATGCCGGGCACGAGCCCGAGCGTCAGACCGATCGCGATGAGCGCGGCCCCGCGCCCGAAGACGGCGAGGCGCGCCGCGCGCGGGCGGCCGGCCGCGAGGTCGCCGCGTGTCGTCAACGCGATCCCGACGCCCGCGAGCACGGCGAACAGTGCCGCGGCCTTGCCGCTGATCACGTCGACGAACGCGGGGTCCTCCCCCACCCCGAAGCCGATCCACAGGTGCGTCGCCATCATGCCGACGAGCGCGAGGAACCTCGCGAGGTCGAGCCCTGCGACACGTCCGACCGGTGCGACCACCCGAATCGGCTGCGGCGCGGACGGGACCGGCGGCGGAATGGTCATGCGCCGAGGCTAATGGAGTGGATCGACGACGCGATACCGGCCGCCGTCACCCGTTCGCGCACCCCTGCACGTCCGCCGCCTGCCCCGGAACCGTGGGCGCCTGCGTCGTGGTGCCGGTGGCACCGTCGGGTGCGGGTTCGACGCCCGTTCCCGTCGTGCCACCGGTGTCCGTCGGATCCGTGACGGGGGCACCGTCGGACGGCGCGGTGGCCGTGCTGCCGCTCGTCTCCACGTCGACGGGCGAATCCGCTCGAATCCGCTCCCACATCGCCGTCGCGTCCGGCTCGAGCGGCTCGACCTTCCCGGCCACCTCATCCGAATCGACGACCGGGAGCTGGGCGAACCTGATCCGTTCGAGCGGCACCTTCGAGAGCACGCCCGCGAACGCCACGAGCGTGTCGGGATTCGCGAGTCCGCTCGTGAGCGTCATGTTCTGCGTGACGGCGCTCGCGATGCCGTAGAGCTTCACCGGGTTCGCGAGGGTGTCGCCGCTCTTCACCTGCTGGACGAGGGCCGAGAGGAACAGCTGCTGGTTCGCGATCCGGGCGAGGTCGGACTCGCCGTCCAACCCGTGCCGCGTCCGCAGGAACTTGAGTGCGTCCTCACCCTTGAGGGTGTGTTCACCCGGCGCGAGGTGGAACGGGATGTACTCGTCGTCGATCTCGTTCGCGACGCACACCGTGACGCCGCCGATCGCGTTGGAGATCGCGATGACCCCACGGAACTGCACCATGCCGGCGTACTGGATCGGCAGGCCCGAGAGCTGCTCGGCGGCGGTGCGCACACAGCTCAGGCCACCCTCCTGCAGGATGCTGTTGAACGCCACGCCGAACTTCTCGGGCACGTCCACGCCCTCGTCGTTCGTGCATGACGGGGTGTCGACGATCGTGTCGCGGGGAATGCTGACGACGGAGATGCTCGACTGGTCCTCGGCGATGTGCACGAGCATGTTCACGTCGTTGAGGACGCCCTCCGCGTCGACCTGCCCCTCACCGAACTCGGCCCCCTGCCCCGTCCGGTCGTCGCTGCCGACGACGAGGATGTTCGCGCCACCCTCGATCGAGACGGGGTCCGCGGGCGCCGCGACGGGATCGTCGATCCTCGGGATGCTGCCGATCGTTCGCGCGTAGACGATCGCCCCGATCGTCGTCACCGCGACGAGCGACACGACGACGCAGAACGTCAGCGCGCCGAACACGCTCCGGGCCCGCGTGGTCTCCGGTAGGCGTCCGTGTCGTGCGATCCCGTGCCCGGCGACGTCCTCGAGCTCGGCCGCGTGCGCGGCCGTGTCGTGCTCGTCCGTCGGTGGGACGAGCATCTCGTCTCCCGTCATGCGCGCCCGTGCTGCCGATCGAGCGGCAGGAGCGTCCGATCAGGCGTTCGCGCAGCCCGTCTGGCTCGCCTCCTGGCCGACGAGCGTCGGCTGTGGTGTGGCCACCTCGGTCGCGCCGGTTCCGTCGGTCGTGCCATCCCCACCCGTCTCGTCCGTCGACGTGTCGGTGCCGTCCGTCGTTCCCCCGCTCGGGTCGGTCGCTTCGACCGTCGACGTCGGCCCCACCACGTTCAGCGGCTGGTCGTTCCGCAGCGACGCCCACATCGTGTCGGCGTCGGGCTCGAGCGGCTCGACCTTGCCCTCGTAGGACGAGGATGCAACAGGAAGCTGAGCGAACACGATCTGCTCGAGCGGGATCTTCGAGATCGCGCCGGCCATCGCCATGAGGGTGTCGAGGTTGTTGAGCGAGTTCGAGAGCACCATGTTGTTCGTGACGGCGACCGCGAGGCCGTAGAGCTTCGCCGGGTTCGTCAGCGTGTCGCTACTCTTGACCTGTTGCAGGAGCGCCGAGAGGAACAGCTGCTGGTTCGCGATGCGCGACAGGTCGGAACCGTCGCCGACACCGTGCCTCGTGCGCAAGAACTTGAGCGCGTCCTCGCCCTGGATCGTGTGCTCGCCGGCCGTCAGGTTGAGTCCCACGTAGGGATCGTCGATGTCGTTCGCGACACACACCTTGACGCCGCCGATCGCGTTCGACAGCTCGATGACGCCGCGGAACTTCACGAGGCCCGCGTACTGGATGTCGAGACCCGAGAGCTGCTCGGCGGCCGCCACGATGCAGGACAGGCCGCCCTCGCCGAGGATGCTGTTAAACGGGACGCCGTACTGCTCGTCGATCGCCACACCGTCGTCGCTCGTGCAGGAGGGCGTGTTGACGATCGTGTCGCGCGGGATGCTGACGACCGTCGCCGAGCTGTGGTCCTCGGCGATGTGCACGACCATGTTCACGTCGTTCAGGACGCCGGACGCCTCGTCGGTGCCCTCACCGAACTCCTCGCCCTGGCCCGTGCGGTCGTCGCTGCCGACGATGAGGATGTTGGCGCCGCCCTGGAGGGTCGGGAACGACGGCGCCTCCTCGTCCTGGCCGTTGCCGATGTCGACCGCCTGCACGTTGTTCGTGATCTTGAGATAGGCCGCGGCGCCGATGCCCACGACGCTCACGACCGCGACGACGAGGAGGATCGAGAACAGCTTGCCGAGGCTGCGGGCGGCCGTCATGACGGGGAGCTGCCCGTGCCGTGCGATGCTGCGTCCCGCGAGCCGCCTGCTCGGCGGCAGGGACGCGCTCCCGACGGCCGCGCGCGCCGACGCAGGCTCCACCCCGCCCTGAGGCGGATGGAATCCGCTCCGGGATCGACGGGGTCCGAGTTCGCTCACGCTTGTTCCTCTGCTCGTGCACGTTGGGGGACGTGTTGACGCGGGTGCGTCACGCGGAGGGCGTGGGATTCGAACCCACGAGGCATTGCTGCCCACTGGTTTTCAAGACCAGCTCCATCGGCCGCTCGGACAGCCCTCCTGACGAAATCACAACGATTCGGTATCATTCTGATCTCATCGCACGATTCATCCTAAACGACGATGGCCGAGCAGATGACCATCGCGTCGCACGGTGCGAACCGACGGCCCGTCAGCGCGCGACGCGCGAACCGCCCAGCATCGCGAGCGCGCCGCCCAGACCGTCCTCGTCGAACGGGCCGGCGAGCCGGTTCGCGGCGTCGATGACCTCCTGCGGGGCCTCGTTCATCGCGACGCCGATGCCCTCCTCGGACGCCCAGCGGAGCATCTCGATGTCGTTGCGACCGTCGCCGATCGCGACGACGCGGCTGCGCGGGATGTCGAGCGCGGCGCGAACCCGTTCGAGCGCGCTGCCCTTGTCGACGCCCTCGGGCGCGATGTCGAGCCACGAGGTCCAGCCGACGGAATAGCTCACGTGATGCAGACCGACGGACTCGATCGCGCTCGCGAACTCCTCCGTGGTCCGATCGGGCGCCACGACCACGAGGCGCTGCGCGAGCCGTCCGAGCAACTCGTCGAACTCGACGTGCTCACCGCGCGACTCGAACGCGCCGTCCGGGAACCGACCCGAGAACAGGAACACGCCCTCGGGGCTCTCGACCGCGTACCGCGCACCGGGCAGCCCGTCGTGGAGCCGGACGAGCACATCGCTCGGATCGAAGGTCTGCACCCACTTGCGGATGTACGTTCCCGTGAGGTCCGACCGCTCCTGCACGGTCGCGCCGTTCGCGCTCACGACGAAGCGCGAGTCGAGGCCGAGCCGGTCGTGGATCGGCATCGTGTCGGCGACCGAGCGGCCGGTCGCGAGCATCACCTCGTGTCCCTCCGCGCGCAAGCGGTCGACCTGATCGTGCGTCGCCTGCGGGATCGAGCCGTCGACCTCCAGGATCGTCCCGTCGATGTCGAGCGCGACGAGCAGGCGGTCGTCGATGCTCACGCGACCGGCTCCAGCGTCTCCAACCCGCCGAGGTACGGCCGCAGCGGCTCGGGGACGACGACCGAGCCGTCGGCGCGCTGGTGCGTCTCGAGGATCGCGACGAGCCAGCGCGTCGTCGCGAGCGTGCCGTTGAGCGTCGCGACGGGCGAGGTCTTGCCGTCCTCGCCGCGGAACCGCGTCGAGAGCCGGCGTGCCTGGTAGCTCGTGCAGTTCGAGGTCGAGGTGAGTTCGCGGTACGCGTCCTGCGTCGGGATCCACGCCTCGATGTCGTACTTGCGCGCGGCGCTCGAGCCGAGGTCGCCCGCGGCCGTGTCGATGACGCGGTAGCTCAGGCCGAGCGCGTGCATCATCTCCTCCTGCCAGCCGAGCAGCCGCTCGTGCTCGGCGGCGGCCTCGGCGGGATCGGCGTACACGAACATCTCGAGCTTGTTGAACTGGTGCACGCGGATGATGCCGCGGGTGTCCTTGCCGTGCGAGCCGGCCTCGGAGCGGTAGCACGTCGACCAGCCGGCGTAGCGGACGGGCTCGTGCACGTCGATGATCTCGTCGGCGTGGTAGCCCGCGAGCGCGACCTCGCTCGTGCCCGTGAGGTAGAGCTCCTGCTCGGGCAGGTAGTAGACCTCGTCGGCGTGCTCGCCGAGGAACCCGGTGCCGGCCATGATCTCGGGCTTCACGAGCGTCGGTGTCGTGAGCATCGTGAAGCCGTTCGCGAGCGCCTTGTCGAGCGCGTACGTCATGAGGGCGAGTTCGAGGCGGGCGCCGACGCCGCGCAGGTAGTAGAAGCGCGCGCCCGAGACCTTCGCGCCGCGCTGCATGTCGATGGCCGCGAGCAGTTCACCGAGCTCGAGGTGGTCGCGCGGGGTGAAGTCGAAGGCGGGGCGCTCGCCCACTTCGCGCAGCACCGTGTAGTCGTCCTCGCCACCGGCGGGCACGCCGTCCTCGATGACGTTCTCGATGCGCGTGATCGCGTCCGTGTAGCCCGTCTCGGCCTCGCTCGCTGCGGCCGACGCCGCCTTGACGCGGGCCGCGAGGTCCTTCACCTCGGCGAGCAGTGCGGGCTTGTCCTCCTTCGGTGCCGCAGCGACGCGCTTCGAGAACGCGTTCTGCTGGGCACGCAGCTCCTCGAAGGCGGTGATCGCGGCGCGACGTGCCGCGTCGGCGTCGAGCGCCGCGTCGACGGTCGCCGGGTCGTTGCCGCGGGCGATCTGGGAGCGTCGCAGCCGGTCGGGGTCGTCACGGAGAAGCTGGGCGTCGATCACACCGTTCATGCTAGCCCGCCGCCTGCCCGCGCGCTCCGGACGCGAGGCGCATGGGCGCACGGCGGTTCGGGGGATCAGCAGCCCGGGGCCCTAGTCTTGGCGCGTGACCGACAATTCCGCCGCCACGCCCACCGAGCCGACGACCGGCCGTCGGGCCGCCGTCATCGTGCACCCGGTGAAAGCGGACGTCGCCGCGCTGCGCGTGCAGGTCGAGGCCGCGGAGCACGAGTTCGGCTGGGAGCCGAGCGAGTGGTTCGAGACGACGCCCGAGCGCCTCGGCGACGAGCTCGCCGAGGACGCGATCGCGAACGGCGCCTCGCTCGTCATCGCCTCGGGCGGTGACGGCACCGTCCGCGCCGTCGCCTCGACGCTCGCGGGGACCGACGTCCCGCTCGCGATCGTGCCCGCGGGGACGGGCAACCTCCTCGCGCGCAATCTCGACATCGACGTGCTCGACCTGCGGTCCGCCGTGTGGATCGCGTTCGGCGGTATCACCCGGCACATCGACATCGGCCGCGCCCGGGTCGAGCGTCCGGACGGCTCGCGAGAGAGCTACGTGTTCACGGTGCTCGGCGGCATCGGTGTCGATGCGGGCATGATCGCGAACACGTCGGACGCGCTGAAGAAGCGTGTCGGCTGGGTCGCGTACCTCGACGGGATCCGCAAGACCGTCCTCGGCGGGGCGGCATTCCACGTGCGGCTCAAGTTCGACGAGGGTGCGCCGCGCTCGACGCGCGCGCAGAGCGTCATGATCGGCAATTGCGGCGTCATGCCGGGCGGCATCCTGCTGCTCCCGGACGCGCGCGTCGACGACGGCGCGCTCGACACCGCGGTCATGCGGCCGCGCGGCTTCATCGGGTGGCTGCAGATCCTGCACGCCATGTCGATCCAGTCCGGCCTCCTGCGCCACTCCGAGTTCGGCCGCAAGCTCGTGTCCGAGAACCGCAAGCGCGTGCGCGCGCTCTCCTACGTCCAGTCGCGCACCGTGACGTTCCGGGTGACCTCCGATCCGGAGGAGTTCGAGATCGACGGCGAGGCGGTCGGCGAGGTCGTCGCGGGGCGCGTCGAGGTCGTGCCCGCGGCGCTCCCCGTCAAGGTCCGCGATCCGGAGGCGCCGCAGGAACACGTCTTCAGCCGGGTCACGCGGCTCGTGACGACCGACATCGAGGGTCGCGTCAACCGCGCGATCCAGCAGGCGCAGGGGCTCGTGGCACCCGTGCAGCTCGGCATCCGCGGGGCGGCCGGCGCGGTGACGGGTGCACAGACGACAGACGCGTCGGACACGGGCGTGTCGGCGGCGGACGACGACACGACGGTCGCCGGCGCGACGTCGGCGACCGTCGCCGAGCCGATCGCGCCCGACGCAGCGCCCACCCCGCTAGCTGGCGACGCCGCCGGTCCCGACGAGGTCGCAGTGGGCACGGACGCCGACGAAGCGGGTGACGGCGCCTCAGCGCGGGCCTGAGGCGGGGCACCGCATCCGGCCTCCCGGTCGCTCGCGTCCGAGCGACGGGGTCACTCGTCGTGCGCGGCCTCGGCGTCCTGCCACGCCCAGCGCGTATCGCGCCCGCCGAGCCCCGTCTGGTCGGCGGCACGTTCGATGCGTGGATGCTGCACGAACCAGCGGCGCAGGTTGCTCGGATCGGTCGGCGGGTGCCCGCCGATGTCGGCCGCGAGCCGCGCGGTCTCGCGCGTGCTGAACGTCGGCCCGGTGAGCGCCCGCGTGAGCGGTTCGTCGGCCCACAGCCGGGTCGCGATCGCCTCGAACGCGCCCTCGACGATCGATGCGTGGTCGAACGGCAGCGTCGCCGCGCGCGCCACGAGCGCGCTCGACGGCACCCACTCGGCGGTCGCGGGCGTGCCGGGCGCGACGATCGCGAGGTAGGCGATCGAGATCGTCGGGCCGCGGGGGTCGCGCATCGTCTCGTCGAACACGCCGAACTGCACGATCGCGCGCGTCTCGTCGATGCCCGCCTTGTCGCGGAGGGCTCGGGCGGCGGCGGCGCGCACCTGCTCGCCGCCGTTGAGGAGCACCCCCGGGAGCGCCATCTCGCCGCGGAACGGCTCGTAGGGACGCTCGTGGAGCGCGAACTCGATCGTGCCCTCGTCGGTCACCCGGACGGGGACCACGTCGATGCTCACGAGCGGCTGCTGCCGTTCGATGCCCGCCTCGTCCACGCCGCCGTCCTCCCGATCATCCGCCCGCTCGTCCGTCCGCACACGGTACCGGCTGCGGGCGACGCGAACCCGTCGGCGCGCGACGACGCGACGCGCGACGCGATCATGCTCCACGCGGACACCCTGACGCCGAACGCGGATCGCTGGACCGCTCGGGGTTCAGCGTCGTTCGAGGCGCGACCGGTCCTGTGCCCCGTGCAAGACGGCGACGACCTCGACGAGCTCGACGTCCTCACGTACCCGGTACCACACGTGGTACGGGAACACCGCGGTCTTCACGTTCCGCGATTCCCGGTACGCGACTCGCGGCAGCAGAGGGCGCCGCCGGATCGCCTCACCGTGGCCTCGAATGCCGCGATGAAGCGTTCGACGTCATGCGGCCCCTCGGCGAGGTACCAGTCGATTGCGTGGTCGTATTCCTCGTCAGCGCGGCGAAGGAAAACCAGCCGGAAGCTCACGCAGTTCGTCTCGCGGCGACCTTCGCGCGCGCCCGATCCCGCACGGCGTCCCACGGGACCGCATCCTCGGGGTCGGCGTCAGCCTGAGCGATCCGGGCGCCGAGCAAGGCGGCGAGCTCCGAGGTGACTTCCACCGGCAACGACTCGTCGATCGCGTCACGGAGCTCCCGACGCGAATCAGCGTCGAGGCTCAGCACCCGCTCCAGCAGCTCGTGGTCGACCATGCACCGAGGATACGCGCCACCCCGGACAGCCGGCAGGAACGTCACACACTGATCCGGGGAATGCGGGCCTGCCCGGCTCGCCCACGACCCTCACCGTGTCGCCGTACGCGGCCCGCTCCGCCGCCACTCGCAGAATCCGTGACGCGTCCGGCACCTCGCCCGCGCCTCGGCGGCCGCCGTCCTCCCGATCGTCCGCCCGCTCGTCCGTCCGCACACGGTACCGGCTGCGGGCGACGCGAACCCGTCGGCGCGCGACGACGGACGCCCGCGAGACCGATCGGCCCGCGGGCGTCCGTGTTCGTTCACGCGTGCTCGGCGAGCACGCGCCGCACATCGGCGAACGACTGGAATCGCACGAACGCCCCGTCCTCCCACACCGGCTGCAGCTCGCTCGCGGCCTCCTGCTCGGGCGTCGCGCGCTCCACGAGCGTCAGCTCGCCCGCCGCGTCACGGAGGACGGCGAGGCGGCCGGCCGCGGAGCGCTTCACGCCGGAGTCCGTCACGGGGTCCTTCCGCAGCTCGAACGGTTCGCCGTCGACCTCCGCCCACGTCGCCTTGATCGCCGACATGAACGTGTCCCGCGTGCGGTACTGGTAGGTGAACGAGCCGACCCCGAACACGACGTTCGTGGAGCAGAAGCCCTTCGCCGCGAGGCGGTCGATGATGCGCTCGGCACGCTCGCGCGTGATGGAGTCGCCGTAGATCGCGCCGATGTGCGGGTCGAGCTCGCGGAACCCGGCCGCGTTAACCGTGCCGCCGAACACGTCCCACAGCAGCTCGATCACGCCGCGCGCCTCCGGGGTCTCGCCGCCCGGCTCGCGGTCGGTGCCGCACAGGATGTCGACGGGGTCGCCCGAGTCGGGGCGGATGACGACCTTCCCGTCGCGCGCGAGCACCTCGTCACGCAGCGACGGCAGGAAGTCGGTCAGGACGGTCCACAGGTCGAACGTGTCGGAGACGATCGAGACGATGCCAGCGGGGTAGAGGCCGAGCAGTCGCTTGAACATCGCCCGCTCGCCGATCGTCGCCGTCCCGGCGCACATGACCGAGTGCTCCGTCGCGGGTACCGAGCCGGCGACGTAGGCGCCGCCGTAGTTGCGCTCGATCCAGTCGAGGCTCACGAGGGAGTCGGTGCCCGTGAAGCTCAGCAGGTGGCCGGCGCTCGAGGCCGCGGCGGATTCGGCACTCGACATGCCGCGGAAGGAGAAGTCGTGGCCCTGCCAGTCGACCGCGGCGGCTGCGCCGCCCGTGCGCGTCGCGCCCGCATCGAGCACGCGGCGGAACTCGCGGGCGATCGTCGCGGAGGTCGACGGGGCCCACACCTCGGCCGAGAGGACGGTCTCGAGGTAGTTCGTGAGCCAGAAGAACTCGGGCTCGGTGTTCTCGATCGTGAAGGAGGGCACGCGCAGTGGCACGGGCGTGCCCTCGGGCACGGCGCTGAACCGCAGCGGCAGGGTGCCGCGCCGGTGGAGGGCGCGGATGTGGTCGGAGCCGATCGTGTTCGGGCCGAGGATCTGCGCGAGGCGTTCCTCGTAGAGGGCGCACACCTCGTCCTCGTCGGCGGCGAAGAAGGGGGCGAAGCGGGCTTCGAGGCGCACGAGGAACGCCTGCAGACCGAAGTGCACGACGTGGGTGACGCCGGGTTCGCGCGAGCCGCGGTTCGTCCAGTTCGAGTAGACGGTCTGCACGTCGCCCGCGAGGCGGTACTGCTGGATGTGGCCGAGCTTGTACGCGTCGGTCTCCATGAGTGCCGCGATGGGGGCGAAGCGGTCGCTCGTGTCGCGGCCGACGCCGGCGTTCGGCGCGGTGGTGCTGCCGGTGGTGGGGTTCTGGGTCGTGGTCATCGTTCGTTCCCTCGCTCGTTCCGGGGGTCGCCCGGGCTCGTGTCGTCGTGGATCAGGTAGGGGTGGAGGCGGATCACACGGGCGCCGATCTCCGGGCGGCGGGCGCCGGGGTGGCTGTCGGTCGTGATGATCTCGCCGTAGTGCTCCGTGAGGCGATCGGCGCGGCCCGAGAAGATGCCGTGGCTCACCCAGAGCGTGAGTCGTTCGCGGGCGACGCCGGTCGATTCGGCGAGTGCGACGAACGTGGCGCCGCCGTCGCACACGTCGTCGACGACGAGCAGCCGGCCGTGGGCGGGCAGTGTCGGTGGCGCGTAGGACAGGAGGGCTCCCGTCGCCTGGTCGCGGTGCTTCTCGGCCGTGAACACGGGCAGGCCCACGAGCTCGGCGACGCGCGTCGCGCGGTCGCGCGCCCCGGCGTCGGGCGCGATGATCCCGACGTAGTCGCCGGGGAGTCCGTGTCGCCCGAACACGGCGTCGCGGACGGCGGACGCGCTGTGCACGATGCGGACGTCGTCGACGAGCCCCGGGGCGACGGGAGAGTGCGGGTCGAAGACGACGACCTCGTCGAGGCCGGCCGCGTTGATGAGGTTCGCGTAGACGCGGGCGCCGAACGGCGTTCCGCGGTCGGCGCGTGCGGCGGGGAGGTAGGGGATGTAGGCGACGGAGCGGACGCCGCGCTCGCGGGCGACGTCGGCCCACAGTGCGAGCAGGACGAGGTCGTCGGGCTCGGCGCCGGTGAGGACGGCGCTCACGGGCGTCTCCCGCTCGGGCCAGGCGAAGTGCCACTCGCCGCCCGGGAATCGGAAGGGACGCACCGCGCTGTCGACGGTCCACCCCTCGGGGACCCTGGATCGGAATCGGATGCTCATGGCTCTCACTGTACACGCTAATCGTCATCTTGACGATTAGATCCTTGCTCGGCGTGGCACCGATATCGGCACTGCGCCGGTGTCGGTGCCGATACCGGGGTCGAATCAGGGCCGCGGTGCCGCGCTGAACTCGGCCCTGCCGGGCTCGGGTCAGGGCTGCGGTTCCCGGAGAACTCGGGCCCCGCCGGGCTCGGGTCAGGGCTGCGGTTCCCGGAGAACTCGGGCCCCGCCGTGCTCGGGTCAGGGCTGCGGTTCCCGGAGAACTCGGGCCCCGCCGTGCTCGCGTCAGGCCACGGGGCTCCGCCGAACTCGGCCCTGTCGAGCTCGTGTCAGGGCCGTGGTGCCCGCCGAGCTCGGTCCCCGCCGTGCTCGGGTCGGAGCGGCGGCGCGGTGCCGAACCCGGGCCGCACCGTGCTCGGGTCAGGTCCGCGGCGCCCTGCCGAACGCGGGCCCCACCGGGTTCGTCTCAGGGCCGCGGCCCGAGCCCCCACTCGTAGCCGAGGATGACGGCGTGCACGCGGTCGCGCACGTGGAGCTTCGCGAAGATCGAGTTGATGTGCGACTTCACCGTGGCGTTCGCGAGGTGCAGTTCCGCACCGATCTCGGCGTTGTTGAGCCCGCGCACGACGCCGACGAGCACATCGCGCTCCCGCGGGGTCAGCACGTCCGTCGGTGCCGGTGTGGAGTGCGTCGGCCGCGGTGCGCGCTCGGACCGCCCCGACGAGTCCAGATAGTGCGCGATGAGGCGCGAGGTGAGGCGGGGCGCGACGACCGCCTCGCCCGCGGCGACCGTTCTGACGGCGTCGACGAGCGCCTCGGGGGTGGCGCTCTTGACGAGGAACGCACTCGCGCCCGCCTCGAGGCTCCCGAAGGCGTGCTCGTCGAGATCGAACGTCGTGAGGACGATCACGCGCACGTCCGGGTGGCGGGTGGTGATGATGCGCGTGGCGTCGATGCCGTTCATCCCGGGCATGCGCACGTCCATGAGGACGACGTCCGGCCGGTCGCGGTCGACGAGGGCGATCGCCGCCTCGCCGTCACCGGCCTCCCCGATCACGTCGATGCCGTCGGCGGAGTCGAGGATGAGCGCGTTGCCGGTGCGTTCGAGCGGCTGGTCGTCGACGACCAGGACCCGGATCGTGGTGTCGCCCGCACGGCGCATCATGCGTGCTCGGCCTGACGCTGCGGCAGCGTGGCGCGCACCCGCCACCCCGCGGCCGGTGCACGCTCACCGGACGCGACGGGGCCCGCTTCGAGCGTCCCGTCGAACGCCGCGGCCCGCTCGCGCATGGCACACAGTCCGACGCCCGCCCCGAGCGAGCCCGCCGACGGGTCGGCGACACCGTCGTCGGTGACGGTCACGACGAGCCGATCGCCGTCCGTCGCGACCCGCACGGCGACGCGCGTCGCGCCGCGCGCGTAGCGGAGCGCGTTCGTGAGGGACTCCTGCACGATGCGGTAGACCGTCGTGCGGAGCGCGGGTTCATCGGCGCCGGCCGTGGCGTCCTCGTCGAGGACGACGGGGAGTCCCGCCGTCCGGAACTCTTCGACGAGCGAGGCGAGCGACGGCACGTCGTGGCCGGACGCCGCGATACCCGCGATATCCGGCCCATCCGGCTCGCGAAGCAGGCGGAGGATGCGCTGCATCTCGTCGACCGTGCGGGCACCGACGACGCCGAGCTGTTCGAGGGCGCTGCGCGCGCGCTCGGGATGACGTTCCCACCCGGTGCGGGCCCCGCCCGCGAGCGCGATCATGACCGTGACCGAGTGTGCGACGACATCGTGCATCTCGGCCGTGATGCGTGCCCGCTCGGCCGCCGCGGCGCGTTCCTCGCGCATGACGATCATCGCCTCGACCGCGGCCCGCCGCGCCCTGCTCGCCCGCACGGCGAGGCCGAGCGCGAGCGCCGCGAGCGCGGTCGGCTGCAACAGCACGAACGGGAGCACGTCGCGCAGCCCGAGCAGGACCGCGAGGCCGGCCGTCGCGAGGATCGTCGCCTCGCCGGCGAGGTAGGCGAGGATCGCGGTGCGCAACCTGGTCAGCGACGCGACGGCGTAGACGCCGAACACCGTCTCCAGCATCGCCACCGACGTGCCCTGGCTCGAGATGGGGTTGAGCGCGGCGAGCGCCACGACGATCAGCAGGACCACGACCGGGTGGGATCGCCGCCACCAGAACGCGACGGCCACCCCCGCCGTGCACACGTAGCCGAGCCACGCGTACGCCGGTGGCGCCAGCACGAGCGCGACGAGCGCCGGCACCGTGCAGACGAGGATCACGAGCACGTCGCCGATGCGCGGACGCGCCGCGAACCAGCGCACGATCCGCGGACGCCGCGGAAGCGGATCGAGCAGCGGCGCATCGCCGACCATCGAAACCCGCCTCCCCTCCCGGCGAAGCCGTTCGCCGCCGCGACCCACCGGCCCCTGCGAGCGTACGACCGAGCCGACCGAGCGACCACCACCCACGGGCTGAGGCACACGGGACGGACGGCCTCGACGCTTCCACCCGTGGCCGGTGTCCCCCGCGGAACACGCTCCGTAGCGTGCTGGACATCCCGGCACCACCGAGCACCGCCCCCGACTCCACTCCAGCGCGGCACCACCACCCCCGGCACCGACCGCGGCTCGGCACCGACCGCGCACCGAAAGGCACCGACGCATGCACACGACAAGCGACCCCGAGACCCGCCGACCTGACGCCCCGGGAACCACCTGGCTGCTCCGGGCCGAACGGATCGGCAAGCACTACGGGCACACCACGGCACTGCGTGACGCGTCGCTCACCCTGCAACCGGGCGAAGCGGTCGCGATCACCGGGCCCAGCGGATCGGGGAAGTCCACGCTGCTCCACGCCCTCGCGGGCATCATCGCCGTCGATACCGGCGACATCGTCGTGCGGCGCCCCGACGGCAGCGGCGTCGAGGACCTCGCGACGCTCGCCGACGCCGAACGCTCGGCGTTCCGCCTGCACCGATTCGGCTTCGTGTTCCAGCAGGGCCTGCTCGTCCCCGAGCTCACGGCGGGCGAGAACGTCGCGCTCCCGCTCCTGCTCGCGGGCAGCTCCCGCGCGCAGGCGCTGCAGCGGGCGGACGCGGAACTGGCCCGGCTCGACCTGGCGGGCCTCGGCGAGCGCCGCCCCGGCCAGCTCTCCGGCGGCCAGGCGCAGCGGGTCGCGATCGCCCGCGCGCTCGTCACCGGCCCCACGATCGTGTTCGCCGACGAACCCACGGGCGCGCTCGACTCGCGGACCGCCGAGGATGTGCTCGACGCGCTGCTCGCGACCGTCGACGGCGACGCCCGTGCCCTCGTGATCGTCACCCACGACGAGCGGGTGGCAGCGCGCTGCGACCGCGTCGTGCACCTGCTCGACGGCCGGATCGTGGACGCACGATGAACGCCTCGCCCGCCCTGTTGCTCGCCCTCCCGCGTGGCTCGTGGTCGATCCTCACGTGGTTGCAGGTCCTCGCGTCGGCGGTTTCGACGCTGCTCGCCGTCGCCGTCGCGATGCTCGCCATCGCCTACGGAACGGTCCCGACGGACGAGCCGGGGTACGCGGTCCTGTCCGTCGCGCTCGCCGGCCTGTCGATCGTCCCGCTCGTCACGCTGAGCTCGGCGAGCGCGGGCCTCACCGCCCGCAGCCGGGACGACCGACTCGCGACGCTGCGCCTCCTCGGCGCGAGCGCCGCGCGCGTGCGACGGATCGCGGTGACCGAGGTGACCGTTCTCGCGGCCATCGGCGTCGTCATCGGATCCGCCGTGTCGACGGCGCTCCCCGTCCTGCTCAGCGCGCTCACCGTCCACGGGCAGCCGCTCCGGGCCGCCGAGCTGTGGCTGCCGTGGTGGCTCGCCGCGTCCCTGCCACCGTTCCTCGTGGCGGTCGCGGCGGTGAGCGGCCTCGTCGGTCTGCGTCGCGTCGTGCTCTCGCCACTCGGCGTCCGCACACGGCCGGAGGCGCCGCGCATGAGCCCCCTCCGCGTGGTGGCCGCGCTCGTGGTGCTGGCGGGCGCCGTCGTCGTCACGCGCACCGTCTCGGACAGCTGGGGCGTCGTCGCGGTCGTCGGCGCGCTCGCCCTGACGATGATCGCGGTCATGTCGGTGCTCGGCCTCGTCGGCCCGTTCGTCGTGTCGCGGCTCGCGGCGGCCCGCGCCCGACGCACGTCCGACCCGGCGCGACTGATCGCTGTACGAGGCGTCGCCGACGATCCGCGCGCCGCGTGGCGGCAGGTGTCGGCACTCGCACCGGCGGCGTTCGTCCTCGTTCCCGCAGGCAGCATGCTCGGCTATCTCGAGGTCATCGGCGCGAGCGACAGCCGCGCGATCATGACGACCGATCAGCTCCTGCTGTTCGCCGACGCCCGCACCATGGTGATCGCCCTCGTCGCCGTGACGTTCCTCGTCGTCGCGTGCCAGATCGCGATCACCCAGACGGCCACCGTCATCGAACGCCGCGAGCTGTCCGTCGCGTTGGACCGGATCGGGATGCCCCGCCGCGAGATCGACCGCGCCCGGCGCTCGCGCGTGCTGATGCCCGCGAACGTCGCCGTGATCGGTTCGGCACTCGCGGCAGCGCTCATCGCGACGCCGGTCGTTCTGATGGCGCTCGTCACGGCGCCACTGTTCATCGCGGCGATCGTCGTCGTCCTCGCGCCCGACCGCGGCGAATAGGGCACTCCCCCGTCCGGATACCCCACCCGTCCTGACGGCGCGGCGGTCGCACCGGGGCGGGGCCGCGCGTGCGCGCAGCGGACAGCCGCTGCGCTCAGCCGAGCCCATCCGGGTCGCGCTCGAGCGACGCGAGCCACGCCTCGGCCTCGGCGTAGTGCTCGTCCGTGTCGTTCCCCTCGACCTGCACCGGCGTGCCGTCGGCCTCGGGGTACGAGCCGAGGAAGATCACGTGCGGGCTGTACCGCCGCAGCCCGCGCAGCGCATCGGCCACGCGCGCGTCGTGCAGGTGCCCCTCGAGGTCGATCACGAAGCGGTACCGGCCGATGCGCTCGGGGATCGGGCGCGACGTGATGACCGACATGTTGACGCCGCGCGTCGCGAACTGCTCGAGCATCTGAACAAGCGAGCCCGGACGATCCTCGGGGAGCTCCACGATGAGGCTCGTCTTGTCGGCGCCCGTGCGCGGCGGGAGCGTCGTCGTCATGCTCACGAGCGCGAAGCGGGTGCGCGCCGTCTTGTTGTCCTCGATGCCCTCGGCGAGCACGTCCACCTGGATGCGCTCACGGATGTTCGGCGGCGTGATCGCTGCGTCCACCCGGAGCCCCTCGTCGAACAGCGAGCCCGCGCTCGCGATGTTCGACGTCGCCGGCAGGTGCGTGTGCCCCGGCAGGTGCGTCGTGAGCCACGCCCGGCACTGGCCGTACGCGACGGGGTGCGCCGCGATCGTCTTGACGTCCTCGAGCGCCACGCCCGGCCGCACCGCGAGCGAGAACGAGATCGGCACCGTGTACTCGCCGATGATGCGCAGGCCCGGCGTCGTCGCGAGCGCGTCCTGCGACGCGGTCACGCCGCCCTCGATGCTGTTCTCGATCGCGATCATCGCCGCGACGCTGCGCCCGCTCGTGACGTCCGCGAGCGCCTCGTTCACGTTGTTCACGGGCTTCCACGGCTTGCCCTGCGCCTGCGGCGCGAGCCGCAGCGCGGCCTCGGTGAACGTGCCCGCGGGCCCGAGATACGAGTACGTCTCGACGCCCGTGTAGGCGGAGGGGGCAGCGGCGTCGGGGGCGTCGGTCATCCCCCAAGCCTACGAGTCCCGGCGAGCCGCCCCGCGCACTAGCCCCGGGCGACCCGCGGGTGCCAGACTCGGAGCATGCATGAGCGCGCAGGCACCGCAGCCACACCCGCCGATCTCGTCGACCTCGACGCACTGCTGGCGGCGTACACCGACCTCGTCCCCGACGTGAACGACCCCACGCAGGCCGTCGCGTTCGGCACCTCGGGCCACCGCGGCTCGAGCCTGCGCACCTCGTTCAACGAGACGCACATCCTCGCGATCACGCAGGCGATCTGCGAGTACCGGGCGGCCCAGGGCATCACCGGCCCGCTGTTCATCGGCCGCGACACGCACGCGCTCAGCGAGCCCGCCGAGCGCACCGCCTACGAGGTGCTCGTCGCGAACGGCGTGCGCGTGCTCGCCGATGCCGACGACTCGTGGGTGCCCACCCCCGCGCTGTCGCACGCGATCATCCGCTACAACGAGGACAACGAGGACGACCTCGCCGACGGCATCGTCGTGACCCCGAGCCACAACCCGCCCACCGACGGCGGCTTCAAGTACAACCCGCCGAACGGCGGCCCCGCCGACACGGACGCGACGAGCTGGATCGCCGATCGCGCGAACGAGCTCATCGCGGGCGGCCTCGCCGAGGTGAAGCGCACGAGCGACGTGTCGGACATCGAGCGCCACGACTTCCGCCGCGAGTACGTCGAGGACCTGCGCAACATCCTCGACCTCGACGCGATCAAGCGCGCCGGCGTGCGCATCGGCGCCGACCCACTCGGCGGCGCCTCGGTGCGCTACTGGGAGCTCATCGGCACGGAGTACGGCCTCGACCTCACGGTCGTGAACCCGACGGTCGACCCGCAGTGGGGCTTCATGACGCTCGACTGGGACGGCAAGATCCGCATGGACCCGTCGTCGCCGTCCGCGATGGCCTCGGTGCTCGCGCACCGCGACGACTTCGACGTCCTCACGGGCAACGACGCCGACGCCGACCGGCACGGCATCGTGACGCCCGACGGCGGGCTCATGAACCCGAACCACTACCTCGCGGTCGCGATCGACTACCTCTCGACGCACCGCCCCGGCTGGTCGCCGCTCGCGGGCGTCGGCAAGACGCTCGTGTCGAGCTCGATGATCGACCGCGTCGTCGCGTCGCTGCAGAAGAAGCTCGTCGAGGTTCCCGTCGGGTTCAAGTGGTTCGTGCCCGGCCTGAGCGACGGCAGCGTCGTGTTCGGCGGCGAGGAGTCGGCGGGTGCGTCGTTCGTGCGCCGCGACGGCTCGGTCTGGACGACCGACAAGGACGGCATCCTGCTCGCACTGCTCGCGGCCGAGATCATCGCCGTGACGGGCAAGACGCCGTCGGCGCGCTATCGGGAGCTCGTCGCCGAGTTCGGCGAGCCCGCCTACGAGCGCATCGACGCGCCCGCGACGCCCGCGCAGAAGGCCGTGCTGAAGAAGCTCTCGGGCGACGACATCGCGGCGACCGAGCTCGCGGGCGAGCCGATCACGGCGAAGCTCTCGCACGCGCCCGGCAACGACGCACCGATCGGCGGCGTCAAGGTCGTCACCGAGTCGGCCTGGTTCGCGGCCCGCCCGAGCGGCACGGAGGACGTGTACAAGATCTACGCCGAGTCGTTCCGCGGCCCCGAGCACCTGCGCCAGGTGCAGGCCGAGGCGAAGGCGATCGTCGACGCGGCGCTCGCCGCGGCGTCCTGACCCGGCGCCACTCCACCGCCGCGCAGATCGAATACCGGGTGGTTTTCGGGGTTCCGGTCGACCCGGAACCCCGAAAACCACCCGGTATTCGGCGCTCGGCGCGCGGCGTCAGGCCGGCGGCAGCGGCGACTCCGGCTGCTGCGGCGACGTCGACGCGCGGCCCGCGGTCGTGATGCCCTGCTCGAACTCGAGCGCCATCGAATCGCCCGCCGCGTTCGTACACGTCACACCCGTCGCGAGCGTGATCGTGCACGTGAACTCACCGACCTGCGTCGGCGTGTTCATCGCGAGCGTCGGCTGCCCGTAGGGGATGTCCTGCGTCAGACACGGGAACGTGTAGCCGTTCGAGTCGAGCCCGACGACGGCACCCGACGCGCTCGAGTCGGCACACACCGTGTCGGGGACGGTGAACGCCGGGTTGCTGTGCTGGCACGCGACGCCGTACGTCGGTGACACGACGCAGCGGAGGTTCGCCGACTCGCTCTGGAACGACGTGAACTCGAAGTTCGGATCGGCCACCGCTGCCGGTGGCTGCTCCGGCGGTGCCGCCTCCGTCTGCTCCGGCTCGGCCTGCTGCTCCTCGGGCGAGGCCTGCTCGCTCTGCTCGGGCGATTCGGCGACGTCAGACTGACCACCGCGCATCTGGTTGCCGATGATCACGGCCGAGACGATGAGCAGGATCGACCCGACGACCGCGATCGCGATCGTCCAGAGACGACGCCGCCCCGTCCGGTCGAGTCGACTCCCGCCGGACCCGCCCGCACCGCCGGAGCCGCCGCCCGGGCCACCAGCCCGCGGGCCACGATCCCCCGCGCCGCCGCGGCCTGCCGGCCCGGCACCGGCGGACTGCGCGGCGCGCTGCGCGGGCCGCGCTCCGTGGGCGACGTACTCGGCGCCGGGTTCGACGGTGCCGCCGCCCTGCGGCGCTGCCCACTCCGGCGCGGCGGCCGGTGCGGCGCCCGCGTGCGCGACGCGTGCCGACGGGCTCTCGGTGCCGTCGATCCCCTGCTCGTACCACGGGCGCGCCGAGTCGGCACGGACGTCGTCCCGCTCGTCGTCGGGCTCGTCCTCGCCGCCGAACCACGCGCCGAGGAGGTCCGCGCCGCCGGCGTTCCCGTCGGCTCCCTGCTGCGCTCGCGCGTCCGGGGCCTGCGCGCCGCGGGGGCCGCGGTTCGCTTCCTCGATGCTCGGTGCCGCGTCGAACCTGGTCGTCGCGGGCTCCGCGCCGAACCACGATTCGAGTTCCCGCGCCTCGTTCTCGTCCACGGGCGGACGTCCGGTGGGCGGTGCCGCGTGCTCGGGGGCGCGGTGTTCCGGTGCCCGGTGGGCCGGGGCGCCGTGTGCCGCGTCGTCCGCGGTGCCATAGCCCGCGGTCGGCGGCTCCGGCTCCCACGCGTCGTGTTCGGGCGCCGCGTGCTCGGGGGCGGCGTGGAACGGTGCCCCGTGTGCCGCGGTGTGCCCGGGATCCGCGGGAGGCGCGAACGGATCGTCGACCGCCGCGTGCTCCGGGGCGCGATGCTCCGGCTCGCGGTGTTCGGGGGCACGACGTTCCGGCGCCCCCTGCGCCGGCGAGGTCGGCCACTCGGGGGTCGCCCCGGGACGCGCGAAGGACGCATCGTCCGGCCGCTGGTCGGCCGGCTCCCGGTGCGCGGCCGGGGACTGTCCGAACGTCGGCTGCGAGGTCGGCTCGTTCGCGAACGGCGGCGCATCGATACCCCGCGGTGCCGGCTCGTTCGCGGTCGGCGAGAACGTCGGAGGGGGCGTGAAGGCGGCGGGCGCACCGGCCTCCGGTCGGCTCGGCGGGGGTGTCCCCGCGGCCTGCCGACGATCCGGCGTACCGGCTTCACCGACCCGGCGGTCGTCCGCCGGACGACCGGCGACGCCGGGCGCCTCGAAGATGCTCGGCGCCCCCGACGGACGTGCCTGCGGATGCTGCGGCATCTGCACGATGCCCGTCTGGTCGAAGTCGCGCGAGGAGATGGGCTGCTCGTCGTCGACCACGGGTCCGCCGGGGCCCGCCCCGGTGAGGAGCTCGTCGAAGCTGCGTGGCGCGCTTCCACCACCCTGCCCTGCGGCACCGGCCGCCTCCGGAGCCGGTGGTACGGCGCCGCGTGGCGCCTGCTGTCTCGGCGCCTGCTGTCTCGGCGGCGCGGCCGACTCGGGCCTGGCGGCCTGCGGTGCCGCGTCGTCGGACTCGCCGAACCAGCTCTCGGGCAGCGGGCCGTCGTCCCCGTCGCGCCGCACAACGCCGTGGACCTGCGTGGCCGGGATGTCGTCGTCCTGCCACGACGACGACGCCGGGTGCACCTGCGTCGCCGGGACGTCGTCGTCCTGCCACGACGACGCCACCGGATGCATCTGCGTCGGCGGAATGTCGTCGTCCTGCCACGAGGGCGCCGGGTGCGCCGCCGGGGGGCGCGTCGGCCCGCCGGGCTGCGGAGGCACCGGTCGCGCGTCGGCGTCGCCCGGGGTCGCCTGCGCACGGTGCGTCGAGTGCTCGCCCGCCGGCGCGTCGTCGCGATCCAGTTCACCGGTCACCGACGAGAAGTTGTCCCACGAGCCCCGCTCCGAGGCGGCGGCGAAGGGGTCGGGGGCGGCGTGTGCCGAATCGTCGCGGCCCTCGTCGCCCGGCAGCTCCTCGAACCAGCTCGGCATCGAGGACTCCGTCCCCGTCGGCGCCGAGACCGGCTCGGGCTCGTGCTCGGCCCGGCTCGGCGGGTTCGGCACGTCCGCGGGTGGTCCGCTCGCGGCCGGTTCCTCCGGTGGCGCCCACTCGGAGGCGGCCGCGGGAGGCGTCACGGGGACGCCACCGGTCGGGTGCGCCGGCCGGGGTGCCGCCGGCAGCGGACCGTCACCGTAGCTCAGATCGGGGTTGAACCGTCGCCGACTGCGGCGCATGGGCGCCTCCGTCGGCTGTTCGCCCGCCTCCGGCGAGGGCTGCGGCCCCTTGCGGCGATAGCTCGAGAAGAAGTCGTCGAGTTCGTCGGGGTCGCGCTCGTCCTCGACCGGGTCCGACGCGAGATGGGGCGGCGTCGGTGAGTTCCACTGCACCCCCTGACCCACCCCGACGGGGCGGTGCGGGACGGCGTTCGATGCGTCGGCGGATGCCGCGGCTGCGCTCAGCTTCGTGCCGCACTCGGGACAGAATCGTTGTCCTTCGTGCACTTCGAAACCACACGTGGGGCAATAAGCCATCGTGACCTCCTGGGGAGCGTGAGTGGGATCCCGTCACTCCATTCACTCCAGTATTGCGGACTCGGCGCCGATTCCCACTGAGAACACAGTTCTTGCATCTCCGGTCGGCCATTACATCCCCTCCCGGGAGGAGACCTCCGCGCACCGTTCAGGACGCGTAGTCGGGTGCCGCCGGGGCGCCGAGATACTCCTCGTAGGTGACGAATCCGCCGTCGTGCATCGCCGTCGAGACCTCGACACCGACGTACCGGAAGTGCCAGGGCTCGAACTCGTACCCCGTGACGCCGGTCTGTCCGTCGCCGAAGCGCAGGATGAAGCCGTACTCCCAGGCGTGCGCGGCGAGCCACTGTCCTGCCCGCGTCCCGGAGAAGCAGCCCTCGAGGGCACACGGTTCGTCGGGGGACGAGATGTCGATCGCGAGCCCCGTCTGGTGCTCGGAATAGCCGGGCCGCGCGCTCGTCGCGTCCGCCGCCGCCTGCCCCATGTCGGCGACGTAGCCGTTGTACAGCGATGTCTGCGTCTCGTAGGAGCGGTAGCCGCTCTGCCCGTCGAGGGTGATGCCCTCGGCGGCCGCGGCGGCGAAGAGCACCTTGAGCGCGTCCGCGGCGGGCGCCCGCAGCGAGTGGTCGTTCGAGGAGAGCAGTCCGATGTCCGCGAGCCGCACGAGATCGCTCGGCGCGTAGTCCTGCGGCTGCAGCGGCGTGAGCTTGTTGACGAGCACGGTCACCGAATCCGGATCGGTGATGTCGGTCACGCCGGCCGGCAGTGTGGACGTCGCCGTCGGCGTGGGTGTCTCCGTCGGTGTCGGGGTGCTCGTCGGCGTGGGCGTGCCGGTCGGTGTGCCGGGTGCCGTCGCCGTGGGCGCCTCGCTCGCGGCCGCGAGGCCGCCGGGCAGACCGAACAGCGCGACGTAGCCGCAACCGGCGGCGATGAGGAGGGCCGCGACGGCGCCCACGGCGATCCACACGATGCTCTTCCTGCGTCGGCGCGTGCGGCGGTCGGTCGCGCGTGCGGCCGACCGGCTCGCTGCCGCCGCGGCAGGACCACTCGCGGCGAGCGGGGCGAGCGGACCGTCCTCGTCCCCCGTGTCCTCCTCGTCCCCCGTGTCCTCCTCGTCCAGCAGCGTCCCGTCCGCAGCGCTCCCGGACGACGTCCCGTCCGTCGCGGCCGCCGACGGCGCCTCGTCCCACGCGTCGACGGAATGCGACTCGTCCCACGCGTCCGCGGACGACGACTCGGGCCGTTCGACCGCGGACGAGGGGTCCGGCGCATCACCCGGTGGCGGGCCGATCATCGCCGAGACGTCGCCGAAGCCGTCGAAGCCGCTCGGTGCGCCACTCGCTCGGTCGGCGTGGGTCGGATTCGCTGTCGCCGAGGGATCGGAGTCGTTCTCGGTCGAGTCGTCGCGGGGGCAGGACATTCCCCCAGGGTTTCACACTCACCCGCTCGCGGCCCATCGGCCGTCCGGCGTACGCTACGCGGCATGAGCGAGCAGATCACCAAGGATCCCGCGGCCGACCGCTACATCGTCACCGACGACGGCGAGGAGATCGGGTTCATGAGTTACGTCGAGCGCGACGACGCGATCGTCATCGACCACACGGTCGTGCGTCCGGAGTTCCAGGGCGAGGGCGTCGCCGGCCGGCTCGTGGGCGCCGCACTCGGCGACCTCCGTGACGCGAGCACGAAGCGCGTCGTGCCGCAGTGCCCCTCTGTCGCCGTCTACATCAAGCGCCACCCGGAGTACGCCGACCTGACGACCCGCTGACCACGGGTGCGCGGCGGGGCGGCCCAGCTCAGGCGAGCTCGCCGGCGCGGCGACCGAAGACCATGCCCGCGGTGAGGCCCGATCCGCCCGGATAGTTCTTCGAGAACAGTCCACCGAGCGCCTCGCCGCAGGCGAAGAGCCCGTCGATCGGCGCCCCGTCGTCGCGCACGACGCGGCCGTGGGTGTCCGTGCGCAGGCCACCGAACGTGAACGTGATCCCGCACGTCACGCCGTAGGCGAAGAACGGCGGGGTCTCGATGGGTGACGCCCAATTGCTCTTGACCGGCTCCACGTGCGATGCGCGGCCGTCCTTGACGGTGGGATCGAACGGGACGTCACGGTCGATCGCGTCGTTAAAGGCGCCGATCGTGCGCTCGAACGCCTCGACGGGGATCCCCGCGCGCTCCGCGAGCTCGTCGAGCGTGTCGGCACACTCGACCGAGATGCCCGGCATGTCGTACTCCTCCGTGCGCAGCATGGGGCGCAGCGTCGCATCGAACACCTGCCACGCGACGGAACCGGGCTGGGCGAGGATCTCGCGGCCGTACTTCGCGTAAGTGTAGTTCCGGAAGTCGGCACCCTCGTCGAGAAAGCGCTCGCCGTCCCGGTTCACGAGCACACCGAGGGGATAGGACTGGCGCGTGAGCCGGTTCGTGAGTTCGCGGTTCGACTCGTTCTCGGGCAGGAACGCGTCCCACTGCGCCGAGTGGCACGTCGTCCAGTCGCCGCCCCGGGCGGCGCCCGCGCGGAGGGCCGCCTCGAGCAGTACGCCCGTGTTGTACGGCGTCCCGCGCACCTTCGCGTGCTGCCAGCCCGGTCCGAGTTCGGCCTCCCGCAGCTCGGGGCTGGCCTCGAACCCGCCTGAGGCGATCACGACCGACTCCGCCCGCACCTCCGAGCCGTCGTCGAGTCGCACGCCGACGACGCGCTCACCCTCGCGGAGGAGATCGACGACGAACGCGCCGTAGCGGATCCCGACCCCCTCACGGTGCGCGACGCGCGTGTGGTCGGCGATGAGCCCCTCGCCCCCGCCGACGTTGCCGACGTGCAGTCCACCCCAGAACAGGAAGCTGCCGTCGGGTCGGTCGTAGGCCTGACGCTCGTACATGAGCCGGTAGTCGAGCCCGAGGCCGATGAGCCACTCGAGCGTCGGTCGCGCCTCGGTGACGAGCACCTCGGTCAGCTCCGGGTCGTTTCGCCCCTCGGTCACCTTCACGAGGTCGGCACGGAAGTCGTCGACCGAGTAGGGCGGGACGATCGACCGTTCGTGGCGCTCGTCGGGCACGACGATGCGACGGAGGTCGTCGAGGCCGTCGTGCGGAACGCGCGTCGCGCCGGCCGTGTAGAAGCTGTTGCCACCGGCGCTCGCCTCGTCGCCGCGTTCGAGCAGCACGACGCGTCGTCCGCGTTCCACCGCCGCGTGTGCCGCGCTGAATCCCGCGTTGCCGCCGCCGACCACCACGACATCGATGTCGTTCATCGCTTCCTCCTCGGGAATGTATCTCCACATCGAGACTTCCGGGAACCGAGGCTACGAGCGATCCACGCCGACGGGGGATTCCGGTCGTATTGGACGTAGTGTGCGCGGGCGCGACCAGAACGGACGTCCGCCGGCACCGGGGGCGACGGCCGCGTCAGAGTTCGTCCCCGCCGACCCACCGGTACAGGTGCTGCGGGCGCCCCGCATCGCCGTACTTCGGCCGCACCTCGACGCGATCCCGCCCCGCGAAGTACTCGAGGTAGCGCCGCGCGCTGACCCGCGACATCCCCATGAGCTCGCCGAGCTCGGCCGCGGTGACCGGCCCGTCGAGCCGCCGCAGCTCGTCGCGAACGAGCGCCGCGGTCGTCCGCGAGAGCCCCTTCGGGAGCGACGCCGTCTGCGTGGGCGCCGGATGCCGTCCCTGCAGTGCGTCGATCTGGGCCTGGCTCAGAGCCGCGGCGGCGAGCGCGTCCGCGCGCGATCGACGCTGTGCGTACCGGCGCAGGCGGAGCTCGAACTCCTCGGGCCGGAACGGCTTCAGGAGGTAGTCGACGACGCCGAGTTCGAGGGCCTGCCGCACGAGCTCCGGCTCCGGCGCGGCGGTCACCATGATGACGTCGAGCGGGGTCGACGCCGCCGAACGCACCCGCCGCAGCAGATCGATACCGGTCGCGTCGGGCAGGAACATGTCGAGCAGCACGAGATCGACGGCCGTGTGTGCGAGCGCACGCTCGGCGTCGGCGATCGTGAGTACCGAGTCGACGATCTCGAAGCCACCGATCGCATCGAGATAGCGGCGGTGCAGGCGGGCGACCGCGAAATCGTCCTCCACGACGAGCACCCGGAAGTCCGCGCTCACGACGACACCGCCGACGTCGGTGCGCTCGGCAGGACCACCGAGAACCTCGCGCCACCGAGCTCCGCGGTCGTGACCGAGAGCTCCCCACCCCGCTCGAGCACGAACCCGCGCACGACGTCGAGCCCGATCCCGTGTCGCCACGGGTCGGCACGCTTCGAGGTCGTGCCCCGCTCGAAGATGCGCTGCGCGTCGGCGGCCGGGACGCCGTCCCCGTCGTCGTCGACGACGAGCTCGAGCCCGTGCGCGTCACCCGAGACGTACACCTCGACCCGTGCGGACGCGGCCTCGATCGCGTTCGACACGAGGTTGCCGAGCACCGTCACCGCGGCCGCATCGCACACGAACGCCCCGTCGACCACGCTGTCCTCGGCGAGCGCGAGCACGACCCCGGCGGCCTCGGCCTGCGCGCGACGCGACGCGAGGAGTGCGGCGACGAGCGGCGAGCCGATGCGCGACCACTCGGCCGCGGCGCCCGGCCGCTCGGCCCGCGGCAGGCCGGCGAGGTACGCCCTCGCGTCGTCGAGCTCCCCGAGCCCGAGGAGGCCCGCCACGACGTGCATGCGATTGTCGAAATCGTGCGCCTCCGCACGGAGCGACCGCGAGCGACGCCGTTCGTCCTCCAGGGTGCGAAGCATCGACTCGAGTTCGCTGCGATCCTGCAGCACGAGCATCGCGCCGACCTCCCGCCCGTCGGCGACCGCCGTCGACCTCGTCGCGACGAGCGTACGGCCACGCGAACGCAATTGCCGCGTCGCCCGCCCCGATCCGTCGGCGAGGAACGCCGCGATCTCGGCGGGCAACACGCTCGCCGCCTCGTCACCCGTGAGCGAACCCGTAACCCCCAGGAGCCGCTGCGCACCCGGGTTCACGAACGCGATCCGGCCGTTCGCGTCGACGCCGACGAAACCGTCCTGGACGCCGTCGGTCATCGCCTGGCGGGACTGGACGAGTGCGAGCATCTCGTCGGGCTCGACCCCGAACAACCGACGCCGCAGCCCGGCCGTGACCCGCCAGGCCACGAACGTGCCGAGCAGCACCGCCGCGAGCGCCGGCACCGCGATCTGCGCGGCACTCACGGCGACCTCGCGCTGCACGGCGCTCAGCAGGATGCCCACCGAGACCGTCCCGACGATCTCCCCGTCAACCGCCCGGACGGGAACCTTCGCTCGCAGGGTCACCCCCATCGGCCCCTGCTCGGCCCCGGAGAACTCCTCGCCCGCCCGGATCGCCGAGTGATCGCTCGAGACCGGCTGGCCGACGAGCTCGGGTTGCGGGTGCGCGACCCGGATCCCGTCCATGTCGACGACCGCGATGTACTCGGCACCCGAAGCCTGCTCCATCGCCGACGTCACGGGCTGGATGACGGCCGACGGGTCGTCGGACCGCAGCGCCTCGGCGACGACCGGGAGCGACGCGACGGTGCGCGCGAGCACGACGACACGCTCCTCCGCGGCCTCCCGCACCTGCGCGGCCTGCACCGCGACCGCGATGCCCGCCGCGACGAGTGCCACGAGCGTGATGACGCCGACCTGCACGGCGAACAGGCCGAACCCACGGCGCCTCGCCCACCGTCGGTAGGCGTTGCGGACGACGTGCGGCACGCGACGACCGGGGGCACGTGCGCCGTCGGGGACGTCGCGCCGTCCGCGCGGCTCGACGCGGGACGAACCCGCCGCCGACCCGCCGACACGATCTGCCCCGGGCCCCGCACGGCGCGCTCGAGCGACCGATCCGGCGCTCGCCCGCGCGGGGTCGGGATCGGCGCCGATCGGCGCCGTCACGTTCGAAATGTCCAATATGCCGAGCTATGTGCAGAACAACGCCGACGCGATCGGCGGGACGTACCGTGGTGCCCCACTCGATCTCCTACAACGTCGTAAGGGTCTGATTCCGTGAGTCAAATAGTACGCACCGTCCTGTTCACCGTGGTGGTCGCGCTCGTCACCGGTCTCGCGTTCGCGAATGCGGCCGCGACGGGCGGCACCTCAACCGTCCGCAACAAACTCACCCTCATGGCGCCCGCGTCGCCGGGCGGCGGGTGGGACGGATTCGCCCGCGAGGCGCAGACCGCGCTCCGCTCCGAGGGCGTCGTCAACAACGTGCAGGTCGTGAACGTCCCCGGCGCGGGCGGCACGATCGGCCTCTCGCAGCTCGTCGGTATGACGGGGCGGGACGACATCCTCATGGTCACCGGTGGCGTCATGATCGGTGCGATCGCCCAGGGCGACACCCCCGAGTCGCTCGCCGACGTGACGCCCATCGCCCGCATGGCCGACGACTTCGCCGCGATCGTCGTCCCGGCCGACTCGCCCATCGAGACCCTCGACGACTTCATCGAGGCGTGGCGCGCGAACCCGACCGGTACCTCGCTGGCGGGCGGCTCGCTCGGCTCGATCGACCACCTGCTCACGCTCGTGCTCGCCGAGAAGATCGGGCTCGACCCCGCGGACGCCAACTACATCCCGTACTCGGGCGGCGGCGAGGCGCTCTCCGCGATGCTGTCGCACACGACGACCGGCGGGGTCTCCGGCTACAACGAGATCGCCGGGCAGGTCGAGGCGGGCCAGCTCCGCGTCCTCGCGGTCTCCTCCGCCGAACGCGTTCCCGGCGTCGACGTGCCCACGTTCGTCGAGCAGGGGGTCGACCTCACGATGTCGAACTGGCGCGGGCTCGTCGCGCCACCCGGCCTCACGCCCGAGCAGACCGCCGAACTCGTCGCCATCGCGACGGAGCTCGAGGGCTCCGCCGCGTGGCAGGACGTCATCCGTCGCAACAAGTGGACCGACTCGTTCCTCACCGGGCCCGGCTTCGCGGACTACCTCACGGAGCAGCAGGCCGAGGCGGACGAGATCTTCGAAGGGCTGGAAAAGTGAACGACACGACCGACGCCGGGACCGGCGCCACCGGGCAGGACGAACCGCCGCGCGGTGCGCCCGCCGCGACGACCGAGACCGCGACGCCGGAGACCGCGACGCCTGAGACCGCGACGCCCGAGACCGCGAAGCCCGTGGAATCCGCGACGCCCGCCGACACCGCCACGACGACGCGAGCCGCGACGGGTTCCTGGTGGCGAGGCCGGGGCGAACTCTCCATCGGCCTGCTCGCGCTCGTCGGTGCCACGCTCCTCACGATCGGCACCGTCACGATGCACGTCCGCGGCGACCAGCAACCGGGACCGCAGTTCTTCCCCGTCATCGTGATCCTGCTCCTCGCCGGGACGGGCGGCTGGATCACGGTCGTCAACCTGCTCCCCCGCCGCGACGAGCCCGAGGTGTGGCACCGCCCCGACGTGTCCGAGGACCTCCTCGCCGACGTCTCCGGCACCAACACCGAGGTCATCGCGCTCGAAGCGCACCACCGGCCGCGTGGCCGGCGCGGCGTCCGCGGCGCACGCGGGACGACCGCGAACGCCGATCCGAACTCCTTCGACTGGCGCACGTTCGGGCTCGTGCTCGCCGCCGTCGTCGCGTTCGCCGTGCTGCTCGATCCCGTCGGGTGGGTGCTCAGCGCCGCCCTGCTGTTCTGGGTCATCTCGTACGCGCTCGGCAGCACGAGGCCGGTGTTCGACATCGGCGTCGCCCTCCTCATGAGCTCCCTCGTGCAGCTCGCCTTCAGTGCCGGACTCGGGCTCACACTGCCCGCCGGCTTCATCGGACGGATCTTCTGACATGGACCAGCTCACCCTGCTCCTCGAGGGCTTCGCGGGCGCGCTCACGCCCATCAACCTGCTCTGGGTGCTCATCGGCGCCGTACTCGGTACCGCGGTCGGCGTCCTCCCCGGCCTCGGCTCCTCCATGGCCGTCGCGCTCCTGCTCCCGATCACGTTCAGCCTCGACCCGACGGCCGCGTTCATCATGTTCGCGGGCATCTACTTCGGCGGCCTGTTCGGCGACTCGACCGCGGGTATCCTCCTCAATACCCCCGGCAATTCGACGGCGATCGCCTCCTCCTTCGAGGGCAACCGCATGGCCCGCAGCGGGCGCGCCGGGAAGGCGCTCGCGACGGCCGCGCTCGGCGCGTTCTTCGGTGGTCTGCTCGCGACGACCGTGACCGTGTTCGCGATGCCGCTGCTCGTGCGGATGGCGACGATGTTCGGGCCCGCCGAGTACTTCGCCCTCGCCGTGTTCGCGTTCCTCGCCGTGAGCTCCGTCGTGTCCGAGTCGATCGTGCGTGGACTCCTGTCGCTCGCCGTCGGGCTCGCGCTCATGCTCATCGGCATCGACGGCCCGTCGGGCACCGAGCGGTTCACGTTCGGGCTGCCACAACTGTTCGACGGCCTGTCGATCGTCGTCATCACGGTCGGATTGCTCGCGCTCGGCGAGGTCTTCTCGGTCGCGTCCCGCATCCATCGTGAGGACGGCTCGATGGAGGTCATCACGCAGGGCCGCGCCCGACTCTCGCGCGACGACTTCCGGCGCGCGGCGCCCGCGTGGCTCCGCGGGACGGCGTTCGGTCTGCCGTTCGGCATCATCCCCGCGGGCGGCGCCGAGGTGCCGACGTTCCTCGCCTACGGCACGGAGAAGCGCCTCGCGAAGCGCCGGGGCGACGCGAACTTCGGGACGACCGGCAGCATCCGTGGCCTCGCCGCGCCCGAGGCCGCGGGGAACGCGACGGCGGGAACGGCGATGGGCGCGCTCCTCGCGCTGGGGCTGCCGACATCGGCGACGGCGGCGATCATGCTCGCGGCGTTCCAGCAGTACGGGCTGCAACCCGGGCCGCTGCTCTTCACGAAGACCCCCGATCTCGTGTGGACGCTCATCGCGTCGCTGTTCCTCGGCCTCGTCGCGCTGCTCGTGCTGAACCTCGGGTTCGCGTCGCTCTGGGCGAAGCTGCTGCTGATCCCGAAGCACTACCTCTATGCGGGGATCGCGCTGCTCTCGGTGCTCGGCGTCTACGCGATGGGATCGTCGGTCGTCGACGTGTGGGCGCTCGTCGCGATCGGCCTCGTCGGTCTGCTCATGCGGCGCTTCCGGGTGCCGCTCGCGCCGGTCATGATCGCGGTCGTTCTCGGGCCGCTCGCCGAGACGGAGTTGCGCCGCGCGCTCGCCGTGTCGGAGGGCGATCCGGCGGCCCTCGTGTCGAGTCCGTTCACGATCACGCTCTACCTGGTGCTCGTGGTCGTCGCGATCGTGTCGGTCGTGCAGCACGTGCGCAACCGTCGCCGCTCGGCGACAGCCGCGGCGAACGCCCCGGCCGGCGAGGACACGACCGACGTGCCGGTCACGCCGTCGGCGACCGCACCCGCCGCCGAACGGGTGCCCCCACGCGACACGACCCCCTGACCGCACAACGACCGCGACCGCGAGGCGACGACGACGGAACCCGAGTCACGCGCGACGAAAAAAGCCGGGTTGTTGCTACCGGGCCCGGGGCCCGGTAGCAACAACCCGGCTTTCTTCCTGCGTCGTCCGCGCCGGGTGGGTCGCGCGGCTGGGGCAGGGGCAGGGTCAGGGGACGCGGAACGTCCACTCCTTCGATGCGAACTTCGAGTCCGCGAGTTCGCGTGCCCGCGCGAGCTCCTCGTCCGTCGCGTGCACGCGGGTCCCGCCGTGCTCCGAGACGAACGTCGCCTCGAGCCGGTCGATGATCTCCTCACGCGGTAGGCCCGTCTGTGTCTTCAGCGGGCTCACGCGCTTCTTCGCCGACGTCGTGCCCTTGTCGCTCAGCTTCTCGCGGCCGATGCGCAACACCTCGACCATGCGATCCGCGTCGATGTCGTAGCTGAGCGTCGCGTGGTGCAGCACGGCACCGGAGCCGAGCCGCTTCTGGGCCGCGCCGCCGATCTTGCCGGACGGTGAGGCGATGTCGTTGAGTGGCTGGTACACCGCATCGACCCCGATCGAGTGGAGCCCGTCGAGCACCCACTCGTCGAGGAACGCGTACGACTCGGCGAACGACATGCCCTGCACGAGCTCGGCGGGGACGTAGAGCGAGTACGTCACGATCGATCCCGCCTCCATGAACATCGCCCCGCCACCGGTGATGCGCCGGATGACGTCGACGTCGTACTTCTCGGCGTTCTCGAGGTCGACCTCGTTGCGCACCGACTGGAACGAACCGATGATGACCGCCGTCCGGTCCCAATCGCGCCAGAACCGCAGCGTCGGCTTGCGCCGACCCGCGCCGACCTCCTCCGTGAGCACCTGGTCGAGTGCGACGTGCACGCGTGGCTCGAGCGGGCCCGTCTCGAGGATCTGCCAGTCGAGCTCGCGCCAATCGCGCGCCCGCGTCGTCGCGCGCCGCACGACGACGCCGATCGCCTCGGGTGAGAAGCCGAGCAGGTGCGCGTCGGGCCGCAGCCCCGCGGTGACGGCGGCCGCGATCTCCTCCGCGGTCGACTCGAGCGGAAGGCCGTCGACGGCAGCGTTGATGTCGTCGAGCGCCTCGTCGGGCTCGAGGAAGAAGTCGCCCGCCACGCGCGTGTTCGTGAGGATGCCGTCGACCGCGTCGACGTCGACCACCACGAGCTTGCCGCCCGGGACCTTGAACTCTCCGTGCACAGGAAAACCGCCTTCCCGGGATGGCTCCCGGCTCGTCACCGAGGCGGGCGGGACGCACCGCCGCGCCGACGGTACCACCGACCGTTCCGGCACCGGGCCCGAGTTCCGGGTGGTTTTCGGGGTTCCGGGTGCCCCGGAACCCCGAAAACCACCCGGAACTCCGATCGTCAGGTGAGGGCGATCGTCAGGGTCAGTGCGGGGCGAGGGCAGGGCAGGGCAGGGGTCAGCGTCGGGGGAAGCGGGTGTCGAGCCAGTGGACGAGGTCGGCGACGACCTCGTCACGGTTCGTCTCGTTCACGATCTCGTGCCGCGCGCCCTCGTAGACGATGTGCGTCACATCGCTCAGGCCGGTGCGGCGCCGATAGACGCGCGCGAGCGCCCGCGGGCCGCGCGCTCCGAAGCCGATCGAGTCCTCCGAACCACCCATCACGAGCACGGGCACGTCATCGACCCGCGCCGACCACGACGACGGCGGCAGATGCAGGAGCTGCAGCTTGCCGAGCGTGTTCCACACCGGATCCGCGCCGATGTCGAACGTGAGCGGATCGGTGATGAACGCCGCCTGCACCTCCGGGTCGCGCGAGAGCCACTGCACACCCGAGGAGTCCGGCTGGAACGCGCCGTCGAGGTCGCCGCCGTTCAGGTAGCCGGGCACCGCGAGGGTCGTGCCCGAGAGCACGAGCGCGTCGAGCAGCCGGCTCCGACGAGCGAGCAGTTGCTGTGCGAGCAGCGAGCCCCAGCTGTGTCCGAAGAGGACGAGCGGCAGGCCCTGGTCGCGGTGCCGGACCTCCTCGACGACCTGTACGAGCGCGTCGAGCGCCGTCCGGTTCTGCCCCTCGCCGAGACGCCCGTAGCTGTCACCGGCGCGACCGGTGCGGCCGTGGCCGAGGTGGTCGTCGGCGGTCACGGCGTACCCCGCCGCATTGAGATCGGCGGCGAGCGCCGCGTAGCGGCCGGCGTGCTCGCCCGCGCCGTGCGCGATGTGCACGACCGCGCGGGGCGACTCGACGGGCCACGAGTGCAGGACGACGGGGATCGACCGGCCGCGCGGACCGAGGACCGAGATCTCCTCGATCGCGTGCCCGTCCTCGGGCTCCGGGATCACGGTGCCGGTCACGACCGCACCACCGGGTCCTGCGGCCGCGCCGGGCGACGGTTCCCGACGGGAACCGGAGCGCGAGCCGCGCCTCGCCGCCCCGCGCCCGACGCATCGCACGGCACGCGAACGCCGGCGTTCACGCTCACGCCTCCCGCGTGATCTCGACCTTGACGAACATCTCGGACGAGAACAGTCCCGCGTACACGCCGCGCAGCGGCGGCACATCGTTGTAGTCGCGGCCGTGACCGACGAGCACGTGACGCTCGCCGATCTCGACGTCGTTCGTGGGGTCCCAGCCACGCCATGCGCCGTCCCAGTACTCGACCCACGCGTGCGACTCGCCGTCGACCGTTTGCCCGAGGGGAGCGTCGGGCTGCGGGTGCAGGTACCCCGAGACGTACCTCGACGGGATGCCCACGGCACGCAGTGCTCCGAGCGCGATGTGTGAGATGTCCTGACACACGCCGCGCCGCTCGACCCATGCCTCCTCGGCGGTCGTGCGCACGCCCGTGACCCCGGCCTCGAACTCGACGGAGTGGTGCACGGTCGAGAGGATCTCGGCGGCAGCGGCGTCGGGGCTCGAGGTGCGGGCGCGCGCATCGAGCGCGATCGCGACGACCTCGGCGGGCGGCGTCGTGAGCAAGGTCTGTTCGGTCTGTTCGACGAGGTCGACGGAACGCTCCCGCGCTGCGTCGATGCCGTGCCAGTCGAGCGCGGCGTCCAGCCGTGGCCCGCGCGGCGTGACCTCGACGAGGCTCGCCGCGGTGAGCGAGAGCTCGTGGTGACCACTCAGCACGTCGAAGGCCGTGACCTTCGTTCCCCAGTAGTCGATGTAGCTGTGGGTCGACGTCGACGGGAGCACGTCGAGGTGCGAGTACAGGACGTACTGCCCGTTCGCCGCGGCGGGCAGCATGCGCGCCTCGTTGTAGGACGTGTGCACGTCACCCTCGTAGCGGAAGCCCGTCGAGTGACGGATGCGGATGCGGCTCATGTCAGTTCTCCCACCCAGCTCGAAGCGGTGATCGAGGGGAAGTAGCGTTCGCGGATCGACTCGGACGCCTCGGACACGGCGCGCTGAACCCCCTCCATGAACAGCGGCAGATCGGTGAGCGTGTCGCTGATCGGCCGGTACTCGAAGTCGCTGCGGATGTGCCCGAGCAGTCGCTGGGCCTGGTCGGTGTTGCCGATCCGGTCCTGTCGCTCGTGCCTCGGCTGCAGGTCGTAGAGGCACCGGAGCGCCGTCGAGACCGAGAACATGATCGAGCGCGGGAAGAGCCGGTCGAGCAGGAGGAACTCGGCCGCGTTCGCCGCCGAGGGCATGCCGCGGTACGTGCGCAGGTAGGCCTCGTACGCGCCGCAGGAGCGGAGGATCGTCGTCCACGACGCGCCGGACGCCTCGGTGAGCGAGCGCGTCGCGAGCAGGCGCGCGGTCATGTCGGCGCGTTCGAGGGAGCGACCGAGAAGCATGAACTGGTAGGCGTCGTCGCGGCTCGATCCCGAGTCGACGATGCCCATCGCGAGGGCGCTGCGCTCGCGCACCCACGCGAACAATTCGTGCACCTTCTCCTGGCGGACGCCGAACGGCATGCGCGAGTACGTCGCGTTGAGGCACTCCCAGAGCTCGCTCGACACGATCTCGCGGGCGCGCCGCGCGTTCTCGCGTGCGGCGTTGACGGAGTGTGCGATGGAGGAGGACTGCGAGCGGTCGACGGCCATGAGGTTGAACACGTCGGTGCGGTTGAGCTCGCGCTCGGGCTGTACGTCGGCGGCGCCCATGACGCTCAGGAGGGAGCGGCAGGCGGTCGCCTCGTCGACCCAGGGGTCCTCGAGGAGGAGTTGGAGGTGCACGTCGAGGATGCGCGCCGTCCCGTCCGCACGCTCGATGTAGCGGCCGATCCAGAACAGCGATTCGGCGATGCGGCTCAGCATGGCGTCTCCTCCGATCCGGCGGCGGCGCACGTCGTGGCCTGTTGCTGCTGTTCCTGCTGGTCGACGACGCCGGGTGGTGGCCCGTCGGGCGGCGACTGGTCCTGGCGCGCGACGCCCGCGGCGTCGCCCGGGGCGCGTTCGCCCGGAGCGCGTTCGCCGGGCGGATGCGCGTGCCGCGGCGCGGGACGCGTGACGGCGGGATCGCTCACGTAGGCCTGCTCGGCGCGCAGGGGTGCGGGCCGCTCGGGCTCGGACCGGTGCCGGTCGCCCGTCGCCTCGCCGCGCGCGTCGTCGCGCCGTCGCGAGGACTCGTCGACGGGGTCCGACTTCGGCGGGATGATGCGCAGGACACCCGTCGCGGGGTGGGCCGTGTCGCTCGCGTCGGTCTGGTCGTCGAGGAGCTCCTCGACGCCGTGCGATTGCGATTGCGATTGGGTCTGCACGAAGCTGCGCTCCGAGCCGACGACCCACGTGTCCTTCGAGCCGCCGCCCTGCGAGGAGTTGACGACGAGCTGCCCCTCGGGGAGCGCGACGCGCGTGAGACCGCCGGGCAGCACCCACACGTCGTTGCCGTCGTTCACGGCGAACGGCCGCAGGTCGGCGTGCCGGGGGCGCATGCCCTCGTCGACGAGGGTCGGGATCGTCGAGAGCTGCACGACGGGCTGCGCGATCCAGCCGCGCGGGTCCTTGAGGAGGCGTTCGCGCATGAGTTCGAGTTCGAGCTTCGACGCCTTCGGGCCGATCATGAGGCCCTTGCCGCCGGAGCCGTCGACGGGCTTGACGACGAGCTCGTCGAGCCGGTCGAGCACCTCCTCGAGCGCGTCGGGCTCCTCGAGCCGCCACGTGTCGACGTTCGGGATGATCGCGTCCTCGGAGAGGTAGTAGCGGATGAGCGCGGGCATGTACGTGTAGACGAGCTTGTCGTCGGCGACGCCGTTGCCGACCGCGTTCGCGAGGGTGACGCGGCCCTGGAGCGCGGCGGTCATGAGGCCCGGCGAGCCGAGCATCGAGTCGCGGCGGAAGTGCAGCGGGTCGAGGAAGTCGTCGTCGACGCGACGGTAGATGACGTCGACGCGGCGCGGGCCGGCGGTCGTGCGCATCCAGACGCGGCCACCCGAGGTGAACAGGTCGCGGCCCTCGACGAGCTCGACGCCCATGAGGCGGGCGAGGAGCGTGTGCTCGAAGTAGGCGGAGTTGTAGACGCCCGGCGTGAGCACGACGACGGTCGGGTCGTCGACGCCCTCGGGAGCGGAGGCGCGCAGGGCCGCGAGGAGGCGGTGCGGGTAGTCCCCGACGGGCAGGACGCGCATGCGCGTGAACAGCTCGGGGAGTGTCTGGGCCATCGCGCGACGGTTCGAGATGACGTAGCTGACGCCCGAGGGGACGCGCACGTTGTCCTCGAGCACGCGCATCTCGCCGTGCTCGTCGCGGATGAGGTCGATGCCGGACACCTGGATGCGCACGCCGTTGGACGGCCGGATGCCCTTCGCGACACGGTGGTAGTGGATCGACGAGGAGATGAGCTTGGCGGGGATTAGCCCGTCCGCGATGGCGCGCTGCTCGCCGTAGACGTCGTCGAGGAAGTGCTCGAGCGCGCGGACGCGCTGCTTGAGGCCGGCCTCGATCTTCTGCCATTCGGTGCGCTCGATGACGCGCGGGACGACGTCGAGCGGGAACGGCCGCTCCTCCCCCGCGAAGTCGAACGTGACGCCCTGCGCGAGGTAGGAGTCCGCGAGCGCGTCGGAGCGATGGCGGATCTGCTCCTGGTTCATGCCCGCGAGGACGTCGTAGAGATCTCGGTACGCGCGCCGCGGATCGAGATCTCCGTCGGGGTCGGTGCCCCGGAACATCTCGTCGAACGCGGGCACGATCGCTTCCGCGTGCTGACGCGCCAGCGCGTCGCCGTAGCCGTCGAAGAGGTCACCCATGGTGGAAGCCTAGTGGGGCGATTGTTTCCGACACTCGACGGATCCCGACCGGGGTCCGGGCCGGGCGTGTCGGTCGTCGCGCGGCCGTGCGGCGGGTCGCGCGTCCGGGCTACGCGTCGATCGAGGTGGGCCCGACGATCCACTCGGCGCGCAGGGGCGAACCGTCGTGGTCGTCGCTCAGGAGCACGACGTCGGCGTTCCCGAACCGGTGGAAGTGCGGGTTGTCGGTGAGGGTCCCGAGCGCGAGCCGCAGGAGGGTGCCGTGGGTGACGACCACGGCGTCCCGCTCGTCGGCGAGCAGCGTCCGCAGGGCCTTCGCGCCGCGTTCCGCGACCGCTTCCTCGGGCTCGGCGCCGGGGTAGTAGTGGTCGGGGTGCGTGGCGAGCGTCTCGAAGACGCTCGCGCCCTCGAACGGCCCGTAGCCGCGCTCGATCACCTCGGGCACGATCTCGGGCTCGGGGAGTTCGAGTCGCGCACCGATGATGCGCGCCGTCTCCTGCGCACGCCCGAGCGGCGATGCGACGAGGCGGGTGGCGGGGAACGAGGCGAGTGCCTCGGCGGTTCGCGCGGCCTGCGCGCGTCCCTCGTCGTCGAGTGGGATGTCGACCTGCCCCTGGAAGCGGTTGAGGGCGTTCCATTCGGTCCTGCCGTGGCGCACGAGGGCGAGGGTCGTCATGCTGCCACCGTATCGGAGCGCGACGCGGTGACCGCACGGAAGCGTCACACCAGCAACGTGTTACGATCAGTAACGATATTGCCGGAGGGTTGGGGGCTCGATGTATCACGCGATCGTCCGTCGGCGGGTGCGCCGCATCTTCGACCACATCAACGCGGGGGACGCCGAGCTCATGCTCGACGGGCTCGGCGACCCGTTCGAGTACCGCTTCCACGGTCGGCACGCGATCGGCGGGGTCCGCACGAGTCGGGCAGCGGTGCGCGCGTGGTGGGAGCGCGTGTTCCGCCTGCTGCCGGGCCTCCGGTTCACGATCCGCGACATCGTCGTGAACGGGCCGCCGTGGCACACGACGATCGCGATGCGCGCGAGCGTCGCGGGACCGCTGCCCGACGGCAGCCGCTACGAGAACACGATCTTCCAGTTCTTCGTGCTGCGCTGGGGCAAGGTCGTCTCGGTCGAGACGCTCGAGCAGTTGCAGCCCCTCGAGAGGGCCCTGCGCATCGTCGCAGACTCGGGCGTGCCGGAGGCGCTCGCCGAACCGATCGAGGGCTGAGGCCGGCGCGTGGCGTGGCCGTCGCCATCGCCGTGGCCCGTCGCCCGAGGCGCGTGGCCGTGACCCGTTGCCCGTTGCCCGTTGCCCGTTGCCCGTGACACGTCCGGACGAGCGCGACGGGAGCCGCACATCGCCCGGGTGCAGAATCATGGCATGACGAACGCGCCGAGCACATCGGAACCGATCCGCATCGTCGCGCTCGTGTTCCCCGACGTGACGCAGCTCGACCTGACGGGGCCAGTCCAGGTGCTGAGCCGGCTCCCCGGCGCCGAGATCCACCTCGCGTGGCGCGACGCCGAACCCGTTGCCACCGACGCCGGATTCCGCATCCTCCCGACGACGACGTTCGCGGACACCCCACCGGCCGACGTGCTGTTCGTGCCCGGCGGCGACGGCGTCGATCCGCTCCTGACCGACGCCGAGACGCTCGCGTTCGTGCGCGATCGGGCGGCGGGTGCGCGCGCCGTCACGAGTGTGTGCACGGGTTCGCTCCTGCTCGGGGCCGCGGGGCTCCTGACGGGTCGCCGCGCGACGACGCACTGGGCGTCGCTGCCCCTCCTCGAACGCTTCGGGGCAATCCCGACGGCATCGCGCGTCGTGCACGACGGGCCCGTCGTGACGGGCGCGGGCGTGTCGAGCGGCATCGACTTCGCGCTCACGCTCGCCGCCGATCTGCGCGGGGAGGACGTCGCGAAACGCATCCAGCTCGCGATCGAGTACGACCCGCAGCCGCCCTTCGACGCGGGTTCCCCCGCCGCACCCGATGTGGACCACGCGTTCGTGACGGCGAGCCGCGAGGCGATGCTCGCCCGCCGCGGGCCGCTCGTCGACCGCGCGGCCGCGGCGCTCGACGCCTGAACGGGGCGCGGCCACCGACCCGATGTCGGCGCCGCTCGGCCCGGCTCGACCTCGGTACAGCCCCGCGCCCGCGCGACGTCGTGACCGTCCGGTCCGGCTGCGGCACCTGGTCCGCCCCGCCACCGCTCGGCCGGATGCACGGCATACCCCCTCGTCCTCCCCACGTCGAGCAACATGACGGTCCGCGACGCGTTCCACGACGCCGTGTGACGGCGCGTGTACGCGCATGACCGGCATCGCGCCTCCATGACACGAGCGCGCGACAGGCGGGAATGCAGACCGTAGCGTCCCTCGTAGTCTCATCGGCTGCGACGCGAAAGGACGCCACGATGTCACTCCGAACCACCGATCCCGCACCCGCGGTCGGTGTCGCCGACCCCCGGGACACGACGCGTGACGCACTCGACTCGCTCCTCGCCCACCTCGCGACGACGACGCCCGGCCTCGAGCTGAGTGCCCCCTCGCCCGCGACGGCCGCGTACGGGCACGACCGCTCCTCGATCGGCCGGAACGCCGTGGACGGCGCGACGGGCCCCGCGGTCGCGTTCCCCGCGAGCGCCGTGGAGGTGCAGGCGATCGTCCGGGCGGCGGCCGCGCACGGCGTCGCCGTCGTCGCGCGCGGTGCCGGGAGCGGGCTGTCGGGCGGCGCGGTCGCGACGGCCGAGCAGCTCGTCGTGTCGACCGATCGGTTGAACCGCATCGTCGAGGTGTCACCGCTCGACGAGCTCGCCGTCGTCGAGCCCGGCGTCGTCAACGCCGATCTGAACGTCGCGCTCGAGCCCGCCGGCCTGTTCTACGCACCCGATCCCGCGAGCTGGGACATCTCGACGATCGGCGGCAACATCGCCACGAACGCGGGGGGCCTGCGCTGCGCGAAGTACGGCGTGACGCGCGAGTCGGTGCTCGCCCTCGACGTCGTGCTCGCCGACGGTTCGCTCGTCACCCTCGGCCGCCACTCGCTCAAGGGCGTCGCGGGCTACGACCTGCGCTCGCTGTTCGTGGGCTCGCAGGGCACGCTCGGCATCGTCGTCCGCGCGACGGTCCGGCTGCGGCCGATCCCCGTCGCACGCCGCACGTTGACCGCGTTCTTCGACGACACAGCGACGGGCGCCGCGGCGCTCGCGGCGATCACGCGCAGCCCCGTGCGACCGAGCGTCGTCGAGTTCTTCGACACCGGCTCGCTCGAGAACATCGACCGGCACAGCGGCACCGAGCTGCGCTCCCGCGGCGGATCACTCGTGCTCGTCGAGCTCGACGGCTACGGCATCGACGAGCAGATCGCCGACCTCGACCGCGCGCTCACCGACGCGGGCGGCCGGGTGCGCGTCGAGAGCGACGCCGATGCCGCGCGCCTGTGGGAGCTGCGCCGCTCGGGCCGTGGCTTCGACGGGGCCCGCTGGTTCACGGGCGGCGACATCGCCGTGCCGAAGTCGCGCATCCCCGAGGTGTACGCGTTCCTCGACGAGCTCGCGACGCGCCACGGCATCGAGGCGAGCGCCGTGTCGCACGCGGGCGACGGCAACCTGCACCCCGTGCTGTCGCTCGAGATCCCCGAGGGCGCCGACCCGGCCGTGCCCGATCCGGCGCTCGCGGCAGCGAACGACGAACTCGTGCGCTTCGCGATCGGCCTCGGCGGCACGATCACGGGCGAGCACGGGCTCGGCAGTCTCAAGCGGCACCTCGCGCCGCTCGAGTTCTCCGAGCGCGCCATCGACGCACAGCGGGCCATCAAGCACGCTCTCGACCCCGACGGCGTTCTCAATCCCGGCTCGGCGCTCTAGCCGCCCTGCCACTTCCACCGGCGACCGACCGGAGCGCTCGCGCACCGGTTGCCCGTCGGCTCACTCCGCCCGCGCACGACCGCGACGCGATCCGTCCCCATCGCATCCATCGAGGAGCACACACCACATGACCACACCCGATCGATCCGCCCGCCGACTGCGGCGGCTGTTCGGTACCGCGTTGAGCGCGGCCGCCGTGATCGCCCTCGTCGCGGGCTGCAGCTCCGGGGCATCCGCGGCCGGCGCCGGCGACGGCACGCCGAAGGAGGGCGGCGACCTCGTCTTCCAGATCGACTCGCTCGGCACCTCGTGGGTGCCGAACTCGAGCTCCATCTCGAGCTTCCAGGGCAACATCTGGGGCGAGCTCACCGACAAGCTCGTCTATGTCGACGACCAGGGCAACGTGACCCCCTGGATCGCCGAGAGCTGGGAGGCGTCGGACGACGCGACGTCGTTCACGCTCCACCTCAAGGAGGGTGTGACGTTCTCGGACGGTTCACCGCTCGACGCGGACGCGGTCGTGAAGAACCTCGACGTCTGGGCCAAGGGGCTCCCGGACCAGGGCATCCCACGCGTCGGCCTCTTCCCGTCCGCGAACTACACGGGCGCGACCGCGGTCGACGCGACCACCGTCCAGGTGACGTTCTCGGCGCCGACGCTCGGCTTCATCCCGACGCTCGGGTACCACGGCTCGATCCTCATCGCCCCGTCGTCGCTCGAGGGCACGGCCGAGCAGCAGGCGGACCTCGCCAACAACTTCGGCAGCGGCCCGTTCGTCGTGGAGTCGTGGAAGGACGGCGACAGCGTCGTCATCACGAAGCGCGAGGACTACAACTGGGGCCCCGAGGCGCGCGGCCACACGGGCCCCGCCTACCTCGACTCGATCACCTACAAGGTCGTGCCGGAGCCGTCGCTCCGCACGGCGAGCGTGCAGTCGAACCAGGCCGACGTCGCGTACAACGCGGCACCGCAGGAGCTCGCGGGCCTCAAGGAGGCCGGCTTCGCGGTCGCGGCACCCCGCTACCTCGGGTTCGTGAACGGCTACGCGCTCAACACGCAGGTCGCGCCGTTCGACGACAAGAACGTGCGGCTCGCGTTCCAGCACGGCTTCGACCGCCAGCAGATCCTCGACACGGTCTACACCGACGACTGGCTGGCCGCGGAGTCGTTCATCCAGAGCAATGTGCCCGGCGCGACGGACCACAGCGACTCGTTCGCCTACGACCCCGAGACCTCGAAGCGACTGCTCGACGAGGCGGGGTGGACGCCCGGCGCCGACGGCGTGCGGACGAAGGACGGGCAGACGCTCGCGCTCACCCTCTACCCGAACCCGTACCTCGCGGCCTCGAAGACGGTCGACGAGCTCGTCGCGCAGCAGCTCGGCGACCTCGGCTTCGCGGTCGACATCCAGGTGTACGACGTCACGACGTACGGCGAGAAGGTGATCGGCAACGACTCGGTCGCGGCCTACGAGATCACGCGCAGTTTCGTCGACGCGGGCACCGTCGCGGGCGTGCTGACGGGTGCGAAGGAAGGGGACGAGGACTGGTTCCACCTCGGCACGAGCGACCAGCACCTCGTCGACCTCTCCCAGCAGGTCGCGGGCGCCTCGAACACCGAGGACCGCGACCCGGTGCTCGACGAGCTCCAGGGCTACGTGCTCGACGAGGGCTACTTCGTGCCGATCACGCAGATCGCGCAGCGCATCTACGTGCTGACGCCCGATCTGCACGACGTCACCTACAACGGGCTCGCGTACGCGAGCTTCGCGACCGCCTGGCTCGACCGCTGACCCGGTGCGGGGCGCGACCATCGCGGTCGCGCCCCGCACGCGGGCGGCCCGCGCCGCCCGACACGCACGACCGACCACGTCGTCACCCACGCACCACCCCACCCACGCCCCGCCTCCACGACACCACCCACCCGCAATCGACCGACCGACCGGAGCAGACATGAACCGGAGCTACCTCGCCTTCGCCGCCAGGCGGGCCCTGCAGGCGATCGTCGTCGTGCTGCTCGCCTACGTCTTCACCTTCGTCGTCATCAGCGTGCTGCCGGGCGACCCCGTCACCTCGACGCTCCGCAACCCCGACAACGGGTTCAGCGAGGACGAGATCCAGCGCATCATCGCCTACTACGGACTCGACCAACCGCTCGTGGTGCAGCTGTGGACGTCGCTCTCCCGCTTCCTCGTCGGTGACTTCGGCATCTCGCTGCGCTCGAACCTGCCCGTCGCGCAGATCATCGGCGAAGCACTGCCGTCGACGCTCGTGCTCGCGACGAGCGCGCTCGCGGTCGCGATCGTGCTCGCCTCGCTCATCGCCTACGGCACGCAGGTGCTGCCCCCGAAGTACGGGCAGGGCGTGCTGCGCGCGTTCCCGTCGCTGTTCCTCTCGGTGCCGAACTTCGTCATCGGCCTCCTGCTCATCCACGTCTTCGCGTTCGGTCTCGGGCTGTTCCGCATCATCGACCCGGAGAGCCCGTGGGGTACGTTCTTCGCGGCGGTCGCGCTCGGCATCCCCGTCTCGGCGCAGATCGCCGAGGTGCTCATCGCGGGACTCGACCACGAGTCGTCGCAGGACTACGCGGCGGTCGCCCGTTCGCGCGGACTCGGCCGCACGCGGCTGTTCGCGGCGCACCTCGTGAAGCCGGCGTCGCTGCCGGTCGTCACGGTCATCGCGCTCACGATCGGCGAGTTGCTCGGCGGCTCGCTCATCACCGAGACCGTCTTCGGCCGTACCGGCGTCGGCAGCGTCGTTCAGCGGGCCGTGAGCTCGCAGGACCTCCCGGTGCTGCAGGCCGTCGTGTCGCTCGCGGCCGTCGTGTTCGTCGTCGCGAACCTGCTCGCCGACCTCAGCTACCCGCTGCTCGACCCGCGGGTGCGCATCGAGGGCGCGCGCGTGAAGCGCGTGCCCGCGGTGGCGGACCCCGCGGCCGCGACCACCGCCCCGGACGTCGCGAAGACGCCCCTCACCGCCATCACGACCACCGCGAGGCCAGAATGACCGCCACCACACCCCGTCCCACGACGGACGCCGCGAAGACCGCGCCGATCCGGTCGACCTCCACCGGCACGACCGGTGGGTCCCGCACGAGCACCGGCCCCACCCCGGGCGGCCGCGTCCTCGACGCGCTGCGCCGCGTCGTCGTCGACGTGCCACCGACCGTGCTCCTCTCGTTCGCGGTGCTGCTCGTCGTGCTCGCGTGGTCGCTCGTCCCCGGCTGGTTCACGGCGTACAGCCCCATCGAGGGCGTCCCGGCCGACAAGTTGCAGGCGCCGAGCGCCGCGCACTTGTTCGGCACCGACCACATCGGCCGCGACGTGCTGTCGCGCGTGATCCACGGCACAGGCTCGTCGGTCACGAGCGCCCTCATCGCGGTCGGGATCGGGGTCGTCGTCGGTGGCGCGATCGGGCTGCTCGCCGGGTTCCTCGGCCGCTGGAGCGACACGGTGCTCTCGCGCGTCGTCGACGTGCTGCTCGCGATCCCGAGCTTCCTGCTCGCCGTCATCGTCGTGAGCTCACTCGGGTTCCAGACCGTGAACGCGGCGATCGCGACCGGCATCTCCGCCGTCGCCGTGTTCGCGCGCGTGATGCGCTCCGAGGTGATGAAGACGCGCCGTTCGGTGTTCGTCGAGGCCTCGCACCTCGTCGGCGGCTCGCGCTGGCACATTCTCGTGCTCCACGTGCTGCCGAACGCGTCGCGCTCGGTGCTGACGCTCGCCGTGCTGCAGTTCGGACTCTCGATCCTCGTGATCGCCGGGCTCGCGTTCCTCGGCTACGGCGACCCGCCGCCCGCATCCGATTGGGGCCTGCTCATCTCGAACGGCAAGGACTACCTCACGGCCCCGTGGCTCGTGTTCTGGCCCGCCGTCGTGACGATCGTCACCGTGCTGTCCGTCAACCGCATCAGCCGCTGGCTGCGCAAGACCTCCTGACCACCGACCGAACGAATCCGCCGAACCACGATCGGAAGGCGACCATGAGCACCACGACCACCACCCCCGCCGCCCCGCTGCTGCGCGTCGACTCATTGCGCGTCGCCTACGGCCGCACGCAGGTCGTGCACGACGTGGGCTTCTCGCTGCGCGCGGGCGAGAGCCTCGCGCTCATCGGCGAATCCGGCTCCGGCAAGTCGACGATCGCGCGCGCCGTGCTGCGGCTGCTGCCGCGTGCCGGGGCCAGTGCGCAGGGCACCGTCGAGCTCGAGGGCGCCGACGTGCTCGGCGTGCCCGAGTCGCGGTTCCGGCCACTGCGCGGACGCCGCATCGGCTTCGTGCCGCAGGACCCGGCGAACTCGTTCAACCCCGTGCGCACGATCGGCGCGCAGGCGCTCGAGGCGGCGGCGCTGCTCGACGAACCGGATCACGAGGCGCGCCGCGAGCGCATCCTCGACGTGTTCGAACGGGTCGGGCTGCCCGATCCGGATCGCGTGTACCGCGCCTACCCGCACGAGCTGTCGGGCGGCATGCTGCAGCGGGCACTCATCGGGCTCGCCGTGCTGCCCTCGCCCGCGCTGCTCGTCGCGGACGAGCCGACGAGCGCGCTCGACGTGACGATCCAGCGCCGCATCCTCGACCTGCTCTCGGAGCTCCGCGACACGCTCGGCCTCGGTCTGCTGCTCATCACGCACGATCTCGCGATCGCTGCGGAGCGGACGGACGAGGTCGTCGTCCTGAAGGACGGGCGCGTACAGGAGGCGGGCCGGACTGCGGAGGTGTTCGCGAATCCGCGCTCGGACTACACGCGACGTCTGCAGGCCGACGCGCCCGCGCTCAATCCGGAGCAGTACGCGAGCCGACGTGCCGTCGTGCGCGAGCGGGTCGCGGCCGACGCCGCGGCGGCGGGAGACGAGACGGCCGAGCGCGAGACCGCCCGGCCCGACGTGCCCCGGATCGAGGTGTCCGGCGTGACGAAGCGATTCTCCGACGACCCGGACGTACCGCCGGCCCTCGAGGACGTGTCGTTCCGGGTCGCGGCGGGAACGACGCACGCGCTCGTGGGCGAGTCGGGCTCGGGCAAGACGACGGCGATCCGCGTGCTGCTCGGGCTCGAGTCGGCCGACGAGGGCGAGATCCGCATCGACGGCGAGCGGGTCGACGGCCGCGGCGACGCGGATCTCCGCGACGTGCGCCGGCAATTGCAGCTCGTGTACCAGAACCCGTTCACGTCGCTCGATCCCACCTGGCGGGTGGAGCGCATCGTGCGCGAACCGCTCGACCGCTACCGCGTCGGGAGCCGGGCCGAGCGTCGGGCCCGCGTCGCCGAGGCGCTCGACGCGGTCGGGCTCGCCGAGGCGCTGCGATCCCGCCGACCCGCGGCACTCAGCGGCGGGCGGCGACAGCGCGTCGCGATCGCTCGCGCGCTCGTGCTGCACCCGCGCATCGCGGTGCTCGACGAGCCGACCTCGGCACTCGACGTGAGCGTGCAGGCCGACATCTTCGACGTGCTCGCGAACCTGCAGACCGAGCTCGGGCTCACGTACCTGTTCGTGTCGCACGACCTCGCGCTCGTGCGACAGATCGCCGACACGGTCTCGGTGCTGCGCGCCGGACGCGTCATCGAGGAGGGGCCGGTCGAGCGCGTGCTCTCGCACCCCGAGCAGGACTACACGCGCGCACTCATCGCGGCGATCCCGTCGCCGGAGGCGTCGCTCGTGCGTGCCGCGGCGACCGAGGCCCGCGCCGTCCCCGTCGGCGAGCCCGAACTCGCACACACGAGCTCCACCGACCACACGACACCCACGGGCCACACGACCTCCTCAGACCGCACGCACGGAAAGGCACGCGCATGACCTCGACACTGCACACCGCGGCACCGAGCACGACACCGACGACCGACCCGACCGCGTCCGACGGCGGCGACACCGACGCGCGTCCCGCGCTCATCCGCGGCCTGTCGGCCCCGAAGGGGTTCGGCGATGCGACACTGCGGGAACGCCGCGCGGACGCGATCGAACTGCTCGGCGGCATCCCCGACCCGGCGGTGCTGCCCACGCGGGAGCTCGCGGAGGCGACCGCACGCGTACTCGCGGTGCCGGGGGTTCCCGCGTTGCAGTACGGCCGCACCGAGGGACTGCCGCTCCTGCGGGAGTGGATCGCGGCGCGCGAGGGGGTCGACGTCGGACGCATCGTCATCACGAACGGCGGCTTCCACGGCCTGTCGCTCGCGATCCAGGCGGTCGTCGAGCGCGGCGGCACGGTCGCGGTCGACGACCCGATCTTCCCGCTGTTCCTGCGCGGCCTGGAGCTCTCGGCGGGCGTCCCGCTGCCCGTCCCGGTCGGTGCCGAGGGCCTCGACATCGACGCACTCGAGGCGCGGCTCGCCGACGGCGCGCGACCGAGCGGGCTCTACACGGTGCCCGACTTCCACAACCCGTCGCAGGGCACGCTGCCGACGGCGGCGAGGCGACGGCTCGTGGAACTCGCCGAGCAGCACGACTTCGTCGTGTTCGCCGACAATCCGTATCGCGAGCTGCGGTTCGCGGGCGAGCCGCAGGACGATGCGGTGTTCAACGAGTCCGATCACGTCATCCACATCAACACGTTCACGAAGACGCTCGGGCCAGGCCTGCGGCTCGGGTGGCTCGTGCTGCCGGAGCGGTTCACGAGGGACGTCGTCGCGCTGCGGAGTCGGCAGGACTCGCACACGTCGCTGTTCGTGCAATCGGCGATCGCGGAACTGCTGACGAGCGACGAGGGCCTCTTCGATCGCACGCTCGGGGTCGCGCGCGAGCTGTACCGCTCGCGCGCGGAGGGGCTCGCGACGGCGCTCGAACGCGAGGCGCCGGGCGCATTCGAGGTGCGCGTGCCCGATGGCGGCTTCTTCCTGTGGCCGCGGCTCGTCGACGACGCCGTGGATGCGGATCGACTCGCGGCGGACGCGAGTGCGGAGGGCGTCGAGTACCAGCGCGGGTCGTTCTTCGCCTCGGGCACCGGGAACGGTGCCGAGCGGCACCTGCGGCTCTCGTGCGGCGACACCTCGGTCGAGCGGCTGGACGAGGCGGCGGTGCGGCTCGCACGGGCGCTCGCGCGCCAGGCCTGAGCTCGCACGAGCCGATCAGGCGCGATCCGAACAGGGGGACCGTTCGAAACGGTCCCCCTGATCGCGTTCACGCCGCGAGTGGCAGCTCGAAGCAGTGCGAGTTCGGGAGGTCGAGGTACGGCGGGTAGAGGGGGATGCGCGTATAGCCGAGCTTCTCGTAGAGCGCGACGGCGTCGGGCTGGCGGTTGCCGGTCTGCAGGACGATGCGTCGCGCCCCCTCGCCGCGGGCGATGTGCTCGGCCTCGCGCATGAGGCGGACGGAGAGGCCCGTGCCGCGCGAGGTGCGGCGGATGAAGAGGCGCTTGATCTCGATCGAGTCGGCGAGGGCGCCCGTGAGGCGGCGCAGTGCGAGGTGGGCGACGGGCTCATCCGCCTCGTCGACCGCGAGGAGCGTCGTGACGAGCGTGGCCGGATCGACGACGAGCAGGCCCGAGGTCCGCGCGATACGTTCGGCCTCGGACATCGTGCGCTCGCGCCCGGCGTAGCGGATGCGGAGCTCGTCGTCCATCTCGCTGCGGAGTCGGACGGCGCGTTCGTCGTCCCACGCGACGCGCACGAGACGCCCGCTCGGGGCCGCACGGGTTCCGGATCGCTGCTCCGTCGTCGCCATCGCCGCACCTCTCCGTCTCGCACCGGCATCTCCCGGATCGTCCAACGATCACAGGCGAACCGGGGTTGGGGCCATCGGGTCCGTCACGGCGGGCAACGCTCCGTCAGACGACGCAATAGTGACGGTTGCGTTGGACGGGCCCACTCGTCGGCGTTCGACGCTGGACGTCGACGCTTCCCGAAGTGAAGATGGTCTCCCCCATGGACCGGTCGCGGCCGTGTCCACCGGACACGTGTCGTCATGCGCGCTTGGAGCGCATGGCAGTGAGTTGGGTGAGGGTGGGGTCGTCGGCAAGCACGCGGTACTCGTCGGTTCCGAGCGGGACGAGCGCGATGTGGCCGTCGGCGTCGTGGTGGATGCCCCAGCCGTAGCGTTTGGCGAGCGGTGACGCGCGCAGGCAGGCCTGTGACTTCGCGAAGAACGCGTCCCGTTCGGCGGCGCGCGCGTCGGCGGGGATTGCGCGACGGATCGCGTGGACCTCGAAGAGGAGGTCGTCGCTCGTGAGGACGTACGGCCGTCGACTCGCGAGCTCGTACTGGAGTGCGGCGACGCTCGGAGCCGCACCGCGCGTCGGTGGCTCCTCCCCCGACTCGACTGGACAGTCGGTGGCGACACGGATGAAGGTCGAGGAGTAGTTCGTGCTTCCCATCGGCCCACTTTGCGCGAGTCGGCGGACGAAACGCTAGGAGGAACTCGACAGTCGGACCGCCGACGGGGCTCAGCGTGGCCGACTGCGCCCGGGACGCCTGTCGGCCGCGGCGAGCGCCCCGTCGTTCAGCTCCCGAAGACCTTGCCCGGGTTCAGGAGTCCCTTCGGGTCGAACACGGCCTTGATGCGCTTCTGGATCTCGTACTGCGCGTCACCGAGCTCGTCGCCGAGGAACGCGCGCTTGAGCACGCCGACCCCGTGCTCGCCCGTGAGCGTGCCGCCGAGCTCGAGCCCCGCCCGGAACAGTTCGCGGGCCGCGTCCCAGATGCGATCGGGCACGTCGCTCGTCGAGCCCTCGAACACGAACGTCGGGTGCAGGTTCCCGTCTCCCGCGTGTGCCGGGGTCGGGATGAGCACGTCGTAGCGCTCCGCGATCTCCTCGATGCGCGCGTACATCTCGGCCATCCGGTCGCGCGGTACCGCGACGTCCTCGATGAGCAGCGCCCCCAACGCCTCCATCGCCGGCAGCCCCTGCCGGCGCACGTCCACCATGGACGCAGCCGCGTCGGGGTCGGTCGTGATCTCGGCCCGGCCGCCCGCCGCCTGCACCTCGACGAGCACCGCCTGTGCCTCCGCGAGCGCGTTCGGGCCGTCCGTCTGCACGAGCAGGTACGCGGTCCCGGCCGATGCGAGGTCGAGGCCCGTGTGCGCGGCAACGGCCTCGAGCATGCTGCGGTCCATGAGCTCCATGATCGCCGGCTGCAGTCCCGCCGCCGTCACGGCAGCCACGGCGGCGACCGCATCGGCGATCGAATCGAAGTACGCGCCGATCGTCGGCACGACGCCCATCACGGCGGGGCGCAGTTTGAGCGTCGCCTCGACGACGATCCCGAGCGTGCCCTCCGAGCCGATCATGAGCGCGCACAGGTCGTACCCCGTCACGCCCTTCACGGTGCGATGGCCGACCTCGAGCAGCGTGCCGTCGACGAGCACGACCTTGAGGGCGAGCACCGCCTCGCGCGTCACGCCGTACTTCGCGCACAACAGGCCGCCCGCGTTCGAGGCGATGTTCCCGCCCACGGTCGAGATGTCCTTCGACGCCGGGTCGGGCGGCCACCACAGGCCGCGCTCCGCGAGCTGCCGATTGAGGTCCCCGTTGAGGATGCCCGGTTCAACGACGCAGAGCTGGTTCTCGGCCGAGATCTCGAGCACGCGGCACATCCGCTCGGTCGACAGCGCGATCTCGCCGTCGCCCGCGATCGCGCCGCCCGCGAGCCCAGTGCCCGCCCCGCGCGTCACGAGGGGCGTGTCGGTCTCGTCCGCGATGCGGCACACGGCCTGCACGTCCTCGATCGACTCGGCGTACACGACCGCGATCGGACGCCCCGACGCGAACGTGCCGGAGCGGTCGGTTCGCGCCGATTCCAGCACGTCCGCGTCGGTCACCACCCGCCCCGGAACCGCCAGTCGGAGTCGTTCGATCACGTCGTCGTGCGCTGCCCTCATGCTGTGAGGGTAACGCCGCCCACACCCCCTGCTCGGGGGTGCCGGTCAGCCGACGTCCTCGACGCCGTAGAAGTCGACCTCCCCGAGATCGGCATCCGGCCCGAGCGTGACGGCGACGGGCGCCCCCTCGAGATCGAGCACTCGAACCGTGTTCGCCCCGGGCCGCAGCACGGGCGCGGGAACGTAGAGGGTGACCTGCGGCCCCTCGGCCCACAGCCTGCCGAGCGCGAACCCGTTGACCCACACGAACGCCTCCACGGCGCCCTCGACGCCGAGCCACGCATCGGCGCGCTCGTCGAGCTCGACCGTCGCCTCGAACGCACCGGGGGTCCCGTCCGCTCCCGGCGCTCCGTCCGAGGGCGGAACCTCCGCCTCGTCGTGCTCGAGCGTGTCGAGCCGCACCACCTCGTGTCGCCACCCGAGCACACGGCGCCGCTCGACGCACACGATCCCCACCCCCTTCGACTCCCCGAGCCGGCCACCGTAGTTGATGCGTCCGAGGTGGCGGACGAGCAGTTCCAGCGTCACCGCACGCCCCTCGCCGTGCACCGTGAGCTCGACGGGTGCGCCGTCGCCGCGCTCGACCGTCTCGATCATCGCGCCGTCGATCCGCACGGTCGCACGGTCCCGGAGCCCCTCGATCACGAGGGGCGTCGCGCCCTCGGGAAGGACGGTCGTCGCGGTGTAGCGCACGAGACCGGCGTCGAGTCCGAGCGACTCGAACGAGCGGGGCCGCACGTCGTCGACGACCGCCGAGCGGTGCAAGCGGTCGAGCCCGCCGAGCCGCCGGAGCGCGACGCGCTGCGGCGCGACGAAGCGCGGCGCGGGCGGCAACGGTGGCGCCTCGATGCCGCGGTGGCGCAGGATGACCTCGCGCATCGCAGCGAACTTCTCGCCTGTCGTGCCGTCCTCGCCGATCGGTGCGTCGTAGTCGTAGCTCGTGACGGTCGGCTGCACGACGACGTCGAAGTTCGCCCCCGCGTCGAGCCCGAAGTTCGTGCCGCCGTGCGCCATGTACATGCTCACGGAGCCGCGCTCGAGGATCGCGTCGAGCTCGGCCGCCGCCGAATCCGGCGTGCGCCGGTGGTGGCGTTCCCCGCGGTGATCGAACCAGCCGCACCAGAACTCGGCCACGAAGAACGGCTCTCCCGCTCGCCTCGCCCGCAGCAGGCGCTCCGCCTCCGCCGCGCGTGAGCCGAGCGTCGCGGCCGCCATGACGCCGTCGATCGTGCCGCCGTCGAGCATGAGATCGGTCGGACCGTCGGCCGTGAACAGGAGCGTGTCGATCCCCCGCGAGCGCAGCGCGTCGACGTTCCAGCGCAGGAACGCCGCCTCGTCGCCGTAGCTGCCGTACTCGTTCTCGACCTGTACCGCGACGACGCGACCGCCGCGCGTCGCCTGCCGTTCCGCGACGATCGGCAACAGCCGGTCGAACCACCGCTCGGTCGCCTCGAGATACGCCGCCTCGGTGCTGCGGGGCTGCTGCACGCGGTGCGTGAGCCACGCGGGCAGCCCCCCGTTGTTCCACTCGGCGCAGATGTACGGCCCCGGCCGAACGACGATGTCGAGCCCCGCGTCGGCCGCGAGGTCGAGGAAGCGGCCGAGGTCGCTGCGGCCCGTGAAGTCGACGTCGCCCTCCGTGCGCTCGTGCGCGTTCCACGCGACGTACGTGTCGAGCGTGTTCACGCCGAGCGCGACGAGCCGCGCGATGCGATCCGCCCACTGCTCCTCGTGCACGCGGAAGTAGTGCAGCGCACCGGACACGATGCGGTGCGGCCGACCGTCGCGCAGGAACTCGCCGTCACCGATCGTGAGCACGCCCGGCCCCGTGTCGTCGCTCACTTCACGGCTCCCGCGGTGAGGCCCGCGCGCCAGAAGCGCTGCAGGCAGAGGAACGCGACGACGAGCGGGATCGTCGAGATGAACGCGGCCGTGATGACCGTCCCGGCCGGCACCTGTCCGTTCGAGTCCGACCACGTGACGAGCCCGACGGAGACCGTCTGGAACCAGCGGTTCGTGATGAGCTGGCTCGGGAGCAGGAAGTTGTTCCACACCTCGACGAACTGGAACAGGAAGATCGTCACGAGAGCCGGACTCATCATGGGCATGCTCATACGGAAGAAGATCTTGAACTCGCCCGCCCCATCGAGCCGCGCGGCCTCGATGACCTCGTCCGGCACCGATTGCGCCGCGAACACGCGTGCGAGGTACACACCGAACGGGCTCACGATGCTCGGCAGCAGGAACGTGAGCGGGTTGAGGGGCCCGTCGAGCATGCCGAGCGCGTTGAACATGAGGAACAGCGGCAGCGTGAACAGCACCTTCGGGATGAGCACGGCCGTGAGGATCACACCGAACACGACCTCGCGGCCCGAGAACCGGTACTTCGCGAGCGCGAACCCGGCGAGCGCCGACAGGAGCGTGCCGACCGCGCCCGCGACGAGCGCATAGAGCACCGAGTTGAGCAGCCAGACGCCGAAGATGCCGTCCTTCTCGGCGAACACGAGCGCGATGTTCTCGAACAGCCCGAAGCCGTCGAACCAGAGCCCGTTGCCCGAGAACGTGCGGCCCGGTTCGCGCGTGACGGTGACGACGAGCCACCAGATCGGGACGAGGAAGTACAGGGCCGAGATGCCCAGCAGGAGGTTCGTGACGAGCAGGTTGTGGGTGCGGTACGGCCGCGAGGTGTCGCTCACGATCGGTCTCCTCGCTGCGAGATCCGGAGGAAGACGAACGACAGCACGCCGACCAGGAGGGCGAGCGCGACCGATTGCGCGGCCGCGAGCGGGTAGTTCCCGGCGGCGAGGCTCGATTGCGCCGCCATGATGGGGGTGAACTCGGACCCGATCGCGCCCTGCGACACGCGCTGCAGCACGCGCGGTTCGTTGTAGAGCTGGGCGGACCCGATGATCGAGAACAGGCACGTCATGATGAGCGCCGGGCGCACCATCGGCACTTTGATGCGGAGGGCGATCTTCCACGGCCCGGCGCCGTCGAGTTCGGCGGCCTCGATGAGCTCCTCCGGGATCGTCTGCAGCGCCGAGTAGATGATGATCATGTTGTACCCGGCCCACGACCAGGTCACGACGTTCGCGACCGCGGCGAGCGACGTCGTCGTGTCGGCGAAGATCGGCACCTGCCAGCCCGTCGCCTCCTGGATCCCCTGCAGGATCGGACTCGACAGGGGCGTGTAGAGGAAAGCCCACATGATGGCGGCGACGACGCCCGGCACCGCATAGGGCATGAACGCCGCGAGCCGGAAGAAGCTCTTGAGGCGTGCCGACTTCGCGTCGATGAGCAGGGCGAGGAACAGCGCGAGGAGCAGCATGAACGGCACCTGCACGACGCCGAACGCGAGCACGCGCAGGAGGCTGCCGACGAAGTCGCCCTCGCTGAATGCGCGGACGTAGTTGCCGAGCGGATCGAATGTCGACGTCGCGGGGCCGAGGCCGAGGCCGCTGCGCCGCTCGACGAAGAGGCTCTGCCACAGCGCGAACAGCATGGGAGCGGCGTACATCGTGAGGAAGAGCAGGCCGAAGGGGGCGAGGAACAGCCAGGCGGTGCGCGCGTGGCCCGCCTCGCGGCCCCGTCGCCGGTGCGACCCGTCGTCGGCGCCGCCCGTATCGGCGCGTTGCCGGGACACGGTGTCGGTCATCGTCTCTCCTCGTCGTTCAGGTCGTTCACGTCGTTCACGTCGTTCAACTCGTGCGCGGGCACATCGTCCGGACGCTCGAGCGTGCACACCGGTTCGGTACGGGGGCGCGGCACCACGGCCGCACATGGCGCGAGCCGAGTCCACCGGGCACCCGCGGGGCGCCATTGCCGTCCGTCCCGCGAGCCGCCTCCGCCGGGCGCGGAGCCGTCGAGTCGGCGGGCGACGGCGCGGGGCGACGGCGGCTCGTCGCCGCCCCGCGCGGCCCCAGGGGACTACTTGACGCTCAGTCCGTCACCCGTGAGGGTCGACACGGTCGCATCCTGGGCCTTCGTGAGCGCCTCGCTGAGCGTCCCGGTGCCGTGCCATGCGCCGCTCAGGCCGTCGTTCAGCGCCGTGACGGTCGCGGGCATGTTCGGGCCCCACACCCACGTGTCGGGCACCGTCTTGGCCTCGGCCGCGAAGACCTCCCCCGTCACCTGGCCGCCGAAGTAGTCGTCGGGCTCGGTGAGCGCAGGCAGATCCGCGAGCGCCACGGCGGCCGGGTAGAGGCCCGCCGCCTCGACGAGCCCACCGAACGCCGACTCGTCGGTCGACATCCACTCGGCGAACGTCCACGCCGCCTCGGGGTTCGCGCACGTCTTCAGCACGGCCGTCGCGGAACCGCCGACGTTCGCACCGACCGCGTCGCCCGCCTTCCACTGCGGCACGGGCGCCACGGCCCACTTGCCGGCACCGTCCGCTGCATCACCCTTGAGGATGCCCGTCATCCACGCCGGGCCGATGTAGCTCGCGATCGAGCCGTCCGCGAGGCCCTGGTTCCAGGCCGGGTCCCACGTGGTCGCGGGGAAGATGAGGTCCTTGTCGACGAGGCCCTGCCAGTAGTCGGCGACCTTCGTGTTCGCGTCGGAGTCGATCGACACGGTCCACGAGTCGCCGTCGATGCCGAACCACGGGGCACCGGCCTGCTGCGCGAGTCCCGCGTAGTTGTAGTCGAGGTAGTCGCTCGTGAGGTAGGTATTCGGGTTCGCCTCGCGCAACTTCACACCGAGCGCCGCGTATTCGTCCCACGTGGTGGGCACCTGGGCACCGGCGGCCTCGAAGACGTCGGTCCGGTAGAACAGGGCGACCGGGCCGATGTCGACGGGTGCGCCGTAGACGGCGCCGTCGAGCGATACCGCCGCCCACGAGCCGGGCGTGAACTTCTCGGACGAGGCGTCCGCGTACTCGCTCACGTCGAGCAGCGCGTCCTTCGCGACGAAGCTCGTGAGCGACTCGTACCCGATCTGTGCGAGGCACGTTGAGGTGCCCGCCGTCACGCCGTTGAGCAGCGTCTCGTAGCCGCCCTTCGTACCGGGCGAGATCTCGGTGTACGTGACCTGGATGTCGGGGTGCGCGGCGTTGAACGCCGTGACGGCCTCGGCGTACCCGGGCGCCCAGCCCGAGAACTCGATCGTGACCGGACCGTCGCCGCTCGTGCCGCTCGTGCAGCCCGCGAACGCGAGCGTCGAGGCGGCGGCGATGCATGTTGCCTGCAGAATGCGCGTGGCTCTCACCTGGAGTCTCCCTTGACCATCGAGCCGCCACCAGAATGGTAGCGATATCAATGATGATGACACGCCCCTTCCGACACCGCAAGACGAATCCGAGACGGCTTCGTGCGGATATCATTTCGATATGCGTGGACCCGAGAAGCACAAGGCCGCAGCGAACATGAGCGATGTCGCTCGGCTCGCCGGCGTCTCGCCGCAAACCGTGAGCCGCACGCTCGCCGGACATCCGAATGTTCGCGCTGCCACCGCCGCGAAGGTGCTCGACGCGGTCGAGAAGCTCGACTACCGCGTGCACGCCGCCGCGGCGTCGCTCTCCTCCGGCCGCACGCGCCAGCTCGGCGTCATCACCGTGTCGAGCGCGCGCTACTCCACGAGTGCCCTCGGGCTCGGGGTCGAGGCCGCCGCGGTCGCCGCGGGCTATTCGGTCACGACCGCCGCGGCCCCCGACCTCACGCCCGAGAGCGTCATCGCGACGCTCGACCGCGTCGCCTCGCAGGGCGCCGAGGGGATCCTCCTCGCGGTGCCGGTCGGGGCCGAGCACCGCGACTTCGCGGCCCGGGCCGCGCGCATCCCGATGGTCGCGATCGACGCGTCGGCGCCCGCGATCCCGACCGTGAGCGTCGACCAGGTCGCGATCGGCAGACTCGCCACGGAGCACCTGCTCGGGCTCGGGCACCGCACCGTCGTGCACCTCCAGGGCCCCGACGAGTGGCTCGAGTCACGCGACCGGCGCCTCGGCTGGGAGGTCGCGCTGCGCGCCCGCGACATCACGCCGCCCCGGCCGCTCGTCGGCGATTGGAGCCCCGAGTCGGGCTACCGCATCGGGACCGCGCTCGCGACCGAGCGCGACGTGACGGCGCTGTTCGTCGCGAGCGACGAGATGGCGTTCGGCGTGCTGCGCGCCATGCACGAGCACGGCCGGCGCGTTCCCGAGGACCTCTCGATCGTGAGCGTCGACGACATCGACCTCGCCGCCTACGCGGCCCCCTCGCTCACGACCGTCCGGCAACCGTTCGGCGAGATCGGACGACTCGCCGCCGAGCGCCTCATCGACGTCCTCGAGGACCGTCCGGTCCACGAACGCGAGCACCCCGTGCCCGAACTCGTCGTGCGCTCCTCGACCGCACCGGCCCGCCGGCCGGCCTGAGCCGCAGGCACGGCCCGCGCGACCGGGCACCCCCTATGCGTCGTCGGCGAACCGCTCCGCGCGCCACGCGCTCGCGATCGTGTCCTCGAGACTCCACCGCATGGCCCAGCCGAGGTCGGCCGCGGCGCGCGAGCCGTCGGCGACGATCGAGGCCGGGTCGCCCGCCCGGCGGGGACCGATCTCGGGGTCGTCCGGAACACCGGCGACCGCGGCGATCGCCGTCAGCAGCTCCCGGACGGACGTGCCCGTTCCACTCCCGAGGTTGTAGACGTCGTCGAGCGGCGCGTCCGCCTCGAGTGCCGCCGCCGCGGCGACGTGTGCGAGCGCGAGGTCGGCGACGTGCACGTAGTCGCGCACGCACGTGCCGTCCGGCGTCGGGAAGTCGTCGCCGTTGATGCGCGGCCGCCGACCCTCGCGGATCGCGCGGAACACCGCCGGCACGAGGTTGTGCGGACTCAGATCGCGGATCGTCGGCTCGCCCGAGCCGATGACGTTGAAGTACCGCAGCGACACCGCCGAGAACGGCTCGTCCGCGAGCGCCGCGGCGCGCCGCGCATCCGCGATGAGCCACTCCCCCACGAGCTTGCTCTCGCCGTACGGCGACTCGGGCGCGGGCGGCGTCTGCTCGGTGACCCGAGCGACGTCCGGCGTGCCGTAGACCCCCGCGCTCGACGAGAACACGAGCCGGTGCACGCCCGCGGCGTGCATCGCGTCGAGCAGCTCGATCGTTCCCGAGACGTTCTGCCGGTACGTGTGCATCGGCCGCGCGACCGAGACGCCCGCGAACTTGAACCCGGCGAGGTGCACGACACCGTCGACGGGATCCGCGAACGCGCGATGCAGCACCTCGGCGTCGCCGATGCTCCCCTCCACCAATCGTGCACCCTCGGGCACGAACGACGTCGCTCCCGTCGAGAGGTCGTCGACGACGGTCACCTCGCGGCCCGTGCCGAGCAGGGCGTTCGCGACGTGGGCACCGATGTATCCGGCGCCTCCCGTGACGAGCCAGCGGGTCATCGTTCCCTCCTCGCCCCACCGCTCGCCCGAGCGGTGAAGATCTCCGGCCGGGGGTGGCCGGCCTGCGTGACGGCGCGCGTGACGGCGTCACGAACGCGTTCGGCGTCGGCGCGCCGCACGAGCGCGATCGACGCGCCGCCGAATCCGCCACCCGTGAGCCGGGCACCGAGCGCGCCCGCCTCGACCGCGGCCTCGACCGCGACGTCGATCGCGGGGACGGACGTGCCGAAATCGTCCCGCTGTGAGACGTGGGACGCCGTGAGGAGCGGACCGATCTCGTCGGCTCGACCGGCGCGCAGCATCCGCGCGACCTCGAAGGTGCGCGCCGTGTCGGTCACGATGTGGCGCGCGCGACGCGCGAGCAGCGGGTCGAGCTCGCCGATCCGTCGATCGAGCTCCGCCGGCGTGAGCCGACCGAGCGGCGAGCCGAGCGCGGCCGCGGCGGCCTCGCACTCGCGCCGCCGCTCGCCGTACTCGCCGACGGCGTGGTCGTGGCCGATGGTCGAGTCGACGACGAGCACGTCGAGCTCGGCCGCCTCGAACCCGAGCGGCACGATCTCACTCGCGCCGGTCCCGAAATCGAGGAGGACCGCGGCATCGGGCTCCGCGAACAGCACGGCCGATTGGTCGAGCGTGCCCGTCGGCGCACCGACGACCTCGTTCTCGGCACGACGGCACAGCCGCACCATCTCGTCGCGCGCGAGCCCGAGACCCCAGAGCTCGTCGAGGGCGACGCACACGGCCGCCTCGATCGCGGCCGACGAGGACACGCCGACGCCGACGGGCACGGCGGAGTCGAGCAGCAGGTCGAATCCCGGCTTGTCGTCGAGTGCGTGCTCCTGCCCGATGGCCCAGGCCACGCCGAGCACGTACGCGGCCCAGCCGGCGGCCTCGGCGAGCGTGTCGAGGCTCGACTCGTGGTGGCGCTCGTCGATCGTCGACACGACCCGGACCGTGCGGTCGCCGCGGAGCGCGACCGCGACGCGCGCACGGCGATCGATCGCGAACGGGAGCGAGGCGCCCCCGTTGTAGTCGGTGTGCTCACCCACGAGGTTGACGCGACCGGGCGCGCTCCACTCGCCGTCGGCCGGACGGCCGAAGTGGGCGGCGAAGCGATCGAGGAGGTCATCGGGCGCGGCGGCGGCTCCACCGTTCACGTCGGGGCTCACGGCAGCGGCCGTTCGGCGTCGAAGCGTGCGAGGGCCTCACGCAGCGCGTCGGCCTGCCGCTCCGGCGCGATGTCGCCGACCCAGGCACCCATCGCGGCCTCCGAGCCGGCGAGGAACTTGAGTCGATCGGCCGCGCGCAGCGGGCTCGTGATCTGCCACGTGAGGTGCACGTCACGATGCCGGACGGGTGCCTGATGCCATGCGGCGATGTAGGGCATCGTGCGGTCGTAGCGCCGGTCGAGGGCGCCGAGGAGTCGGATCGAGAGGATCGCGAGTTCGTCGCGCTCGACCTCGTCGAGCGCCGCGAGATCGGGCACCTGACGCTTGGGCATGACGTGCAGCTCGAGCGGCCAGCGGGCCGCGAACGGCACGAACGCCGCCCAGTGCGGCGTCTCGGCGACGACGCGGGGACCCGCGAGCTCGGCCGCGAGCACCTCGGCCTGGAGCGCGGCGCCGTACTTCGCGCGCTGCTCGACGACGCGCTTCGTGCGCGGCGTCACGTACGGGTAGGCGTAGATCTGACCGTGCGGGTGGTGGAGCGTCACGCCGACGTCGACGCCCCGGTTCTCGAAGACGAACACCTGCTCGATGCCCTCGAGTCGCTGCAGCTCGTCGGTCCGGTGTGCCCACGCGTCGATCACGGTGCGGGCCCGTGCGACGGTCTGGGTGGAGAAGGAGCCGGTGCGATCCGGCGCGAAGCACACGACCTCGCACCGCCCGGTCGCGGGGACGGCGAGGTGGATCCCCGTCGTGTCGGGGACGGGGGTGCCGAGCTCGGGGCCGAAGGACGGCGAGCGGTTCTCGAACACGGCGACCTCGTAGTCGTCGGGCACCTCGCTCGGATTGTCCGCTGACTGGGGTGCGAGCGGGTCGAACTCGGCGGCGGGCAGGTGCACGCGCCCCTGCCGTGCCGTCGCGATCGTGATCCACTCGCCCGTGAGCGCGTCCTGACGCAGCTCGGGGGTCGCCGGCCGTGGGGGCAATTCGCGTGTGTCGACGCTCGGCTCGCGTGCCGGGCTCGTGTCCTCGTCGAAGTAGAGGAGCTCGCGGCCGTCGGCCATCCGGGTTCTCGTGACCCTCGTCATGGTCTCTCCGTTCCGAGCGGGACGTGCCTCCGACGGCACCGTCGTCGTCCGATCGCTCATCGGGAGCCTAACCGACTTGTGGCGTTTTGTGAACTCTGTGATTTTTTGAGATGTTCTGTGTGCCTTGTGGCTCGACCGCTCGCCGGACGTGACAGGATGAACACGAGGAGGGGCACATGGCACAACTGCCCGACGAACGTCGCCGGGCCCTCCTCGATCACGTCCTCGAGGTGGGCCCGATCGACTACCCCGCGCTCGCCGACGCGCTCGGGGTGTCCGTCATGACGGTGCGACGCGACGCCGAGTCGCTCGCCGACGAACAACTCCTCGAACGCGTGCGCGGCGGCGTCCGGCCACCCGATCCGCTCCGCGAGCCGACACCCGCCGAGAAGCGCGTCCTCCACCCGGGACGCAAACACGGCATCGCGCGAGCCGCACGCGAACTCGTGCGGCCGGGCGCGGTGCTCGGCATCGGCGCCGGCACGACGACACTCGCGTTCGCGCGCGCGATCGCCGACGTGCCCGACCTCACCGTCGTCACGAACGCGATCCCGATCGCCGATGCGCTCTCGGTGCTGCCGCCCGAGCGCGTCGTCCTCACGGGCGGCACACGCACCGTCTCCGACGCGCTCGTCGGCCCCGTCGCCGATCAGGCCCTCGCGGGCATGCACCTCGACCTCGCGGTGCTCGGCTGCCACGGCTTCGACGCCGCCGCGGGATTCACGGCCCCGAATCTGCAGGAGGCGGCCACCGACCGGCGCTTCCTCGAACGCGCGACGAGCGGCGTCGTGCTCGCCGACGCGTCGAAGTGGGGCACCCGCGGCCTCACGAGCTTCGCGTCACTCGACGAGATCGACGTGCTCGTGAGCGACGCGACGCTCCCGTCGGACGCGGCACTCGACCGCATCATGCGCGTCGTCCGCGCCGGGTGAGCGGTGCGACACTCCCGGCGCGGACGACGCGATGGATCAGAACGAGCCGTCGATGTCGCTCACGACGACGGCCTTCTGGTTGACGAACTCGGTGATGCCGAGGTCGATCAGCTCGTGCCCGTAGCCCGAGTGCTTCACGCCGCCGAACGGGATGTCGGCCTTCACGCCCGTGGGCTGGTTGATGTAGACCATGCCCGTTTCGAGCGCGCGCGAGACGCGCTGGCCGCGCTCGGGGTCGTTCGTGAACACCGAGCCGCCGAGCCCGAACGGTGAGGCGTTCGCGATGCGGATCGCGTCGGCCTCGTCCGTGGCGCGGTACAGCTGCGTGACGGGGCCGAAGAACTCGGTGACGAACGTCTCGCCGTCCTCGGGGATGTCCGTCAGGAGCGTCGGCACGTAGAACGCGCCCTGCTCCGGGACGGGCGAGCCGATCGCCTCGACCGTTACGCCCTCCTCGCGGGCACGCACGACCTGTGCCGCGAGGTCGTCCGCCGCCTTCTGCGACGAAAGCGGGGCGAGCGTCGTCGACGGGTCGAGCGGGTCGCCCGCCTTGAGCGCCTCGACACCCTCGCGGTAGCGGGCGAGGAAGTCGTCGTACACGGCGTCGTCGACGATGAGGCGCTTCGACGACACGCACACCTGGCCGGCGTTCCAGTGCCGACCGAACACGGCCCAGTCGGCCGCCTTCTGCACGTCGGCGTCGTCGAGCACGATGAACGCGTCGGCGCCACCGAGCTCGAGGGTGCTCTTCTTGAGGTTCTCGGCCGCGAGGGCGGCGATCGCCGCGCCCGCACGCTCGCTGCCCGTGAGCGCGACGCCGCGCACGCGCGGGTCGCCGATGATGCGCTCGGTCGCCGAGTGGGGCACGAAGAGGTTCGTGAGGAGGCCCTCGGGCGCGCCCGCCTCACGGAAGAGCGACTCCATCGCGAGCGCCGACTGCGGCACGTTCGAGGCGTGCTTGAGCAGCACCGTGTTTCCCGCGGTCACCTGCGGGGCCGTGATGCGGATGACCTGGTAGTAGGGGAAGTTCCACGGCTCGACGGCGAACAGCACACCGAGCGGCTGGTTCACGAGCTGCACGTCCTGACTGCCGAAGCCCTCCGCCGGCAGGTAGCGCGGCTTCAGGAGCTCGGCGCCCTTGTCGACGTAGTACTCGAGGATCTTCGCCGACAGCTCGACCTCGGCCTCCGCCTCGGCGATGAGCTTGCCCATCTCGAGCGTGAGGATCTCGGCGTAGCGGCGCTTGTCTGCGCGCAGCAGCCGGGCGGCCTCGCGGAGCACGGCCGCGCGCTCCTCGGGGCTCGTGTTCCGCCACTCCTGGAAGGTCGCGTCGGCCCGTTCGATGGCGGCGTCGATCTGCTCCGGCGTCGCGTCGTCGAAGGTCCGCACGACCTCTCCGGTGTACGGATTCGTGGTTGCGTAGGGCATGAGTCCTCTATTCCTGTCGTGGTGCGCCTGCCTGGATGTCGTGATGCGGCGGCGGACGGGCGGCGTGGGGTGCGGGCACGGCCGTCGTCGACCGGCCCGGAGCGAACCCCGACCGCCGGCGCGATCCTCCCACGCCACCCGTTGCAGAGGAGCTGCACGTGACGGATTCCGACGCAGCGTGCACCCGACGGTCAGCGGGCGGTGAGCATCGAGCGGTCGCCGCGGTAGCCGATCGAGTCGAGGGTGACGGCGACCGAGCGGTCGACGAGTTCGTCGTCGATGGGCGGCAGGCCGGGCATGAGGGCACGCATGAGGAGCGGGCCGGTGAGGACGTCGGCGACCCAGTCGGCGTCCGTGCCCGGGTCGAGCTCGTCGCGCTCGACGGCCCGCGCGAGGAGCACGTGGGTGAAGCGGCGGCGCGGTGCGAGGTAGCGGTCGACGAACGGTTGGGCGACCTCGGGCGCGGTGCGCAGGCGTTCGAGTCCGGACCCGAGCGCCCCGACGACGAACTCGTCGCGGAACATCGTCGCCTGGCGACGCTGGATCTCCAACAGATCCCCCGCGAAGGACCCCGTGTCGACGTCCTCGTCGGTCCCGTAGCGCTCCGTCAGCAGCGTCGCGACCGCCTCGGCGAGGCCCGAGAAGCGTCGGTAGAAGGCCGGTTTGTTCGTGCCCGCCACCCGGACGACGTCTTCGATCGTCACCGCGTTGAATCCGCGCGCCGAGACGAGTTCCACGACCGCCCGGCGGATGCCGGCGTCGATGTCGTTCGCCCGAGGGCGACCTCGTGTTGCCATGTCGGTCAACATTAGACCGACGCGAGCGCGACGGATTCAGCGGATACGCGGGAGATGCGGAGGGATGCGCGCGGGGCCGGATGTCCGGGCCCGGCGGTGAGGCAGCGGCCGTGGGATCGGGCTCCTGTGGCACCTGTGCTGGGGCGGCAGCGGTCGTGGGGCAGCCGCCGTGAAGCAATGACCGCGAGGCAACTGCCGCGAAGCAACTGCCGCGAATCCGCCACCCTGAAGCAACTGCCGCGAGGCAACCGTGCGTCGGCCCGAGTGAACATGAACAAGGGATGCGCTGCCCGGAATGTGCCCACTTCACGCTGTGTCGGGGTGCGACCCCGTACCCTCACCGCACCACGCCGACGCACGACCCCGCACCCCACTGCGTCCGCCACCTCGTCCCGCACACCGCTTGCCGCTCGCAGCTTCTCGTTCGCCCTTCCCCACTGCTCGCCGCTCCCCGCTGGCCGAGAGAGCCGGGTTGTTGCTACCCGGCCCCGGGCCGGGTAGCAACAACCCGGCTTGCTGTGTGGCTCGTCGGACGCAGCGGGGCATCCTCGCAGCGTTCTGGGGCCCGTCGCAGTGGATCTCCGGATTGTCCGAGGGTGGTGATGGGGTGTGGGTATGAACGGTCACGAGCCCGACGGCACCGCTGCCGCACCGGCACCGGGCGCCACCACGCGTCCGGCGGCCGGCGGTGGCGCGGGTTGTCGCTCGTGGTCGTGTCTGGCCGGTTCGACGGTGTCGCCGTTCCCGTTCTCGATTCCGGCCCGTTCCCGAGCAGGGTCGGATTGTCCGAGGGTGGTGATGGGGTGTGGGTATGAACGATCACGAGCCCGACGGCACTGCCGCCGCACCGGCCCCGGACGTGACACCGCGTCCGGTGGCCGGTGGTGATGCGCGCCGTCTCGGGCTCTCGCGGTCGCACCTGCCCGGGTCCACGGTGTCACCGTTCCCGTTCCCGTTCTCGATTCCGGCTCCGTTCCTGGGCCGGGTCGGATTGTCCGAGGGTGGTGATGGAGTGTGGGTATGAACGATCACGAGCCCGACGGCACCGCCGCCGCACCGGCCCCGGACGCGACCTCGCGTCCGACGGTCGGTGGTGACGCGCGCCCGTCGGCTGGTGGTGACTCGCCTGCTCGGCCGCGTGGTCAGGCGACGCTCGCGCCGCACGTTGCGTTCATGATGCACCTGCAACATCTCGACGGCATCGGTGCCCACGACGAAGCCTTCGACCTGGCGCTCGACGCGATCCGCGCCGAGGACAAGCTCATCGCGAAAGCCGAAGCGCGCCGCGCGGAGTTGCTCGCGTTCATCCACGAAGCGACCCTCGCTTCGGCTCGGGAGGAGTTTCCCGGGAGCGATGATGCGGTGGTGACGGCGATGCGTGAACGCACCGCCCAGCTCGCGCTCGCGACCAGCCGGTCCGAGCCGGTCGTGTCGCGTGAACTCGGCGAGAGCCTCATGCTTCGCGACGCGTTCCCCACCACGGAAGGAATGCTCCGCGATGGGCACCTCTCCCTCGCGCACGTTCGCGTGATCCTCGCCGAAGGCAGGCGACTGCCCGACGACGAGGCGCGCAAAGCGTACGAACGAGCGGTGGTGGACGGGGCCTCGCGGGAGACGCCCGCCCGGCTGCGGGCTCGCGCGCGGCGAGCCGCGCAGACGCTCATGCGGGAGAGTCTCGACGAGCGCCACAAGATCGCTCGCGAGCAGCGCGGCGTGCGGGTCGTGCACGAGGACGACGGCATGAGCCGACTCGAAGCACACGTCCCCACCCTCCTCGGCGCGGCAATGCTCGACCGCCTCACCGAACAGGCCAAAGCCCTCACCGGGCCGGACGAACCTCGCACGCACGATCAGATCCGCGCGGACCTGCTGTGCGAACTCGTCCTCACCAGCGACCCCGCCGACGGGTGCGGGTCACCGCACGGCGCGGCCGGCGGCATCAACGCGCGCGTCGCGATCACGGTGCCCGTGCTGTCGCTCCTCGATGGTGGTGATGATCCCGCGTTGTTGGACGGCGTGGTGCCGGTTCCGGTGGAGCAGGCGCGGGAACTCGCGGCGCGTGCACCCTCGTTCCTGCGGGTCCTGACCGATCCGATCACGGGCGTCGCTCGCGAGAGCGACACGCGCTTCCCGACGGCGGCGCAGCGCGAGTTCCTCCGCGTGCGGGACGGGCACTGCCGCTTCCCTGGCTGCACGCGCCCCGCCAGGCGGTGCGATATCGACCACACCATCGCGGTCACCGACGGCGGCACGTCCTCGCTGGGGAACATGGCGCACCTGTGCCGCCGACACCACACCTTCAAGCACGCCACCCGCTGGCGCGTCGAACAACGCGAGCCGGGACGGTTGATCTGGTTCGCGCCGAACGGCGATCGCTACTCCGACCGGCCCGTTCCCATCGGGCCGAGGTTCAGACCGTCATGGGCCTACCACGACGATGATCTCGACAGTCCACCCGGAACAGGCGTCACCCAAGCCGCCCCGGCGGGGCTGGTTCGCGCGCTCGACACCTCCGAACACGCGATCGCGCCCACCATTCGACCGGCGACCGAGCGTCCACGCACCAGCATGGAAGCCGAGTTCGAGTTCGACCCCGCGCTCGAGTCGTCCACGGTTGGGCATATGAACGCCGAGCGCCCAGCCGGCCCTCGCGGACACCGGCCGAGGAGAACCGAAACCAACGCGCACGCAGACGCCGATTCCGAGAACGACCCGCCGCCCTTCTGAGCGCAGTGAGACCCGAACCGGGCAAAGCAACATACCCCGGAGGCAACGACACGGGCGCCACGCGCCGTCAGATCTCGCCGCGACGCTTCGCCGCCAGACCGCGCATCGCCAGTCCGGAGGCCGTCAGCCCCCGCGCCACGGCGCCACACGCCGTCATGCCAAGCACCCGCCGCCGGGCCACTCGCCGTGCGCCACCGACACGCGCCTTCAGTCCGCGCAACGTCACCCCGAGCGCCATCAGCCGACTCGCCGGTCGCGCCCGCGTGTCGCCGAGTCCCACGGCGGGAGCCGCGGGGCCCGCTCCAGATCAGCTACAGGTCGGTCCCGATCGGCGCGTCCGGGTCGACGAGCTTCTCGTGCGGGAACAGCTCCGCCACGCGATCGTCCGGGCGTCCGTGCCGGTGCGCCGTGATCGAGATCGTCTGCTCCCGCAAGAACGGCAAGAGCTCGACCCGCCCGGCATTCGTCACCGGATCCGCCCACAGCGCAAGATCCGGATCACCACCGACCGACTCGCGGAACGCCGCCCGATCGCCACCGATGAGCCTGATGCGCAACGAATCGAGCTCACGCCTGCGCGTCCGTTCCGCGAACGCCTCGTCGCCCTCGACGCGCACCACGAACTGCAACTGGTCGAGCACCCCCGCGATCTCGACGGGCAACGGGAACGGCACCGACACGTCGGGAACCGCCCGCACGACGCGCGCCCCCACGAGCACGCGCACGAGATCGGCGAGATCGCCACCCTCCGCCAGACGCACCGTCACCGCCGCCGGGCGGTAGCGCAGCAGGTTCCGCTCGATGCCGAGGTTCGACACGTCGCTCACCTCGCCGAATTCCTCGTTCCACGCGATCTGGTCGCTCAACGCCGACCGCCGCACCCGATCGAACGCGTCGTAGTCGAGCGACGACTGCGCCGCCTCGATGAGCCGCACCGCCTTCTCGTCGAGACCGCGCAGATGCAGCGTCGACGACTGCTGCCCCGGATCGATGCGCCACGTCCCGAGCGCCATGAGCGCATTCGGGCCACCCGTCTTGTACGACCGACCGACCGCCGACCGCCTCCACCCGCCGAACGGCTGCCGCTGCACGATGTCACCGAGCAGATCCCGATTGATCATGAGATTGCCCGCCTCGACCTCCTGGATCCAGCGCGCGATCTCGGCACGGTCGAGCGAATGCAGCCCCGCGGAGAGCCCATACGGCGTCGCGTTCTGCATCGCGATCGCATCGCCGAGCGTGAGCGCGTGCATGATGCTGAGCACGGGACCGAAGAACTCCGTCACGTGCGTGTAGCTGCCCGCCTTCACCCCGGCACGCACACCCGGCGACCACAGACGCCCCGTGTCGTCGAGCTGCCGCGGCTCCACGAGCCAGCTCTCCCCCTCGGCAAGCTCCGTGAGCGCGAAACGCAGCTCCGGCTCCGGCGGCGCGATGAGCGGCCCGATCGCCGTCGCCGGATCGGTCGGATACCCGAGCCGCATCGACGTCACGGCGTCCGCGAGCTGCTCGTGGAACCTCGCCGACCGCGCGACCGAACCCACGAGGATCACACTGCCCGCATGCGCCGCCCGCTGACCCGTCGAGCGGAACGCACTCACGGCGACATCGCGCGCCGCCTGATCGAGGTCCGCCGACGGCGTCACGACGATCGAGTTCTTCCCGGCCGACCCCGCGATGAGCGGCAGCGACGGACGCCACTGCAGGAACGTGCGGGCCGTCTCCCACGTGCCGTTCAGCAGCACACGCTCGACGCGCTCGTCGACGATGAGCCGCTGCCCGAGCTGCTCGTCCGTGACGATACGCTCGTCACACACCGCGACCTGCAACAGATCCCGCGGGATCCCCGCATCCCACAGCACACCGATCGCGACCGCAGCGATCCGCGCCGTGCGAGGCGACGGCTTCGCGACGACGGCCGATCCCGCGGCGAGCGCCGTCAGCACCGGACCGAGCACGCCCGCGACCGGCGGCGACCACGGCGTCGCGACGACGCTCACCCCCACCGGATGGAACGCCGCCCCCTGCATGCGATCGAGCTGCCGCGCGAGGTGCGCCGCGTGATTCGCGACGTCGATCGCGCGACTCACGTCGTGATCCGCGTCCGCGATCGTCGCGCTCGCCTCGCTCATCGACACCTCGATGAGGCGGGCACGGTTCGCCTCGAGGGCCTTCGCGACCTTTTCGAGGTTCGCCGCGCGCTCCCACCCCACCTGATCGCGCCACGCCGGTGCCGCGGCCGCCGCACGCGCGACGAGCTCGTCGACCTGCTCGATCGACGTCACGACGAGACGTCGCGCCTCCTCGACCCCGATCTCGCTGCGCGCGACGCGACGCTGCACACGCGACGCCCACTCACGGTTCGCCGGGATCGTCAGGTCCGTGTCGGGCGCATTGCGGAACGTGTTCCGGAGGATGCGGCCACGCCGCAGCCCGAGCACGATCTCGGTGAGCCGGGCGCTCGGGCCCGTCTCCGCCGGGTTCTCGGTCGCCTCGTCGGGCACGACCGGACGCTGCGCGGCCGATGCACCCGGCGGCAGGAACTCGCCGTCGACGGGCGCGAGTTCGGGGATGAGTTCGTCGTCCGCGCCCGTCGTTCGTGGAGCATCGCGCGGCGTCGGCGTCGGCGGCGCGGGCGCCACGGCCGCCGGCTCGGCCTCGTCGACGAACAGGCCGTCGGGGAACAGTTCGAGCTCGATCCCCGCCGTGACCGTCGCGGCGTCATCGGCGTCGACGCGCTCCTGCTGGCGGTTCTGCCCACCGGGCAGCTGGAACATGCGACCGATCGCGTCGAGCAGCCGCGCGTCGTCCGGATGAATCGACTCGCGCCCCGCGAGCGACGCCTCCGACCACTCGAGCGCCGACGCGGACGCCGTCTCGACATCCACGCGCCGCAGCAGATAGTCGACGGCCGGGCGGAGCGACTCGTCGGGAACGAGCGGCAGCCGCTGCACGACCTCCGCACCCACCGACCGCAACCGCTCGACGGCCGGATCCCCCGCCCCGACCGGGACGACGACCCGCACGGGGTCGGGTCGCCCGCGGGCCTGCCCGATCGCGATCGCGAGCGCCGCCTCGCGGGCCAGATCGGCATCTATCTCCGCGCGCACGGCGGGCGCGTGATCCGGGTGCAGCAACTGGTCGAGCAGGCGGACCGTGTTCGCCGCGACCTCGCCCTCCTCGGCGAAGCTCGCGAGCCGCCAGCCGCCGAGCACGGCGTCCACGCGCTCGGCCGCGAGGTCGCCCGCGTGCGTGACGGCCACCGTCACCGGCGCGCCGAGATCCTCCCGACGCATGTGGGCGCGACCACTCACGCGGCGAAGCAGCCCGGGTGTCTCGGGGAACTCCGCGGGGATCGCGATACCCATCGGCAATTGCAACAGCGCGTCCTCGTCGAGCAGCCGGAGGAAGACCTGCACGGCGAGCTCGAGGTCCCTCGAACCCGTCGCACGCAGCACGAGCAGCGTCGATCCCGTTCCCGGTGCGCCGTTCGGCTGCGGCGCGTCGAGCGCGACGGCGTACACGGGCGCGAGCTTCGCGGCGATCCGCTCGACCGCGCCGTCGAAGTCCCACAGCGAGGTCTGCGGATCGACGTCGGCGAGCGTGAACTCGACCTCCGGGACCGTCGGGTCCGCGACGAGCGCGGCGAGGCGCTGCAGACGTGTGTGCGCCCCGTGCTCGCCCAGCACCGGATCACCGAGCAGCCGCACGCGCGGGATAGCACCGATCTCGCGCGCGTGCGCGATCGCGTTCAACCGCGCATCCGTGGTGTCGGTCACGACCTCACGACCGAACACCGCCCACGCGACCCGCTTCACGAACGGCGCCGTGAGCCACGGCACGCCCGGCCCCGCGAAGGCACCCGCCCGAAGCGCGAGACGGGCACGGCGTGACATGGCAGCGGGGATCCGCTCATTCAGGTCGCCGAGCTGCTGGCCCGCGACGACGGCGTCCTCGGGCCGGACGACGTCGTCGAGCAGGTGGCGCAGGAAATCGCCGCCGCCGGGCTGCTCCGCCGCGCGGCGCAGATCGCCCGACGGGTCGAGATGGTCACGCGCACGCTCGCTGCGGGCCTCCGCCTGTGCCTCCGCGAGCGCCTGTCGATCGGTCTCCGCGTCCGCGCGCCATCGACGCAGGATGCCGAACGCGATGGGTGCCGCGTCCGAGGGGGAGGAGAGCGAGCTCGCCTCGACGACGGGGATGACGGCCGTCGGCGGCGCGAAGGGGTTCTCGGCTTCCGGTGCTCCGTGCCCGGCGCCCCCCGGGGCGGCATCGTCCACGACACCGTCGACGGTCGGATCCGCGGCACGATGCCGGAGCGGATCGATCCGGACCGTGTCGGAGGTGTCCGGCACGGCCGTCGACGCGGCCCCCGGGCCGCGGGTTCGGCGCAGTTCCTCGCGATCGATGCGCACCGTCTTCTCCGCGGACACCGCGTGGGGCGCATCGGGTGCGGCGGCCGCACGACGCAATTCGCTCCGATCGACCTGCACCGTCTCCGACGTGTCGGGTTCCCCCGGCGCGGGCACCCCACCCGGCACGATGACGACGGCCTCGCCGTCACCGACCGTCGCGGCGGACCCCACCGGCGACGCGGGGCCGTCGTCGAACGCCCGCGGCGCCTCCCCCGCGGCCGCGTCGTCGGCGACGTCACCCGCCCTGCTGACCGACGCGACGATGCCACGCTCGGTACCCGGCGCCGCCCGGCGGCCTCGACGGAGCTGCACCGTGTCGTCCGGCCCGCCCGGGGCCGCGTCACCCGTGCGCTCCTCCTCGGGAAGTCGTTCCTCGGCCGTGGCCGCGTCGCGACGCTTGCGGATGATCGAGCGCACGAGATCGGCACGCTCGACGCGTCGTGCGTCGACGTCCTCGAATTCGCGTCGCCCGATGCCGCTCGTCTGCCGTCGCTGCGCGCCCCGTCCCGCGCGTGCTGCGTGTTCGGCGGCGTCCTGGTCGTCGGAGTCGGAAGGTGGCCGCATAGAGCGACCATAACGACCGAGGCTGCACGATCCGTCGGACGCGCCGAGTCGTGCCGACGGAGACGCCGATCAGCGGCGCGCGCCGCTCGGCAGCTCCTCCACGTCCTGCACGCCGCCGCCGTACCGGCGCACCGTCGCACCGGCGAACGCCATCGCACGATCGAGAACCCGGCTCGCGTCCGCGGGGGTCGTCGGGATGCCGTCACGGACGACGGCCTCTACCGCGACGGCGAACGCCGCATCGCCGCCGCCGAGCGTGTCCGCGACCTGCACGTCGGGCTCGACGGCCGGCACCCACGAGTCGATCCCGTGCCGGTTCACCCATCGCCCACCGTGGCGTCCCTCGGTCGCGAGGATGTTCGCGGCGCCGAGGTCGAGGAGGTCGCTCGACGCCTCGTCGATGGGCGACGAGAACACGAGGTCGGCGTCGCCCGTGCCGAGGTGCACGAGGAGTGCACCGGATGCGTGGCGCTCGAAGTTCACGCGGAACTCGTCGAGGTCGGCGATGAGGCCCGCGCGAGGGTTCGCGTCGAGCAGCAGACGGTTGTGCGGCTGCCGGACGGCCTCGAGCAGGCGACGCTGCTGCTTGCGCTCGTCGAACGGGAATCCCGCCACCACGACGTAGGGGGCGACGCCGATCGCTTCGAGCTGGTGCTCGTCGAAGCGCACCTTGCGCCTGCGGGCCGCGTCGTCGAACCACGAACGCGTCACACCGCCGACGGTCTCGTTCTTGACGAGCCCCGTACCTGCGTCGCTGCGCGTCGGGATCACCTCGATGCCGTACTCCTCGAGGTGGCCCGTGATGCGTTCCGCGCCCTCGTCGTCGCCGAGCGACGTCACGAGGCGCGTCGGGACACCGAGGTGGGCGAGGTCGGTCGCGACGTTGACGCCGGACCCACCGACGAACGTCGCGAGCACGTGGCCGCGGCCGTCGTAGAGCTCGTCGATGTACGCGTCACCGATGACGACGAGTGGCGCACCGGGGACGGGGAGGGCGGCGGACGAGCTGAGCGGGGACACGCGGTGATTCTGTCACCCGCACTCGAACGCGCGGTTGCCGCGCGTCGGGTGGGCGGGCTGGAACGGTCGATCTCAGTGGTCTCGGTGATCCTGCACCGTCATGCGCGGACCGCGTCGCGGCTTGCCGCGCCCACTGCGTGAGAGGAGCCGCATGATGCGCTGCCGGTGCCCGCGCCACGGCTCGAGCAGCTCGCGCATGCCGTCGTCGTCGACCGGGCCGCCCGTGAACGCCCACCCCACGGCTGCCGCCAGGTGGTAGTCGCCGAAGCTGGGGGCGTCCGGATCGCCGTGCGAGCGCTGCGTCGTCTCGGCCGCCGTCCACACGCCGACGCCGGGCAGGGAACGCAGGCGACGCGTGACCTCCTCGGCCGCATCGGCCTCGAGGCCCCGCGGTGCGGCCCCCGGGGCGGAGCGCGCGCCGGGCACGTCGAGCGTGCGCTCGAGGGCCGCGGCGAGCGGCGCAGCGCGCACGATCGTGCTCGACCTCGCGCGGTCGACGCCCGCCCGGTGCCAGCGCCACGACGGGATGTGCCGCCACTCGTCGGGCGAGAGCGGCAGGGTCATGCCGTTCGGCACGAGGTGTACGGGCCCCGGCGCCGGCTGCGCGACGGCGAGGTGCAGCGCGCGCCAGGCACGATGCGCCTCGAGCCCCGTCACCTTCTGCTCGAGCACCGCGGGCGCGAGCGCGTCGAACACCGAATTCGTGCGCAGGAGCCGCAGCCCGGGATTACGTCGCCGCACCTCGGCGAGCCACGGCGCCGCCCGCAGATCGAGGCCGGACCAGTCGTCGCCGCGACCGAGCAGCTCGGGCGCGAGCTCGACGGCTCGCTCGGCGCCCGGCCCCCACGCGACGATGCGCACGCCCGTCCGGCTCTGACGGAAGCACACGGTGGCCCCCCCGAGCTCGGTGCGGCACGTGCGCCAAACATCGCCGCTCGTCGCGTCGACCCGGTACGTGGGATCGGCCTGACCGCGGAACAGCGGCGAGAGTGTGGCGTGCAGATCGACCGGCTCGCGCGGCTCGTAGTGATCGACGACGCGGGGTTCGTCGTGCATCGCACGCGCACCGGCCGTACCGGCCGTACCGGCACCGCTACCGGTACCGGCTGAATCTCCTTCGACCCCGCCGAGCGCACGCACGGGCTCGGTGGGATCGACCGCACCGTCGATGCGGAGGGACACCGCTCTGCTGCTCATGCGATCAGGCTAGGTTCCCCCACGGACACGACCCCGCGCACACGCGAGCGAGGTGAATCCGTCCGTGCGTCCGCACGCTCACTCGGCCCCGGGGCCGGTCCACACGCTCGGGGCGTCGGCCTTCGACGGGGGCAGCGCGGTCGCAGCCGCCCACGGCTCGATCCACGCGGGCAGGCGCAGGTCCAAGGTCTCGATCTCGGGCACCGCCTCGCGCAGCTCCGCCATCGTGACCGTGCCGCCCTCGCGCTTCACGAACCGTGCGCGCACGAACGAGCGGGCGCGGATCTGCCCGTCGACCGTGAAGCGCTGCTCCATGAACACCGCCTTCTCATCGGCACCGATGAGCCGCGTCTCGAGCAGGAACCGCTCGCGGTAGTGGAGGGACGAGCGGTAGGTGATCGTCTGCGCGACGACCACGGCGCCCCAGCCGCGTTCCTGGAACCGCCGGAACAACCCCGTCCGCAACATCCAGTCGGTGCGCCCGAGGTCCTGCAGCGTGAGATAGGTGCCGTTGTTCATGTGACGCATGACGTCGAGGTCCTTGAGCGCGACGCGCAGCGGGATGCGTGACACCCCACCGATCGGGACGGCGCGGAGGCGCAGCGTGCGGAGCCAGACGAGGAGCATGCGGAGCGGGTACTTCACGTCGCACAGCGTAGGCACGGGGCCGCGACGTCACGGCAATCCTCTGTCGCACCCCTACAATCGCCCCGTGCCCGTCGCGAAGATCCTGCTCTACTACGTCTTCACGCCGCTGCCGGACCCCGAGGCGATCCGGCTGTGGCAGCGGGAGCTGTGCGAGTCGCTCGGCCTGCGCGGCCGCATCCTCATCTCGCGCGACGGCATCAACGGCACGGTCGGCGGTGACCTCGACGCGTGCAAGCGATACGTCCGGCGGACGAAGTCGTATGCCCCGTTCCGCGACGTCGACATGAAGTGGTCGGCGGGATCGGGCCTCGACGACGACGGCGCGAGCCTCGACTTCCCGCGCCTGAGCGTCCGGGTGCGTGACGAGATCGTGTCGTTCGGTGCACCGGGCGAGCTGCGCGTCGACGAGCACGGCGTCGTCGGGGGTGGCGAGCACCTGACGCCCGAGCAATTACACGAGCTCGTCGCGGCCGAGCCCGACGTCGCCTTCTTCGACGGGCGCAATCGGATCGAGGCCGAGATCGGGCGGTTCGCGGGCGCGATCGTCCCCGACACCTCGACGACGCACGACTTCGTCGCCGAGCTCGAGTCCGGGGCCTACGACGAGCTCAAACAGCGGCCCGTCGTCACGTACTGCACTGGCGGCGTGCGGTGCGAGGTGCTCTCCGCGCTCATGCGCGAGCGGGGGTTCGAGCGCGTGTACCAACTCGACGGGGGCATCGTCCGCTACGGCGAACGGTTCGGGAACGACGGCCTGTGGCAGGGCGCGCTCACGGTGTTCGATGCGCGCGAGCACGTCACGTTCGGCCCCGGCGAGGCCATGCTCGGCCGCTGCCGCGGTTGCGGCGCCCCCACGCACCGGCTGCGCAATTGCGACGATCCCGCCTGTCGTGAGCGGCTCGTCGTGTGCGAGGCGTGCGACGACGATGCCGCTGCGATCCGGTGCGCCGACCACGTGGGGACCGCCTGACGTCGAGGCCGCAGCACATCGCGCCCGGCCTGGCTACCTCAGTGCTTCCGCGCCTCAGCGCCTCCGTGATCGTGACACCGCGCCGCCGCCCACGGCCGAGGACGCGCTCGCGCCGGCCCCCGCACGCGCGCCGAGGCGTTCGAGCGTCGCCGCGAGCCCACCGTCGGCTTCGTCCGCCCCCTGCCGGACGCCCGACACGATCCGTCCGGCCTCGGCGAGCGCACGTGCGGCGTCGCCGTCGCGCTCGCCGAGCGCGCGCGTCACGACGGCCGCCGTGCGCGCCGCCGCGAGCGCCGAGGTGCGCGCCCGTTCGACGCCGTCCAGGAGCGCGGTGTTGCCCGCGCGCACGACGTCCATCGCGAGGTAGGACTGCGCGCCCACCGCGAGCTGCGTGCGGAGTTCCGCACGGCGTCCACGCACGACGAAGCGCACCTCGCCGTCGAGGACGGCGGCGTCGGGGTCGCCCGCGCGTTCGAGTACGGCGATGCGCTCGGACACGACCCGGTCGAGCTCCGCGAGCAATCGCTCGTGGGTCTCGAGCTCGACGAGCCCGTCCCACAGTGCGCGGCGTTCGACCGAGAGGACGGCGTTGTCGCGTCGGAGTCCGTCCTGATCACGCTCAAGGAGGACGAGCAGTTCGTCGACGCGCACGAGCGCGGCCTCCCGCTTGCGCCGCTCGCGCGGGGCCCGCGCACCGGTTGCCCCGAGTGTGTCCAGGAGCCGCGCGAGCTCGCCGAGCCGATCGGCGATCGCCGTCGTGCCCCCGCCCGGGAGGCCCTGCCCGCGCTTTCGGCGGGCCTGGAGGAACCGGCCGAGCGCCTCCGCGGTGCCGCCGAGCGCCTGACGGCCGACATGTTCGATCTGGCGGATCCGCGCCGCGTAGTCGGGCGAGCGACGCGGGACGGCGTCGAGGCCCGCGAGCCACAGCTCGGCCCGGCGCGGGAGCTCGCGTTCGACCGCCTCGGGCAGCGGGGGCAGCAGCCCGTCGAGCTCGGCGGCCGTCACGTCGTCGACGATCTCCCCGGCGCCGAGTTCGGGGGCCGCGCCCGGCGCCGCGAGCCGGAGCCGGGAGTCGACCATCAGCGCCCGCCCGGGAGTCCGGGTGTGCCGCCGTCGCCGTCCGAGGTCGTGATGTCGGATCCGGGGTCGAGCGGTCGCCCGAGGTCGAGGGGGTCGGCGGCCGCGATACCCGAGTTCCCGGTGCCCTGAGCCCCGCCAGCGTGACCCCCGCGGCCCCGATCGCCTGCGCCGGTCGGCCCGTCGAGGGGCGGCAGGGGCCGCGACACGTCGAGCACCGAGCCGGTGTCGAGTTGCCCGAAGCGCAGTTCGAGGAACGCGGCGTGCTCGTACACGCTCTGCGTCGAGCCGCGCACGACGTCGGTCTCGACGCGATCGAGCGCCTCCCCGAGCACGGCGACCTGCTGTTCGAGGCCGTGCACGTTCTGCTCGACCTGCTGGCGGGACGCACGCCCCGAGAAGGCGGAGTGCATGCGATCGTGCTCGATCGCGAGGTTCACGATCGCGGGCAGATAGTCGGTCGCGAGCAGGTAGAGCATGTTCACGTCGCCGTCGACCGTCGGGCGCGACGCGAGCGCGGTGGTGCGGGCGAGCCCGCGCATGCCCTGCAGGAGCTCGTCGACGCGGGCCGTGAAGGCCCCCGATTGCCAGAGCTGCCGGTTCGTGAGCCGCGCGGTCGTGCGCTCCGTCTCGTCGACGGCCTCCTCGACGCGCGCGAGCGTCTCGGCGACGGTCGCGGGCGGCGGGCCGCCGAGCTCGAGGTGGGACGGTGCGAGCGGCGAGAACACGAGCGCACCGCCCGCTCCGGTGGCGACGCCGATGACGCCCGCGACGATCGGCCCGAAGCCGAGCCCGAGCCACAGGAGCGCGGCGACGGCGAGCGCCCCGCCGATACCGATGAGCCACGGGATCGCGCGGCGCGCGCCGCTCCCCGCGCCGCGCTTGGTCACAGGTAACCCCGGATCTCGCGGAACACGCTCGAGAGCGATGTCGACGTCCCGTCGAATGCCCGGCCGCCGGTCGATTCGGCGAGCGAGGTGAGCTCGTCGACATCCCCCTCGCCGAACAGCACGACGAAGACGGGGACGCTCGCGACCTCGGGGTGGTCACGCACGAGCTGCTCGTGTCGCGAGCGGAAGGTGCTCGCGTCGATCCCGTCGGTGTTCTCGCCGTCGGTGAACAGCACGATGCTGCTGATGCGGTCGTCACCGGCGCCCGCGAGCACCTGCTCGTACGCGGTCTCGAGCGTGTCGTAGATCGCCGTGCCGCCCTGCGGCGAATAGCTCGAGGTGCGCTCGTTGATCGTCGCGAGCGCGCTCGCGTAGCCCGCCTCGTCGCTCGGGATGTCGACCGTGAACTCCGACTTGATGGACGCCGCGAACTCGAGGTAGGTGATGCGCTCGCGCGGCTGGAGTTTCAGGAGCTGCCCGGACGTGGAGTCCTGTTCGCCCGAGAGCACCCCGAGCGCCGCACGCAATTGGTCCATGCGATCGCCCTCGCCCATCGAGCCGGACGTGTCGATCGCGAAGACCATGTTCGAGGGCTTCTTGATCGACCCGACCCACGTCGTCAGAAGGCTCTGGACCGTGTCGAGCTGGTTCGGGAAGGGCAGCTCGAACACGGTCGCGTCGACGCTCGGCGGCGTCGCCGTCGTGCGCCGCAGCGTCTCGTTCGCGATGCGCTCCTGCACGTCGTCGCGCAGGAGGTACTCGACGGCTTTCGTGAACGAGGCCGTCTTGTCCTCGTTCGCGCCCGCGAGCAGCGTGAGCGGGTAGTCGCTCGTCACGACCCCGTTCGAGGGGATGACCACCTGCAGCTCCTGGCCCCCGACCGTCGTGCCGCGCAGGACCGACTCGTAGTTGAAGACCCCGTCGACGAGGTCGGGCTGCTCCGCGAAGCGCTCCGCGAGCCAGCCGCTCGACCCCGAGGCGAGCTGCTGCCCAGCCGCGAACCCTTCGAGCTGCGGCGTCGTGCGCTCGATGTCGGCGGGTTCGAGCACCGTGCCCGTGCCCGAGAGGGCCGTCGTGAGCTGCACGAGCGTCGTGAAGCCCGAGTTGGACGAGACGGGGCTCGTCATGCCGTACGTGAGCTCGC